>CAZLUP010000009.1:0-117062 GCA_964562685.1 uncultured bacterium
CGCGAACTGCCCTTACGGGTAACTGGTCACTGTAAAATACTTTCCAGAAAATATTAATTTTTGTATCATCAAAACAACGAGATTAGATGAAGCTAACTTACAGTTGTGACTACAGAACAAATTTTTTTAACGGACAAAATTGAAAAACTAGCCTGGGCTTGGCAGGGTCACTCGATTGAATATACTGTCATGGGACAAGGACAGCCTCTTTTGCTTATTCATGGTTTTGGAGCTTCAATTGGACATTGGCAAAAGAACATTCCTGTTTTGGCAGAGCAAGGTTATCGAGTATTTGCGATCGATCTGTTAGGTTTTGGCGGTTCAGCTAAACCAACTTTAGATTACACTTTAGAGCTTTGGCAAACTCAAATTAAAGATTTTTGGCAAGCTCAAATTAACGAACCTACGGTTTTTGTTGGGAATTCGATTGGTGGTTTGATTAGTTTAATGCTGATTACGGAATATCCTGAAATAGCAGCAGGAGGAGTGTTAATTAACTGTGCAGGGGGATTAAATCACCGCCCTGATGAATTAAATTTACCTTTACGATTAATCATGGGAACGTTTACTAAGTTGGTAAGTTCACCTGTGACGGGTAAATTTATTTTTAATAATGTTCGTCAAAAGGCTCGGATTCGCCGTACCTTATATCAAGTGTATCGCGACCGCAATGCTGTGACTGATGAGTTGGTCGAAATGCTTTATACTCCTTCTTGCGATCCTAATGCTCATCAAGTTTTTGCTTCGGTACTTACTGCACCCGCAGGGCCAAAACCCCAAGATTTATTACCTAAGTTGCAACACCCTCTACTAATTTTATGGGGCGAAGACGATCCTTGGACACCCATTAAAGGAGCAAAAATTTATCAAGACCTCACTTCAACTAATTCTCAAGTAGAATTTCATGCTATTCCTAGTTCTGGTCATTGTCCCCATGATGAAAAACCAGAAGTAGTCAATGAATTACTGCTAAATTGGCTGGTTAAAATGGGATTATAATTTTGGCTAAAAAAGAGAAAACTATCTTGGGACAGAACCTAGCTCCTTGAAGTAATAGTCACAATAGAAAATAAGCAGCAATAATTAAATCACAAACTGCCATGACTGTTACTTGTTCCCCACAAAAATCCTTTGTCTCTTGGTTAGGTGATGAAGCAGAAGATTTATTAACCTATCAAGCTAAAGTATCTCAAAATTTGCTTAATTTACCAGGAGCAGATTTTGTAGACCGCGTTTTTGTCAATAGCGATCGCAATCCGCAAGTTCTCCGTAGTTTGCAACAACTTTATTCTACAGGTAGACTTGCCAATACTGGCTATCTTTCTATTCTTCCTGTCGATCAAGGGATCGAACATTCGGCAGCAGCCTCTTTTGCACCTAACCCTACTTATTTTGACCCAGAAAATATCGTTAAGCTTGCCCTAGAAAGTGGGTGTAATGCTGTGGCTACCACTTTAGGTGTTTTAGGAATGGTGGCTCGTAAATATGCCCATCGGATACCTTTTGTTGTCAAGCTTAA
This sequence comes from uncultured bacterium, assembly GCA_964562685.1. Lineage (GTDB taxonomy): Bacteria > Cyanobacteriota > Cyanobacteriia > Cyanobacteriales > Xenococcaceae > Stanieria. The sequence goes on from CAZLUP010000009.1 coordinate 1,520, forward strand.
TCACAATGAACTGTTAACCTATCCCAATCAATATGACCAAATTATGTTTGCTTCGGTTGAACAAGCGTGGAACTTAGGTGCGGTGGCGGTTGGGGCAACAATTTATTTTGGTTCACCAGAATCTACTCGACAGATACAGGAAGTCAGCCGTGCTTTTGCGTGCGCCCACGAACTAGGAATGGCTACAATTCTGTGGTGTTATTTGCGTAATGATGTATTGAAACAAGACCAAGATTATCACGTCGCAGCCGATTTAACAGGACAAGCTAATCATTTGGGAGTTACTATCGAGGCTGATATTATCAAGCAAAAACTACCTGAATGTAACCAAGGCTATCAAGGAGTTGCTAAGGCGACAGGGAAAAAATACGGTAGAACTGATGAACGAGTTTATAGTGAATTAACCAGCGAACATCCCATCGATTTAACTCGCTATCAAGTCCTCAATTGTTATGCTGGACGCAGTGGTTTAATTAATTCTGGTGGTGCTACTGGTAAAAATGATTTCGCCGAAGCCATACGGACAGCAGTAATTAACAAACGGGCTGGTGGTTGTGGTTTGATCTCTGGTAGAAAAACCTTCCAGCGTCCTTTTGAAGAAGGAGTTCAATTATTTCATCTAATTCAAGATGTTTATTTATCTTCTGAAGTAACAGTTGCTTAAAGTGTAGGAAACCAAAAACTAATACCAATTTGATAAGCAATAGGTAATAAGTAATAGGTAATAAGTAAAAACTGACCTCTGACTTCCAAACATCGACCGAGTCTCTAGACTCTTTGCTAGAGGCTTGAGGGCTTTGCTTTTGCCAATTAGTATAAATATAATTGATTATTCCTATTAACAATCAATTCCAATTGATAACTCTATCCGCGTTCATCTGCGTTTATCAGTGGACGTAATTTTTTCTATCTCCCAAAAACAAATTTTTGGTTGATTATTATTAGACAAAGTTTGTTCCACAGCAACAGTAGCAACGTAATCAGGAGCAGGAATAAAGTTATCAACTAACCAATTTTGACCCGCTTGAATATTTCCATGAATAGACTGCAAACTAATGGTTTGATCTGGTTTAATCAAAAATTTAATTTCAGATAAAGAATCAACCAAACCTTCACCAGTTGCTTTTAAATAAGCTTCCTTAGCCGTCCAAAATTGTAAAAAAATTTGTTGTTTTAAATTGCGATCGCTTTCATTAATCAATTTATATTCTTGAGCAGAAAAAAATCTTTGAGCAAGTTTTTCCACATCAGAAATAGAACGTAAATGTTCTAAATCTATACCAATTTTTTGATGAAGACTAAACCCATACAAAGCTAAATCTTGAGAATGAGACAAATTAAATTGTAAACCAACTTGATTTAAATTTACTGCTAATTGAGGTTTACCACGAGAACTATATTCAAACTTAATAAGATCGCTTTCTATTTGGAGATAAAAACTCAGAATTTTTCTTAAATTCCCTCTAGCAGCAATAAAACGGTCTTTAAGATGAGGAAAACGAAAACGATTAGCACGCGATCGCTCATCTTCGGACAAAGTTTGTTCTAGTTGTTCGATTTCTTGAGGTGATAAATTTAAACTAGCACGCCAAATATGAATTTCATGGTTAGATAAACTTAGCTTAGAAAGAGAAGTTTCCCAAACAGGTACTTTCATGGAGATTTTAACTATTAAATTTAATTACCTGTTCTAAACGAGATAAGGCACTAACAGCTAATTCTTGAACATAGGGATCGACGGTTTGATCTTGAGATAAGGGGGATAATACTTCTAAACCTCTAGGATCTCCCAAAGAACCCAAAGCATTAACTACCGCTACCTGTACCAAAAGATTATCAGAATCGATCGCAGCAGTCAGAATCTCAAAGGCTGGTTCTCCAAAAGTTTCGATCGCTCCTACACTAGATAGTTGTACCATCGGATTGGGGTCTTCTAGTGCTTGTTGTAAGCTGGTTAAAATTTGGCTCTGAAATTGTTCTGCTTCATCTTGATGAGCAATTGTACTTAAAGCGTTGATACAACTAGCTTTGGTTAGAGAATTTTCACTTTGATTTAATTCTTGTAATAAAGCAGGAATGGCATCTAAACCAATTAGATTGAGAGTCTTGACCACTGTACGTCGATAAATTGCATCTTCGGAATTTAAAACTTCCACTAGTTGAGCGATCGTTTCTGTATTGTATTCATCAACTATTTGCTGCATAATTCGTTCGCGAACTATGGGGTTTTCATTTCTTAAATCAGGATATTTTTTATCAAGAGACAATTGATTAATCCTCAATTAACTTTATTTACACAAGGCTTGGGTTTTAATTAGTTTCTAGTAATAGCTAGATCAGTTCCTAATTAAATAAAATCCAACCAACATTTGGTTAATTGTTTGTTAATTGTCGATCAATTTTGAATTGTGGACAGAGGTGTCACCGACACTTTTCTAACTATAAACGTTGAATTTTGAACTGTGAACTGTGAGCTATTTTTTAAAGTTTATTTAATTTAAAAAACTTCCTAGCTGTTTGGCTTTAGTTTTAATTAACAAGTCTGCATCTTCAACAGCTATTTGGCAACTAGAATAATCTCCTAATTGTTCTAATGCTAATAAACAGGCGTATTTAAGATCGAAAATAGAACTAGTAAGAGCATTTTTTATTAAAGGAATTGTTTCAGTAGCACCTAAATTCGCTAAAGCTATCGCTGCTGCTGCACGGGATTTTTGAAACTGGGGTTGATTGTTGTGTAAAGCTTCAATAATGATGTCTTTGGCGGGTTGATATTGAAGCCAACCGAAGAGTTTAATGACATGATAATGCGCTCCATAATCATTATAGGCTTCGGCGTGATAGGTTTCCATTAATGCTTCTGGTGCTTGTTGAGGATATTCCTCGAGTAAAGTTTGACTAGCTAAATAACAACGTCCAAAATCAGTATGATACAATTCACGAATCAGAAATTCTAAACTCGGTTTTTGGTCATATTCGTGTACCATTTCTAAATCTTGAGGGCGATCGCATATGACTTGATCTAAACTGGGTTCAACTTGGGCAAAATTAATTTCACCTTCCCCTATTCCCGCTTCTGCTAACAGTCTAATTCCTCGCAGGCGAAACACTATTGAAACAGGGCATTTAGCGATATCCTTGAGGGCAGGATAATATTTAGCATCGATTAAATCTTGAATACAAGCTCTTCTAGCATTAACACTAGAATGTTGTAAAAAATCCACTACTCGCCCGATCTTACTGTAATCCCCTGTTAAACGAGCCACAGTTGCGATCGCTGTACTGGCAGTTGGTTCATCTTCAGAATCGGTCAAAGCTTTAATCCGAGCTAAAGCAGGTTGATAATTAAATTTAGCTAAAGTTTGAATAATTAAACGATAATTTTGTCCTGGTTTGTCTAATAAATTCGCTATTTCTGCCAAAATAGACTCATCTTCAGTCCCAATTTCTCCAATTGCCCAGACAGCATTTTCTACGGTGTAAACATCCTCATCCGCTAAACACGCTCTAATAGTAGGTAAAGCTTCTTTGGCTTTTAACCTACCCAAACTCTCCACTGCTTTACGTCGAGCAATGCGATGGTACAGTTCAGGATTAGGGTCTTGAATTGTTTCAATTAAAGCATCAATAGCGCGAGGAGTGGGAAAATTAATCAAATGGGAAGCAGCGACATAACGCTCCGATTGGTCTTCTAATTCAGTTAAAGGCTTTTTTAATAGCGCGATCGCTTGCTCTTCGGTTAAATTAAAAATATTAAAAAATCTTTTATCCATCGAGATGAAAATCTTGATTACCTACTTGTAACTGAATAAATACCATAATCTCGCCTAGTTTCTAATCCAGTTCATTAAACATAATATTTCCCTTTATGTCACGAAACTTTGAAAAAAAATCTGCCTAAATTTAATTGCTTTAAATACGCCAATTAGCCAAAAGTCCCAAAAATTCTTTGATTTAACCCCTCGACAGAACTAACAGATTCATTTAAACTAGGAAAATTTGGACATATCAATTTCTTTCATTTCGTGTTGCATCATAGACAACAAATTCTAAGATAAATATTAATTAAGCAAGTTAGACGGTTTGCCTCGTGGTTTCAATAAGCGTTCCTCAAAGCCCACATTCTACTAACATTCCCCAACGTCGTACAGGAGCTTACGCTCTGATTGATAGTCTCTGTCGCCACGGCGTTAAGCATATTTTTGGCTATCCTGGGGGTGCAATTCTGCCGATTTACGACGAATTGTATCGTGCTGAAGCCCGGGGAGACGTTCAGCATATTCTGGTCAGACACGAACAAGGTGCATCTCATGCAGCCGATGGTTATGCTCGTGCTACTGGTAAGATTGGTGTTTGTTTCGGTACTTCTGGTCCAGGTGCAACTAACCTGGTTACAGGGATTGCTACGGCACACATGGACTCAATTCCAATACTAGTCATAACGGGACAAGTCCCCCTTAGTGCAATTGGTACTGATGCCTTTCAAGAAACAGATATCTACGGGATTACCTTACCAATAGTTAAGCATTCCTATGTGGTTCGGCAAGCTCAAGATATGGCAAGAATTGTGGCGGAAGCTATTCATCTCGCCACAAGCGGTCGTCCGGGACCAGTCTTAATTGATGTACCGAAAGATGTCGGTTTAGAAAAATTTGATTATATTCCTGTTGAACCAGGACAAGTAAAATTACCAGGTTATCGTCCTACGGTCAAAGGTAATCCTCGTCAGATTAATGCAGCTATCGAGCTAATTGAAGCAGCAGAAAGACCTTTACTCTACATTGGTGGTGGTGCGATCGCAGCAGATGCCCACAGTCAAATCCAGGAATTAGCCGAACGTTTTCAAATCCCAGTTACTACAACTTTAATGGGAATTGGGTCTTTTGATGAACATCATCCTCTGGCACTGGGAATGTTGGGGATGCACGGTACAGCTTATGCGAACTTTGCTGTCAGTGAATGCGACTTGTTGATTGCAGTTGGGGCAAGATTTGATGACCGCGTGACAGGAAAATTAGACGAGTTTGCTTCCCGTGCTAAAGTCATTCACATCGATATCGATCCTGCTGAAGTAGGGAAAAATCGTACTCCCGAAGTACCAATTGTGGGTGATGTTCGTCAGGTACTAGAACAAATTTTGCAGAGGGTTAGAGAATTAAATCTTCCTACTCACAATGAACAAAACAAAGCTTGGTTAGGGCGAATTAATCGCTGGCGTGAAGATTATCCATTGGAAGTGCCTCATCATGCGGATAGTTTATCTCCCCAAGAAGTAATTGTTGAAATTGGTCGTCAAGCACCTCATGCCTACTACACTACTGATGTTGGGCAACATCAGATGTGGGCAGCGCAATTTTTGAAAAATGGCCCTCGTCGCTGGATTTCTAGCGCAGGTTTAGGAACAATGGGTTATGGAATGCCTGCTGCAATGGGGGCAAAAGTTGCTCTACCTGATGAAGAAGTAATCTGTATTAGCGGTGATGCTAGTTTCCAAATGAACTTGCAAGAATTGGGAACTTTGGCGCAATATGGCATCAATGTCAAAACCGTAATTATTAATAACGGTTGGCAAGGAATGGTGCGTCAGTGGCAACAAGCTTTTTACGGCGAACGTTATTCTTGTTCCAATATGGAAGTTGGAATGCCTGACTTTGAACTTTTAGCTAAAGCTTATGGCATTAAAGGCATGGTAATTCAAAACCGTGAGCAACTCAGTGATGCGATCGCAGAAATGATTGCCCATCAAGGACCAGTTTTAGTGGATGTACGAGTCCGAAAAGATGAAAACTGTTATCCTATGGTTGCACCTGGTAAGAGTAACGCGCAAATGCTTGGTTTACCTCAACGGAATAAATTAGACCAGGCAATTGAATTAATTTACTGTAGCAACTGTGGCGCGAAAAATCCCGGTACTAATCATTTCTGTCCTGAATGCGGTACTAAGCTGTAACAGTGACCAGTTTTTTACCGTAGGGGCAATTCGCGAATTGCCCGCAAAGTTATCAGTAAGGATGTAGCTTGCTACGTCCTTATTTATTTGGTTTAGTAAAGAAACAAATAAACACAGTTATGAAAATTGGAATTGTTGGTTTGGGTTTAATTGGTGGTTCTTTAGGGATAGATTTGCGGACTCAAGGACATCAGATTTTAGGAGTGTCTCGTCAGGAAAGTACTTGTCTAATTGCCGTAGAAAAAGGTGTTGTCGATCGAGCTAGTACAGATTTAGAGCTTTTATCTCAAGCCGAAATTATTTTTGTTTGTACACCAATTGGTGCAATTATACCTACTGTAAAAGAGTTAGTTCCTTATCTTAATCCCAATGCGATTGTTACTGATGTTGGTTCTGTAAAAGGCGCGATCGCAAATCCTGGTTCTCAGTTATGGACTAATTTTGTTGGTGGACATCCGATGGCAGGAACAAGTGAACAGGGCATTCATGCAGCAATACCTAATTTGTTTCAAGGGGCAGCTTATGTTTTTACTCCTACTAGTCAAACTAAACCAACCGCAGTAGAAAAATTAACTCAAATTGCTCAATCTCTTGGCTCAAATACTTATATCTGTTCTCCTGAAGAACACGACTGCGCTGTTGCTTGGATTTCTCATTTACCTGTGATGATTAGTGCGAGTTTGATTGCTGCTTGTTTGGGGGAAGAAGACGCAAAAGTATTAAAATTAGCTCAACAATTAGCAAGTTCCGGTTTTCGTGATACTAGTCGAGTTGGCGGTGGTAATCCAGAATTGGGTATGATGATGGCACAATATAACCGTCAAGAATTATTGCGATCGCTTTATCAGTATCGTCACAATTTAGAGGGAATAATTGAAATAATTGAACAAGAAAAGTGGGATAAATTAGAGCAGATTTTGAAAATTAATCAACAAGCTCGACCTCAATTTTTGAATTAAAATATCAAAATTTAGTCAATGATTCCATGAAAATAATTCACAGATATCTAAGTTATGTGTTTAGAATCAAAATATAAGTTATTAATTAACAATTAAGAGAAAATCTAATTTTGATGCTTTTACTCAGGAAAAAGATTGCTCTTTATTTTGACAAAGTTGAAACTACTACAGGATTAGTCATTAATCTAATTATTTTAGGATTAATATTACTTTCCTCATTAATTTTTATTCTCGAAACTTACCCTCTTGCTCCAGAAATAATAGTTAAGCTAGATTGGCTAGATACAATTATCTTAATTATTTTTACTTGCGAATATATTTTACGATTATGGACGGCGGAAAATCGCTCTAAATTTTTCTTTAGTTTTTTTTCTTTAATAGATTTTATTTCGATTTTACCTTTATTGATTGAATGGATAGATTTTCGATTTTTTCGTATTTTCAGATGGTTTAGAATTATTAGAATTATTCGTTTTTGGCATATAGGTTTTAAAATATTAGGGATCAAAGCTGAAGATAATATTATTTATACTCGGATTTTTCTGACTGTTTTTTGTTTACTTTTTGTCTACGCAGGTTTAATTTACCAAATAGAACACCAAGTTAATAGTGGCAGCTTCAAAAACTTTTTTGATGCCTTTTATTTTGTGGTTGTTACAATGACAAAGGTAGGTTATGGAGATGTTACTCCATTGTCAGATTCGGGAAAGGCTGTAACTTTACTAATGATTTTAACAGGAGTGTTATTGATTCCCTGGCAATTTGGTGAGTTAATCAAACAACTGATCAAGAATAAAAATTTGATAGAAAACGAGTGTTCTGGATGTGGTTTGTCTTACCACGATAGTGATGCTATCTTTTGTAAAAGATGTGGAACTGTTTTGAAACAAACTACCGAAGTTATCAATAATTAAAGTTAGGATAAATTATGGAAAGAGGTTTATTATGGTTACCTTTATTAGGAGTTTTTATTTGGTTGGCTTGGAGTGGCTGGATTGAATATCAAAAAGTAGAAGGTTATCGAATTTGGTCAGAACAGTTTGACAAAGCTAAATACGATCTTTTAGCAGTTTTAGGTAAAAAAGGTAGTGAAATAACTTGGGGAAATCCTACTAGGAAAGGAATCCTTAATTTAAATAAGTTTTCACTACAGGATGTGAAAAAAATCGATTTATTAGTAGGAAATAATTCTATTGATGATTTAGATAATCTTCCTGACAAAGGAAAACCTGTTTTAAACTTCACTTTGACTAATAATAATTCAATTAAAATTCCTTTTACTGACATTAGTTTAGCTGCCCAATGGACTAAATATTTACAACAAGAATGGCAACAGTTATAAAATTAATAAATCTTTCAGTAATTTAAAAGAATTATTTAGCTCTAAATTGAAACCAGCTAATTTAAATTAAAGGAAATTTTAGACTAATAATTGGAGAAAAAAGTGATGACAACTGCTCGAAATGTACTTGGTAACGAATTAGAAATTTGTTGTGGTTTTCCTGTAACAGGATGGTATCGCAATGGTAAATGTGAAACTGCTCCTAGCGATCGCGGTGCGCACGTTATCTGTGCGGAAATGACAGCAGAATTTCTAGAATTTACCAAAGCACAAGGTAACGATCTGAGTACGCCAGCACCAATGTTTGATTTTCCTGGTTTACAACCTGGCGATCGCTGGTGTTTATGTGCTAGTCGTTGGAAAGAAGCGTTAGATGCTGGAGTAGCACCACCAGTTGTTTTACCAGCAACAGAAGAGTCTGCCTTAAATTATGTCAGTCTCGAAGAGTTAAAACAAAATGCCTTAGATGTTTAAATTTTTTTTTTACAGATACAGTTTATTCAAGGTAATAGGTAATAAGTAATAAGGTTATAAATTTTTTGCCTTTTGCCTTGTGACTTTTAACTTTTTAATTTCTTGATAGGCAGCATAAACACCTTGTACGTTATACCAGTTTAAAAAAATTCGAGCAATTTCTAACGCAAGTTGGGGTTTACCAAGATTAATTAACCATTGCAATAAAGGCTTCATTGTCTTTTCATTTAGATTACCACCCAGAGATAAAATTCCCCATAATAAACGATGCAATAAAGTCATTTGAATCATCATCCGAACATCCCAAGTTGGATGTTTTTGATAGAAAACAATTCCCATTCTGCCTCGTTGAATTTCTTTATCAATTAACTGCGGAATTTGATTTAAATTAAAAGGTGGATGCCAATGATAACCGACTGCTTCAGGACATTTAATTAACTTTAATCCTAATTTTTTTAAACGAACTCCTAATTCTAAATCTTCCCAACCATAGAGTTGAAACTGAGTATCAAATAAACCAGCCTCTACTAACCATTTTTTTGCGATCGCGACATTTCCTGTGGCAAAATAAGCAGCCGAAAAATCAGTAATTTTATAAGGTTCAGTAGTAGGATTTTCAAAGTTAGCAGTATTAATTACCCAACCGTAAGTAAACAAGCGATCGCTTCCAAGTTTAGCTTTTCCTGTTACTAAAGCATCGGCATGAGCCTGAAGAAATTTTTCTGTAACTACCAAATCGCTATCAATAAAAATAATTGTGTCACCTTGGGCATTGTTGACTCCTAAATTCCTCGCAGCAGCAGCACCTTGATGAGATTGAGTTAAAGTTTTTACATGAGGTAAATTAAGAGTAGAATTGCTCAACCAAGTTAATGTTTGATCGGTTGAACCATCATCAACGACAATAATTTCATAACCTTCAACTTGATTATCAGTTAACTGTTGAGATTCTAAAGCTTGTAAACATTTTTGTAAAATTGGTAAGCGATTATAGGTAGGAATAACAATACTAAAAAACATTATTTTAAGATAATTAACTACTAAAGCACGCCGTAAATAAAACAATTATCTAAAAAGCAGCAAAGCTTTGGAATTAAAAACTTTTGACTTTTGACTTTTGACTGCTTGCTCCGTCTTTACGCTGAGGTATCCTCAGCGCAGGCGGTGCGCTTTTGACTTCCGCGTAGCGGTACTAACGAATTTTGGCAAGTAACAGACGAATCATATCCGCATCTTCCGCATTAGGCAACATAGCTAAATAATATTCCAAATCCAAACAAGCTTTATCCCACTGATCCAATTCATAATAAAGTAAACCGCGATCGCGTAATTCATTAGGATTATCGGGAAATAACATTAATATTCCATCAATTGTCGCTAAAACTTTACTAAATTGCCTACGATTTAAATAAATATATTTTAAATTAGTCAGCATTCTAGCTAAAATTTGCCGACTACTAACTGCTGCTAAAAACCGAGGTTCTAATTCTATTGGCTGTGGATATAATTGTTGCAATCTCTCAGCACAATCCTGTTGAAATAAAATTTCTCCTTGATTAAATACATCAATAAATATTCCTGCTTCTTCAAATTCTGGACGAATTAAAAAATGCCCAGGCATACCAATACCTACCATCGGAAAATCAATTCGTTTAGCAATTTCTAAATACAAAACTGATAAACTAATAGGAATACCAGTTCTACGCTCGATTACTTCATTCAAAAAACTATTGGCAGGATTATAATAATCTTGCTCATTGCCTTTAAATTGTAAATCATCAAAAAGATATTGATTAATTGTATTAATTACTTTAAGCGGATATCTGTTTTGGGGTAATTTTATTTGAATTTCTTCCGCCATTGTATATAAAATATTTAGATAATTTTGGATGTTGAGATTGGGATATTCAGCTTGAGCATAATACAGTGAGGCTTTTGCTAAATCGATATCTTCATCTGCTCGATTAATTTCTTGATAAAAACTCTGCCAAGCTAATTGATAATCCATTGGTTATTTATAAAGCATTTTTTTAAGTATTTAGTAATTATTTTAATATTTGTATGAGGAGTATTGCAATAAGCATAGGTTAAAACTATTTTAGTTTTATTTGTATCAGAGTTGATCGATTGTTTTTATCAAATTATTATAAATAATTTTAAATTTTCACAAAAAATTCAAATCGATCTAAGTTGTCAAATATTAGATTTAAATAATTAATAATCCCTCAGATCTTAGTGAGAAGTCAAAAAAATTTTTAACTCAAATCAGGCTAAGATAAGCTCTTTCTAACTGTTTTCATTATAAAAAATAATCAGCAATGTTAAATTAGATGCTATTTGGGGCAATATTAAACTAACTGAAGTTGAATATAAATTAGGTTTTAACTGTTGACTAATTCAATTCCTAAAATTAGGAACAACATACCTCTGCGTGTTCTGCTAGTAGTTCCGTTTATGCTGCAAATTTCTGTTGCAGTGGGACTTACAGGATATCTATCTTTACGGAATGGACAAAAAGCCGTTCACGAATTTGTTAGTCAACTGCTTAATGAAGCTAACTTAAGAATTACTCTCCATCTTCAAAACTATTTGGCAACGTCGATACAAGTTACTCAAACCAATGTGGATGCAGTTGAAACAAAGTTACTAGACTTAAATCAATACGAACAAGCAGGACATTATTTTTGGAAACAACTACAAATTTATAAAAATGTTAGCTACCTTAGTTATACGTTATCTACTGGTGAATATGTAGGTGCGGGAAGATGGTTAAAAGAAAATACCGTTACTATTGATGAGCTTTCTAGTAATACGAACTGGAGAAATTACACCTATGATACGGATGCTCAAGGAAATCGTACGGAATTAATTTATAACGAGCCTTACGATCCTCGCTCGGAACAATGGTACGCAGAAACAATTAAAGCTGGCAAGCCAATTTGGAATGAAGTTTATTTTTGGAACGATCCTCCAGATCTTCTTTCGATTAGTTACAGTTATCCCATCTACGATCGCAATCACACTTTCAAAGGAATTTTGGGAATCGATCTGATTTTAAATGAAATTAGTAGTTTTTTAAATCAAATCAAAATTAGTCCTTCTGCAAAGACTTTTATTATCGAACGTAATGGTTTATTGATTGGTAGTTCTGCCACAGAAAAACTTTACCAATCAATCGGTGAAGAAACACAACGGCGTAAAGCCAATCAAAGTCAAGATTATTTGATTCAACAAACAGCACAGTATTTAAACAAATATTTTGGTGATTTTACCCAGATTAATCAAAGTCAACAGCTAGAATTCAAGCTTAAGCGCGATCGCTATTTTATTCAAGTTACTCCCTGGCAAGACCACGGTTTAGATTGGCTGGTCGTAGTAATCGTGCCTCAATCAGATTTTATGGCACAAATTAACGCCAATACTTCAATGACAATTTGGTTGTGTTGGTTTGCTTTGGTAATAGCAATAGTTTTAGGTATTTATACTTCTCGTTGGATTAGTCGACCAATTTTGCGTTTAAGTAAATCTTCTCAAGCGATCGCCAGTGGTAAATTAGACGAACGAGTAGAAATTCGAGGAGTAGATGAATTAGAAATTTTAGCTACTTCTTTTAATCAAATGGCACAACAGTTACAGGAATCCTTTACTAGCTTAGAAACTCGTGTTAAACAACGAACTATTGAGTTAGAAAAAGCCAAGGCAACTGCTGACGCAGCTAATCGTGCTAAAAGCCAATTTTTAGCGAATATGAGTCACGAACTGCGCACTCCCCTCAATGCAATTCTTGGTTTTGCAGAAATTATGAATCGTGACTTCTCTTTAACCACAGAACATCAAGAAAATCTGACAATTATCAGTCGTAGCGGTAAGCATTTGCTGGAATTGATTAACAATATCTTATCTTTAGCCAAAATTGAATCAGGAAAAATAACCCTTCAAGAACATAGCTTTGATTTTTATAGTTTGATCGATTCTGTTTTAGCAATGGTAAAACTAAAAGCCGAACAAAAAGGAATTGAGTTAGTTGTTGCGATCGCTACTGACGTTCCTCGCTATTTCAAAACCGATGAAGTCAAACTCTCTCAAGTTTTAATTAATTTGCTCAATAACGGAATTAAATTTACTCATCAAGGAAAAGTTACCCTGCAAGTAAAAGTAATTTATCCTGCTTCTTTTATTGTTGAGCGACAGACTGAAGCGGTTACTCTTTTTTTTGAAGTACAGGATACGGGTGCTGGTATTGCTCAAGAAGAAATTAGCAATTTATTTCAACCTTTTGTTCAAACCCACACTGGACGCAAATCTAAACAAGGAACAGGTTTAGGTTTATCAATTAGCCAAAAATTTATTCAACTGATGGGAGGAGAAATTAAGGTTAGAAGTAAAGTCAACCAAGGAACTGTTTTTAATTTCGACCTCAAAGCTTATCTTGCTAATGCTGCCGAAATTGAAAACTTACAACCAAAACAACAAATAATTGGACTAGCACCCAACCAACCAAAATATCGGATTTTAGTTGTTGACGATCGTTTAGAAAATCGCCTGTTATTAATTAAGTTATTGACTCCTTTGGGATTTGAAGTTCAAGAAGCAAGCAATGGACAAGAAGCAGTAAAATTGTGGCAAAGTTATGCTCCCCATCTAATTTTAATGGATTTGCGAATGCCTGTTATGGATGGCTATGAAGCAGTTAAACAGATTAGAAATTCTCTTCAGGGTCAAGAAACTGTGATTATTGCCTTAACTGCCAGTGTGTTTGAAGAAGAACAAAACCTGATTATTTCAGCAGGTTGTAATGACTTTTTGCATAAACCTCTTAAACAAGACAAACTATTAGAAAAGATTGCTCAACATTTAGGAGTACGCTATCTCACTCAAGATACTACTCAGATTGAATTATTGAAATCATCAATCGAATTAGAACCATTAACCTCTATGTCTCTAATATCAATGTCATCTCAATGGATAGAGCAACTACATCAAGCAGCTAAAATTGGAGATGATGAGCTAATTAAACAGCTAATTGCACAAATTCCCGATCATTTAACTGATTTAAGCCTTGGCTTGACTGAATTAGTTAATAACTTCGATTTTCGTCAAATTAGAAAACTTACTCAAAATCAACAATGATTAGCGATCGCTGTTATCCCAATCCTGCCAAAGCTTATAAAGCAGATATTCTGATTGTTGACGACCAACCAGATAATTTACGATTGCTATCAGCCGCACTACTGCAACATGGCTATCATGTGCGTAAAGCTTTAGATGGAGAAATGGCATTAACTGCTGCCACAACCATTCAACCCGACTTAATTATCCTCGACATTATGATGCCAGGCATAGATGGTTATCAAGTTTGTCAACGCCTCAAAGAGATAGAACAAACTCGCGAAATTCCAATTATTTTTATCAGTGCTTTGGATGATATCTGGGATAAAATCAGAGCCTTTAGTTTTGGTGGTGTGGACTATATTGTCAAACCTTATCATCCAGAGGAAGTTGCCGTTCGCGTTGAAACTCAATTAAAACTGCTGCGAATGCAACAACAACTCAAACAACAAAATACTTTATTACAAAGACTGAACCAAGAATTACAACGACTTAATGCGATCGATAGTCTAACAGGAATTGCTAATCGTCGTCGTTTTGATGAATACCTTGCTCAAGAGTGGAATAGACTCAGACGAGAAAAAGCTTGGCTGGCTTTGATTTTAGGTGATATTGACTATTTTAAAAATTACAATGATTATTACGGTCACCAAGCAGGAGATTATTGCTTATCTGCCGTAGCACAGGCTATCAATAATACTATTCAACGTCCAGCCGATTTAGTTGCTCGTTATGGAGGAGAAGAATTTGCCATTCTTTTACCTTATACCGAGCCTGAAGGAGCAAAACAATTAGCAGAAGCAATTAAATTATCAGTTCTTAAATTACAACTTCCTCACGAGCGATCTTGCCTTCAGCAAGGCGCAAAGCGATCGCAAACTAATACTTATGTCACTATGAGTTTAGGAATTAATAGTTTGATTCCCACTAGTGAATTGTCGTTTGAAATTTTAGTTAAATATGCAGACCGCGCTCTTTATCAAGCTAAACAACAAGGACGTAATCAAGTTTGTTTATACAAAATGTAATCAAAAGAAAAAAATTATTTAAAGAAAAGTTTAATTTTATCACCTATGACTTATTACTTATTATTTATGCCGAGAAAAATCTCCACCAGAACCATATTTCCAGGCATCTAACCAACGATGATAATAATACTGTTGACTAGGAGATAAAGAATTAAACAAAAGTTGCATTGATTTTCCAAGAGGATATAAACCGCTATACAATGCTAAATTTAAATAATGAACGCTCCAATCGAGTAAACCATTAATGCCAACTTTGGGTAAGATTGGTAACACTAATTTAAGATTAACTAAAGGGAGAGTTTTCGCTAAAGGTGCAAATTGAATTACATCTTGCAGAAAAGGTTTTAGCACATCATCACCAAGACGATTCATGACCGCAAAAACTCCATTCATTAAATCGTTAATTTGGTTGGGATTAGCTTTTTCATTAAGACCAACACTCATGGTTTTTTGGAATAACCAAGTAACAGAAATATTTGGTTGATAAGGTTGTAGTAAAGCTAAATCTTTATTATTTAAACTATTAGTTTTTAAAGCTTCATCAATGCCAAAAGTTAGCCTTTGAAGATGCCTTACCATAGCACCAAAGCCACCAAAACTCACAGGAGATTGACTACCGCTACTATCACCAATTGTTAGAATACGATTCCAAGATAAATGTAAAGGACTTTGGCGATAAGCAGGGAAAAAACCAAACAAAAATCTCTTAAAATCCAGTTGTTGTAATTCAATATTTTGATATTGAGGTAACAATCTCAAATATTCATCCATAAACCATTCCAAACTAGGTCTGGCTGGCTCGGCATCTAAATAACTGAACATATAAGTAGTGCGTCCATCTCTAGCAGGAAAAGCTTCCCAAAAATACTGACATTGATTAATAATTGGAGTAAACGAATAAATCAAATCACCTGTTTTATTTTCTTGATATCCTTCAGCACAACTGCCAACAACTAAACAAACACCTTTTGGTTTGATTCCTTTTCTTGCTTGTTTGACAATTGGAGAAAAATGCCCCATTCCATCAATTAGCAAACGAGTTTTTAACTTTAATTCTCCTGCTTCTACTAAAACACCATCTGGATAAACTGTAGCTCGGTTAAAAGGAGTCTGTTCTAATAAATTTCCGCCAGCTTGTAAAAATTTTTCTTTAAGTTTAGCTAGTAAAAAAACTGGGTCAACTCCAATATTAAGAACATCTTTAACCCAAAGTTCTTCACCACCTAAAAATCCAATTCGAGCAGGATTATATTCTGTTGCAATTGTCTGAGCTAATTCTGCTTCAGTTAATAATTCTAAGTCGATAAAAGTTTGTAATTCCTGACGAGAAATATTCCATTCTTGCTCTCTTCCCTTAAGAATTCCTCGCTCAATTAAAGCAACTCGCCAACCTAATTTAGCACAAGCAGCACCAAGTAAAATTCCTAAAGTACCACCGCAAATTACTAAATCCCAATCCAATTCACCCAAAGATTCCTGACTAGTAGTAACAACTTCAGTAGGATTAATTTGCTCTTCTCTAAAAGCAGTCCAAAAGCGATCCGCGCCTTGTAATCTTTCCCAAACGCCATCACTTCGTTGCCCTAAAATCTGTTCGCTTATACCCATAACCCGATTCCTATGCTTTTTATATATTATTGACAAGAAATCGGGATTTAAGCAGTTACCAATGACCAATTACTGTGGCTGTTTTAATTTAGAATAAACAAAGTTTGTAAAACTACCTTGGTTGAGTTTATCCCAGGCATAAATACGATCGCGGAATTGTTGCCATTCTCCATAAATTGCTTTAAAATAAGCATCTTTAGCAGCAAATTGATCGTAAATCTCAAAAGCAGCTTGTTGTGCTGCGGTTAGAATTTCTTCGCTATAAGGACGTAGTTGGGTACCTGCTTCAATCAGACGTTGCAATGCCTCATTATTACGAGCATCATAACGGGCTAACATAGTTGCATTAGATTCGTAAGCAGCAGTTTTAATCGCCTCTTGATATTGGGCAGGAAGTTTATTCCACTCGTTTAAATTAATCTGTACCTCCAAAGTTGCCCCTGGTTCCCACCAACCTGGATAGTAATAAAATTTAGCTATTTTATTTAGTCCCAGTTTTTCATCATCATAAGGACCAACCCATTCCGTAGCATCAATTGCTCCTGTTTGTAGTGCCTGGAAAATTTCGCCACCACCTAAAGTTTGGACGGTTACGCCCAATTTTGCCATTACCTGCCCTCCTAAACCAGGAATCCGCATTTTTAACCCTTGCAAATCTTTGAGGGTAGAAACCTCTTTACGAAACCAACCACCCATTTGCGTGCCAGTATTGCCCGCAGGAAACTGAATGACATTGAATTTGCTGGCATAGATTTCTTGTAATTTAGTTAAACCGCCACCTTCGTATAGCCAAGCATCTTGTTGTTGAGCGGTAAATCCAAATGGAACACTTGTACCAAAAGCTAGGACAGGACTTTTCCCAATGTAATAATAGGAAGCAGTATGCCCACATTGAACTGCTCCTTGGGAAACCACATCTAACACTTCTAAAGGAGGAGCAATTTCTCCAGCAGCACGGGGAGTAATTTTAAACTTACCGCCAGTCAAAGCTGCTACTCGCTCTGCTAAAACCTGCGCCCCACCAAAGATTGTATCAAGAGAAGGAGGCCAACTAGTTGCCATTTGCCATTGAAGATTAGGTAAATCAGCTACCTCATTGTTTGCTGTTGAAGATTGGTTTTGTGCAGCTTGACAACCACCAATAATAGCTACTCCCGTAGTGGCAACTGCTGCCTGAGAGGCGTATTTTACAACAGATCGACGTTTCATAACACTCACTCACAAAAAAATATTTTTTCCCAATATATATGTCAAGGTTAGTGATTTAGGTAGAATGAGTTATTTAATTTAATTAATGCTCAAAGGAGATTTATGCGATCACGACCGAAGGGAGTGAACCGCGCCTCAGCTTTGCTGAGTTCGCTATTGAGACTTTCCCAAGCGATTGATAATTTTATTGACAAGCTTGATTTTTTGCTCAACTGGTTAGTTTTATTAGCTGTTGGCATCGGTTTTTATAATGTAATGGCTCGTTATCTAGGGCGATTTATCGGAGTTAAATTATCCTCGAACGCCTTAATTGAGTTGCAATGGTATTTATTTTCAATTTTATTTTTACTAGGATTTGCTTATATTCTCAAACATGGCGATAATGTGCGCGTTGATTTTTTCTATTCAAGATTGAATGAACGACAGCGATCGCTAATTGATTTTTTAGGTACAGTATTATTTTTAATTCCTTTTTGTTTAATCGGTCTTTGGGTAACTTTTAATCCAGTTTTAAACTCTTGGGGACGTTTACCCGATGGCAGTTGGGGAACATGGGAGATTTCTGGCGATGCCAATGGATTGCCCCGCGCTCCGATTAAAACTATGATTCCCATTGGTTTAATCTTATTGCTGTTACAAGGTATTTCCCAAGCCATCAAATATTTAGCTGTTTTGCTTGGCTCTCACCAAGTAGCAGAACAAATTCGTTTAGAAACTTCCGATCATACCAATATTGAATAGGAGACGAGGATGGGCTTTGAATGGCTGGCAATTTTGATGTTTGTAGGCTTCTTCTTCATTTTGATGAGTGGCTATCCTGTTGCCTTTTCTTTTGCTGGAACTGCAATTATCTTTGGTTTAATTGGGTTAGGGGTTGGTGCTTTTGATCTCAATCGACTTTTGCTACTACCTAACGTTTGGTTTGGCACAATGTCTAACTTTACCCTGCTGGCAATTCCCTATTTTGTTTTTCTCGGTGCAATTTTAGAAAAATCTGGGTTAGCAGAGGAGTTATTAGAAACCATTGGCATTGTTTTAGGAAAATTAAAGGGTGGGCTTGCTTTAGCTGTAGTTTTAGTAGGAACAATTCTCGCTGCTACCACAGGCGTAGTGGCTGCTACTGTCATAGTAATGGGAATGTTATCTTTACCTGTCATGCTGCGTTACGGCTACGATAAACAATTAGCTTCAGGAGTAATTGTTGCCTCTGGAACTTTAGCTCAATTAATTCCCCCCAGTCTAGTTTTAGTAATTCTTAGCGATCAAATTGGGGTTTCTGTAGGAGATTTGTTTTTAGGTGCATTAATACCAGGATTGATGCTTTCTGGTTCTTATATGTTGTATGTGGTAATTCTGGCAATGGTTAAACCAGAAATGGTACCAGCTTTACCCAAAGATGTTCCTATTCCCAAAGGCAAGGCTTTATTAAAACAGATTATTAAAGCAGTTGTACCGCCATTATTATTAATTTTTGCAGTTTTAGGCAGTATTTTCTTTGGTTTAGCTACTCCTACAGAAGCAGGTGCGGTAGGTGCAGTAGGTGCTTGTCTTTTAGCAGCCATAAACCAACGCTTTAATCCTAAATTGCTTAGAGATGCAGCCCACGCGACGGCAATTATTACAGCCTTAGTATTAATGATTCTCTTTTGTTCTTCGTTGTTTAGTTTAGTCTTTGACGCCCTGGGAGGCAAAACTTGGATTACTAATCTACTAACTAATTTACCTGGAGGCTTTTGGGGATTTTTATTTATTAGTAATATTGCTATTTTTCTGTTAGGAGTTTTTCTAGAATTTATTGAAATTTGTTTTATTGCTATGCCTTTATTTGTTCCTGCTGCTCAAGCTTTAGGAATTGATATGGTATGGTTTGGAGTAGTGATGGCGATTAATTTACAAACCGCTTTTATTTCTCCACCTGTAGGTTTTTCTTTGTTTTATCTTCAAAGTGTTGCTCCTAAAGAAATTAGTACGATTGAAATTCATAGAAGTGCAATTCCCTTTATGGTGTTGCAATTTATTGTCTTGATGATTGTGATTATTTTTCCTCAAACTGTACGTTGGTTAATTGATGTTTCTGTAAACACAAGTATTAATTAAATTAATTTTTGAGTCAAATATATCAATTTTTAATAGAAGCAAATAGTTAAAGCTTTATATACTTGTTGGTAGAAATTAATAGTTGGCTCTGCTAATAAATAAATTTGTTTCATAAATATTAATGATAAAAGTAGAAGAGATTGGGGAAATACGGTAACAAGAAAAAATAGACTTTCCCTAGGCTCTCTACTGTATTTTTTTCACTTTCGATGTCTTGCAATGAAAATTTTAATATATCAACCAGGAGTATTTTTAATATGAATTCTAAGTCTGAAAACCCATCATATAGTACATCAAAACCTACATCTATCTATATTGACGGCAAAAAATACCCTTTATCTGAGCAAGTTGTTAAAAATATCGAAACTATCATTGGTTTTCAAACCAAACAAGAACTCAATATTCCAATTCACGAGCAAATTCTAGATAAAATAACTTCTTTTTTTGGCAAATCTATTTTTTTATATCTACAATTAATTTTTTTATTGATTTGGAGTCTGATTAGCCATTTTGCCCCAGATTTATTGCCTTGGAACTTTCCTAAATTTAATCTAGAAGCAATGGGAATAGATCTTGCATCGTTGCTAATTGCCAGAGGAGTATTAGTCAAACAAACTCGTCAAGACAAATTAGCTGAACAGCGATCGCATCTAAGTTTACAGATTAATTTGTTAACAGAGCAAAAAATCGCTAAATTAATCGATCTGATGGAAGAATTACGGAAAGATCTCCCCATAGTTCGTAATCGCTATGATTGGGAAGCGGAAATGATGAAGGAAGCTACCGATCCTCAAATTGTTATCGACATTTTGCAAGAGAATTTAGAACAATCCAATGAAGAACAAAATTTAAATGTAGAAAATTCTAATCAATAGCTACTCTGTACTAATAGTTTATTACTCAAAATTCTGATAACTGTGAAAATCAATCTTAAGATAGATGAAAAAATTTTTCTTTTGTGCGATCATAATGTCCGTTGGCAACGTAAAGCTAAATAAATCTCAGGATAATTTCGCTGCAATTTGCTACTTGTAAAATTTTGAAAACTACATAACTATTTTTTTTTGCTTCCAAACGGAGGAAGTTTCAATATGAGCGAATTTAATGGTGTAATGATGCAATATTTCCACTGGTACAATGAGCCTGATGGCAGCTTGTGGAATGAATTGACAGAAAATGCAGCAGATTTAGCCAAAGCAGGTATTACTGCTGTGTGGTTACCTCCAGCCTACAAAGGTACGGCAGGTGGCTATGATGTTGGTTACGGTGTCTATGATATGTTCGATCTTGGTGAATTCGATCAAAAAGGATCGGTAAGAACTAAATACGGCACTAAAGAGGAGTACGTTAACGCAATTAAAGTCGCTCAAGAAGCTGGTATACACGTTTATGCAGACGTGGTACTAAACCATAAACTTGGTGGTGATGAACAGGAAGAAGTTGAAGCAACACCTTTTAATCCCAATGATCGTTATCACGCCATTGGAGAAATGCAAAAAGTTAAAGTATGGACTCACTTTACTTTTCCAGGACGTCAAGGCAAATATTCTAGCTTAGAGTGGCATTGGTGGCATTTTGATGCTGTTGACTACAATGCTTATGATGGCGATGCTAACGCCATTTATTTATTTAAAGATAAAGGCTTTGATGAGCAAGTAGATTTAGAACAAGGTTCTTTTGACTATTTAATGGGTTGCGATCTTGATATGGAACATCCAGAGGTAAGAGGCGAACTCAAATATTGGGGTGAATGGTATATGGATGCCACCAATGTTGATGGTTTTCGTTTCGATGCCGTCAAGCACGTTAGAGCTGGATTTTTCCCCGAATGGCTCAATCACTGTCGCAACTATGCAGGCAAACAACTATTTGCAGTAGGTGAATATTGGTCTAATCATATTGAAGCTTTGCATCA
Source organism: uncultured bacterium (assembly GCA_964562685.1). Classification (GTDB taxonomy): domain Bacteria; phylum Cyanobacteriota; class Cyanobacteriia; order Cyanobacteriales; family Xenococcaceae; genus Stanieria. Next base: position 23,211 of record CAZLUP010000009.1, read on the forward strand.
TTTTATCGATGTTACTGGGGGAGATGTCGCTTTATTTGATGCACCCTTACACTATAATTTTAGTGAAGCTAGCAAGGCAAGTAACAACTTTGATATGCGTCAGATCTTTGACGGAACTCTAGTACAACAACAACCTGCTTTAGCCGTCACTTTAGTAGAAAACCACGATTCTCAACCTTTGCAGTCTCTAGAATCTGTGGTCGAAAGTTGGTTCAAACCCCTAGCTTATGCCTTAATTTTATTAAGAAGAGATGGTTATCCCTGTATCTTCTATGCCGATTATTATGGCGCGCATTACAAAGATACTGGTAATGACGGACAAGAATACGAAATCTGGATTGATAAACATCAGTGGATTATTGATAAATTTTTATTTGCTCGTCAAGAATATGCTTTTGGCGACCAGTATGATTATTTCGATCATGCTAACTGCATCGGTTGGACACGTCTCGGCGATGAAGAACATCCAGGAGGAATGGCTGTGGTGTTAAGTAATGGCGGAGAAGGTACCAAATGGATGGAAGTTGGTCAAGCTAATCAAACTTATATTGATCTTACTGAACATATTGAAGAACCTATTGTAACTAACAATGAAGGTTGGGCAGAATTTCGTTGTCCAGCAGGTTCAGTTTCGGTTTGGGTACCTCAGTCATCTAATTAAAAAAATTATCTAACTAAAACAAAGCGATCGCTTTTGAATTTGACAAGACTTACGCATAACTATCAAATGGATGGTCAGCCATGACCACTTTCCATACATAGTAGTATCAAAGCGTAAGTCTTATTATGATGAAATCAAAAAATTATTCTCATTAATTGCCACTAACGTGAACTACTATTTCTCGTTGATGACTTCTTTGACGATGTTCCCAAAGATAAATTCCTTGCCAAGTCCCTAACACTAATCTATTTCTGGCAATGGGGATTTGTTCCGAGGTATGAGTTAAAGCAGAACGAATATGAGCCGGCATATCATCGGGCCCTTCAGCATTGTGAATGTAGCGCATAGGATCTTCTGGAACTAATTTGGCTAAAAAATTCGATAAATCTGTTAAAACATCGGGGTCAGCATTTTCCTGAATTACCAAAGAAGCAGAAGTATGACGAACAAAAACGGTACATAGCCCTATTTCTACGCCTGATTCGGCTACTATTTGTTCTATTTGACTTGTAATTTTATGAAGGGCTTTCCCTGTAGTTTTGAGTCTAAGTGCTTTTTGATAGTGTTTCATTTGATAAATTCATTCTCAAACATAGATTTTATTAGAGCTAAACTACTATAAAAATTATTAAAGAGGACGACTATTGTTCGGTGTAGTAAGTGTTTGTGCTTGAGGTTTTTTTAAATTATTTTCTGGCTTGTTTTCTGGCACAGCATTAAAATTACAACGGGCAAATAAATGTTTAATTACATTTTGTTCTTCTTCAGATAAAGCAAACCACCACGGTAGATGACCTTTTGGTGCTTGGGTAGGATCAAAGTCTAATTGTTCGTACAATAAATAGCCACTACTGCTAGCTACATCGCCTTTTTTCCAGCCTACTGAAGTAGCAAAACGTCGCCACGTTTCAGTGGAAAAATCACCTTGGTCATTAACACTATTCCAAATTTCTTGTTGAGGAGTAAAACCAAATTTACCACCGCTATATTTGCGCCATAATTGATCGATAGTTTGAATATCCGTACAAGAAAATTCAGCAATGGTTTTTAATTCGATGAACATATGGGGATTGCGATTTTTGGCTGTTTTGACAATTTGTTCAATCAGTTCGTAGGTTTGACGATCCGCTTCTTCCCATTTTCCTTGCTCTAAAAGATCGCTCAAAGGAGCGTAATCTATTCCCGTTCTAGCAGAAATTAAGGTAGTGCCTATTGTACCTAAAGAATTAAATTGTTGAGTAGGTTGAGTAGTTTGAGTAGGTTGAGTAGGTTGAGTTACCTCAGGAGAAATTTGATTGCCCGAAGAAGCAGGGGAACTAAAAGTAGGTATAGAAGAAACTGTGGTTGAATTTTGCTGTGGTTTTGCTGGTTGATTAGTTACAGGTGGATTAAATGGTGGTGACTTCGGTTCATCAGATAAAGACTGCGAATTTGTTGATGAAGAATTAGAATTATTGTCTGGAATAATATCTATAACAATTTCTTGGGGAGTTTGATTTTCAGAAGGAGCATCAGTAACAGTTCCGTCTGTTTCTGGTTGAGCAGTAGGTTGAGGCGGTTGGGGTGCTGTTGCTGTAGTTTCTGGTTGAGCAGTAGGTTGGGGTGTCGTTGCTGTAGTTTCTGGTTGATTAGTAGATGTAATTGCAGCTTGGTAAGTATTAATCGGAATTGCGTAGTTGGAAGTACCAAAAGTACGAGCATGAATATTAGCTTCTCCGTGAATGCCAATCAACATACCATCTTTATCTAATACAGGTCCTCCACTCATTCCAGGAAAAGCTTCGCCATTGTAAATCAAAGCATAACCATTAGCAGTCGGTTTGGGTAAAATACCAACTAAACTAGTCGGAAAAAAGCGGTAATAGCGATCGCTTTCCTCTTTTAATTCTCCAGGATAACCAGCAAAATAAATACTTTGACCTTCATTTAATAGAGCGGAATTACCAATTTCAGCAGTTTGATAATTTTGGTCGGTATTAAAAGTCAAAACAGCCAAATCTAAACCTGATAATTGTTTAATTGATTGTGTATCAACTTGATGTACTCTTCCATCAATTGTTGCTACTGTATATTGACCAGGATTTTTGACCACGTGCCAGTTAGTCAAAACCTGATAAGTTTTTCCCGACTGTCCGATAATTACACCAGAACCAGTACCACTACCATCAATACGAACGGTAATTTGTTTAGCACGGAGACTAATTTGTTCTGGACTTAAAGCCTGAGATATAATTGTTTGTGCCACTGTTAAAGTGGGTGAGCCAGTAGCGATCGCTACGACCATTAAAGCTGTGGTGATTGTATGAGAAAAATTCATTGTTTAGCCTCCGATGGATATGATTCTCCTGGTAACTCTCTACAATTTTTGTTTGCTTCTGCTTCTGCTTGCATTTTAAAGATCAATTCGGCAGTATTGCCATTGTCTTCTGAGTCTACAATTTTCGGAGACTTAGCAGCATCCTCTAAAGCTAGAGAAGATTGAACCGAGCGAGTTAGTTTGATATTTGGCTGAATTTCCGTAATTCTCTCGACTGGAATGGCTAAACTGGAACGAGTAATTAATTTCTGTAAAGGAGGACAAGGTTGAGAACCATCGGCAAAGAAATCAGGTGCTTCCCACAAGGGATAAGCGTGTTTGCCATTAATTCCTACCACTTCGCCTTTACTGTTAACCAACGGGCCACCACTCATACCTTTTTTTACGTCGTTAGTATAACCAATTTGATAACCTTCTTCTAAAGTTTTGTCTAAAATTACGGCAATTCGCCCTGTTTTAAAAGCAAATTCTGCTAATGGTTGTAATTTGGTGTGGGGAGTAGTATTTGTGTCTAATTGGGCAGGAAAACCAGCAGCAAAAATTGGTTCTCCTACTGTGAGGGCAGCAGAATTACCTAATATGGCGGTTCTATAAGTATTTTGGTTACTACGAAAACGTAACAAAGCTAAATCGTATTGCTCTGATAATGAGGTTTGAACAACTGTAGCTGGATATATTTTGCCGTCGGAAGTTTGAATCTGATAGGGAGCTTCGCCCGCTCGCAAAACGTGTTGATTCGTAACAACGGTATAAGCTGACCCCTGATGATTAATAATTATGCCTGAACCGAGGGTTTCTTTTCCCCAAACTCTAACCGTAATTTCGGCAGTATTTTGTGTGAGTTGAGTGAGGAGTAAATGTGGAGAAGCCGAGGCAAGAGTTTTTGAGGATAATCGAGAAACGTCTCCTGGTAGCAATAAGCCTATGCTGGCAAGGCAAATTAACAACTTGGCAGCTTGGGGCTTGAGATTCATAAATCGCCTTCTTAATCGTGCTAATTGATTAATCTATTGACGTTGCTCTTAAATCAGCCATAATTTTATTCCCAGAAACTTCTCGATGTTTATTTATCAACGGGAACTGTTTCGAGAAACTTTTCCATGTCGACGTAAAATTCGCCATCTTGATAAAATCCGGCATCATCATTGCTGAGGACGATAGTTTGTCCGCTGACACTCCGACGAAAGTCGATTAATTGAATTAGTACTTCTTCTGGATCTGCTCCTGGTTGTAAGGTAATTAAAACATTTTTATCAGGACAAGTTCCACCTCTTTGGTCTGCAACACAAAGTACTGGTTGACGGTTAACATTGCCAGTACGAATGTATTTTAGACTACCATTATCCAGAAACTTTTGGAATCTTTGAGAAACTGCTAAACAACGTGACTCAGGGGTCCATTGGGCAGAAACAGTTCTCACCCAGTTAATTAAAGTTACTCTGCCTCTAGGGGTGTTAACAAAAGTATTCCAACCGCCGTTCAGTTTGGCACAGTAATAAGTGTTAGTTTTTGCCGAACTAGCTTCAGGATGAGCAATGGTAATACCCAAAGCTACAGCTAATCCTGCAAACATTGCCAATGTTGATTTAAGTTTCATGGTGACTTTACTTTAAACAACTTTAAACAAGCTTACTTTATATTCCGAAAATATACTTAGCACCCTAATTTTAGCTAAAATTGTTACTCTTTTGTATTGCTATTGTTAACTTCTTGTAATCGAATTATGAATCAAGAGTTTGCTCCTCAAGCTACGGAAATCAAAGCTATTTTTGATCGCATTGCTCCCATATACGATCGCTTGAATGATTGGTTAAGCTTGGGACAACACCGCATTTGGAAAATGATGACAGTAAAATGGAGTAATCCTCATAGGGGTGATCGCGCTTTAGATCTTTGTTGTGGTAGTGGTGATTTGGCAATGATGTTAGCGAAACAAGTTGGTGCAACTGGTGAAGTAATTGGTTTAGATTTTGCTTGTTCCCAACTGGCGATCGCGTCTGCTCGACATCAACTACTTAATCCTGATTTACCAATTAGTTGGGTAGAAGGAGATGCGCTTCATCTTCCTTTTGTGGATAATTATTTCGATTGTGTAACGATGGGTTATGGCTTACGTAATCTCACTGATATCTCTCTTAGTTTACAGGAATTATATCGAGTTCTCAAACCTGGTGCTAAGGCAGCTATCCTTGATTTTCATCGTCCCCAAACAGCGATCGCCCGTTCTTTTCAACAATGGTATTTACAAAACCTTGTAGTTCCTACAGCACAACGGTTTGGCATGACCGAAGAGTATGCCTATCTTATTCCTAGTTTAGAACGGTTTCCCACAGGAGTAGAACAAGTAAAACTCGCCCGTGAAGCGGGATTTGAACAAGCTACTCACTATTTGTTTGCTGGCGACATGATGGGAGTATTAGTCATTACGAAAGGGAATAGTAATAATAGAACATAGGTAATCCTAAAATCGACAATTCATTATTGATTAATTACGACCTTGGAACTTGCAAATCTCTGGTTATTGATGGTTCCTCCTGTAGCAGGGAGTATTATTGGTTATTTCACTAATGATTTAGCCATAAAAATGCTATTTCGTCCCTACAAAGCAATTTATTTTGGCAAGCGGAGACTACCTTTTACTCCTGGATTAATTCCTAGCAATCAGAAGCGTTTAGCCCAAAAAGTTTCTGATACAATCATGGGGTCATTGCTTACCCCAGAAGAATTACAAAAATTAGCAGAAAGATTGCTCAAAACCGAGCGAGTAGAAAGTGCTTTATCTTGGCTATTAAAACTTGCTCTCGATCAAGTTCAATCTGATAAAGAACAAAAAACAGCTAAAGTCTTAGCTAATGTTTTAAAAGATTTATTTGGGCAATCTTTACCTCGTCTACTAAAAGTATTAGCGCGTAGAGAAGATTTTTTAGAAGAGCAAATCAATCAAATTTTTGATCAGATTTTATTAGATTTCCAATTAAGTGATGCTCAAGCTAGACAATTTTCTGATTGGCTTTTGGAAGTAGTTTTGCCTCCCGATCTTCTTCGTCGAGGTATTATTGATTTTTTGACTGATCGCAATATTCAAATTATTGATGAAGGATTTCGCGAAAAATCTAGTGGTACTTATTGGGTAGTTGCTAATCTATTTGGTTTGCGTAATAGTTTAATTCGTTTGCGAACTTTTTGTATTGATGAAAAAGAAATTACTAACGCTCGCTTAAAAGAATTAATTCTTTCTTTAGAAATTCGCAATCGTTTACGAGATTTATTTCAAAATCTTTCTTTACAAAATCTACCTGTAGCTACTGTTAGGCAATTTCGTAAAACTACTCGTGAAACTGTACGTAATTATTTACAAAGTCGAGGAGCAGAATTTATTCAAGGTTTGGGAGATTCAGTTGATTGGGAAAATGTGGCAGTTATAATTATTAATCGTTTACGTTCTTCAGCAACTGTGAATAATTCTTTGGAAATAGTTAGTCAAGAATTAGCTTTAATTCTAGAGCGTTATTTAGAAAAAGATTTGGAAAACTTAATTACTCAAATTATTCCCATTTTATCGATTGATCAAGTTATTATCGATCGCGTTATGGCTACTTCTCCTCAAGAATTAGAAGATGCCATTCAAGGAATCGTAAAAAATGAACTCCAAGCGATCGTAAACTTAGGCGGTATTCTTGGATTTTTGGTTGGATTAGGACAAACAGTTTTAATGTTGTTGACTTAAAACAAATTAATGATAATTGTTAATTTTCTAAATCGATTACCGCCAAAATTAATTCTTTGTTTTAGTTTAGTTTTAATCGGATTGATTGGCGCGATCAATTATGTAATTAAAATCGACATTTCTTTGTCTATTTTTTATTTGCTGCCAATTACTTTAATCAGTTGGTTTGTGAATCAAAAGTGGGGAATTATTAGCTCAATAATGTATGAAGTTAAAAAAACAGGTAAAAATAATTTTAAACATGAATTAGTATAATGTTTTGCTTTTAAGGTAACTGGTGTACGGGCAAGGCATGCCTTGCCCCCTACTGGTGACTGATAAACCCAACTGGTTAATATTCGTTAACTAATCGCGATAATCGTCTCTCAATATTGCAGAATGTAACTTTACGAGCCTATAAACTGCAATTGTTAAAGCGGTCTGATTTAAATAACCACGAGTTAACTATTTGAAGATAATGGTAGATAGTCTAAAAAAACCCCAGTTTGAAGAAATGCGTCCTGGGATTAAAGTCCCATCACAAGAAACAATTCTTACACCTCGTTTCTACACTACAGATTTTGAAGAGATGGCAAAAATGGATCTCTCAGCTAATGAAGAGGAATTGAGAGCTATCTTAGAGGAATTTCGTACCGACTATAACCGTCATCATTTTGTGCGAGATGAAGAGTTTAATCAATCTTGGGATTGTATAGATGGCGAAACTCGTAAATTATTTGTAGAATTTTTAGAACGTTCCTGTACTGCTGAATTTTCTGGCTTTTTACTTTACAAAGAATTAGGTAGACGTTTAAAAGACAAAAATCCTCTTCTGGCAGAAATTTTTACTTTAATGTCGCGAGATGAAGCCCGTCACGCTGGTTTCCTCAATAAAGCGATGTCTGATTTTGATTTATGTTTAGACCTCGGATTTCTAACCAAAAGCCGTAAATATACTTTCTTTAAACCCAAATTTATTTTCTACGCTACTTACCTCTCTGAAAAGATTGGTTACTGGCGTTATATTACTATTTATCGTCATTTAGAAAAACATCCAGAAGATAGAATTTATCCAATCTTCCGTTTCTTTGAAAACTGGTGTCAAGACGAAAACCGTCACGGAGATTTCTTTGATGCCATTATGAAAGCGCAACCTCAATTTCTTAATGATTGGAAAGCTAGACTCTGGTGTCGCTTCTTCCTCTTATCCGTTTTTGCTACTATGTATCTCAATGATACTCAGCGTGCTGATTTTTACGCTTCTATCGGTTTAGACGCGCGAGAATATGACAAGTATGTGATCGAAAAAACTAACGAGAACGCAGGCAGAGTTTTCCCTGTTATTCTGGATGTTAATCGACCAGAATTTTATGACCGCTTAGAAACTTGCGTAAGCAACAATGAAAAATTGAGAGAGATTGATAGTTCCAACGCTCCTCAATTGATCAAAGGATTACGTAAATTACCTTATTATGTTTCTAATGGTTGGCAATTTTTGAAGTTGTATTTAATTAATCCAATTCGTGTCGATCATCTGGAAGGAACTGTTCGTTAAATTATCAGCTTTCATCCTTGGCTGATTCAGTTTGGTTCTGTGTTATGCAGAACCTTTTTTTGTTTTAAAGTTTTAAGGTTAAATTCAAGACAATTCTAGATTAATAAATAAATTTGACTTTATTAATGCGATCGCTTTATAAGTATATAAATAAAGTTAAAATTGTTAAACTATTAAAAAAAAATAATCAAAGTCTTCTTGGTACGCTTTAACTTTAATTACTGATTATTTCAAAAAATAAAGGAGGGTTAAATTCCCTCCCAGATGATTGATTATTTTGTTTGTTTTGCGAGTTATCTTGCAACTTTTGGCGGAGCATTTGTTGTTGTTTACGGAGTTGTCTTGCTCTAGCAGAACCACCTTTTCCTTTGTCATTGCGACCTTGACGGCGTGGTGATTCCCATCGCTTCAGTCGTTGTGCCACAGTTATTTACCTTTAAATTAATTTACCACTTTATATATTGTAGTACATTGTGTTTATTTGGACAAGCTTAAAACTTGATTCAACTTACCACTGCTATAACCTTCTAGATCTAGAGTGACATAAATAAAACCAAGTTCTTTAAATTTTGCGACTAGGCGAGCTAAATCAGTATTCAAAATAAATTCTTGAATTTGTTCGCTAGGTAATTCTATTTTGGCAGTATCTCCGAAACTGCGAACCCGTAAATTTTGATAACCCAATTGTCGTAAATAAATTTCTGCTCTTCCTACCCGTTGTAATTTAGCAACCGTAATTTCTTCTCCGTAGGGAAAACGGGAACTTAGACAGGGTTGGGCTGGTTTATCCCACCAAGTAAGTCCTAAATGACGGGAAATTTCCCTTACTTCCATTTTAGTTATACCCAATTCGGCTAAAGGCGATCGCGCTCCTCTTTCTTTAGCTGCTTGAATTCCTGGGCGATAGTCTTGTAAGTCATCGGCATTTACCCCATCAACTACGTAGGGATAACCTCTAGCTATAGCTAAGGGTTTTAAGGTGTCATGGAGTTCACTTTTACAAAAATAACAGCGATTGGTAGGATTAGAAGTATAATTTGGGTTTTCCATTTCCTGAGTTTCAACTAACTCGTGTTTGATCCCAATTACTGCTGCTTGGATACTTGCTTCTTCTAATTCTTCTGGTAATAAGGAAGGAGAAACTGCTGTAATTGCCAAAGCGCGATCGCCTAAAACATCATAAGCAACTTTGGCGACTAAAGTACTATCTACACCTCCAGAATAAGCGATTAAAGCTTTCTCCATGTCTTGAAATAAGCTGGTTAGTTGCGTTAATTTTGTTTGAATCATGATTAAATAATCAAGAGGTTCTAACAAAACTATAATTGATTCTTTTCCAGACGAGGTATAGATAAAGTAAAACAGCTACCTTTTCCAGCTTCTGAAGTAAGTGTAATATCCCCACCATGTAGTCTAGCTAATTTTTGGGACAAAGCTAATCCTAACCCAGTTCCTTTATGAAGACGATGAAGAGGGGTGTGAATTTGTTGAAAGGGTTGAAATAGTTTTTGACAGTCTGCTTGAGAAATACCAATTCCTGTATCGATTACCGCAAACTTAAGCATATTTTTGTGCAACTGTACTTGTAAAGTAACCGAACCTTCTTGAGTAAATTTCACGGCATTAGAAAGTAAATTGACTAAAATTTGTTTTAACCGTAATTTATCGGCTACACAAAAATCTACTTTTTTATCAATGTTTAAAATTAACTCTAGTCCTTTTTGTCGAGCTTTTTCTTCAACTATGGCTAAGGAAGCACGACAAATATCTTCTACTGCTAAATTTTCTAAATATAATTCTTCTTTTTGAGCTTCTAGTTTGGCTAAATCTAAATAGTCATTAACCAACTCTAAAAGATGTTCTCCTGTGCTGGCAATACCACTAATATATTGCATTTGTTTGGGATTAAGAGAACCATAAATTTCTTCCTTTAACATCCTGGCAAACCCTAAAATTGCTGCGATAGGATTGCGAAGTTCATGATTTAAATGAGAAATAAATTCCTGTTTGGTAGCTTCGGCTATTTGCCATTCGCGTTTTTCTTGCTCTAGTTTTTTAATATATTCTTCTTGATGCTTTTTGCGCTCAAGTTGTTGTTGATAATGAAAAAAATTAACTAATGCTTTTTCTAAAATTTTGGGTAATTTATGAAGTTTATGTTTTAAAACGTAGCCACTCACTCCCGACTGAATACATTGAGTCGCTATTTCATCTCCCAGAAAATCTGTGATTAAGATTAAAGGTATTTTAAGAGGATTAGTGAGCCACCACTCTAGTCGATCCAAGGGAGACTCACAAATAGAATAATTTTCAGATGAGCAGTAATTGTATAAGATAGCATCATAAACTTGCTCGGTTAAATAAATATAAGATTCTTCAACATTAGTAGCTTGATAAGTGAAACTTATTTCTGCCGTTTCTAATGTTTTGATGATGCCTTCTAGCTCGGTAACTTTGTCTGTCAAAATTAACAGATTCACATTGTTAATCGAATTAAGTTTCGGTGCTAATTGTAAACTCAATCCAGAACTATTAAACATAAAAATTGCTTGATCTAGGATTGAACTTAGTTCGGTAAATCTCGTCGAGACGCTATCTATAATTTATAGTGTATTGATATCGATGATGTAAATTTTGAAATTGATATTAATCTTTTTTTAACAAAAGGACTATTGAATGTAATTTAGCTTTCTAATTTCTAAAACTCTTTTTGAGAGAAAATAATCATGGCAATGATTAAAAGTAAAATGGTATACAATAACCCATAAAGAGCATGACCAAACAAATCGGTATAATTGGGTAATAAGCCATAGACAGCCTCATTTTTAAGATCGAGACGAGATAAATCTGGTAATACCAAATACAAACTTGTAGTTAAAGTTTCAATGCTTTCATTTTTGCTTAATTTACCTAATTCTACTAAGTCTTGACTAAAGTGTCCCATCAAATATACACCAAAACTTAAAAGAGTTGCCAAGATAGAACTGGTGAATACACCGAAAAGTATTGCAACTGCTACTAATAATGACAACTCTAGCAATAGGTAACCAGCAGAAATTACTAAAGCTAAGAGAGGATAAGGAATTGCAGAAAAACTCATCATTCCTAGATAGATTGTCATCATGATTCCTACCATGACAACTAGTACGGCGACTAAACTTAAGTGTTTGCCGACAATTAATTCGGCTCGACTAATTGGTTTAGGAATTAACATGAGTAAGGTACGCTTTTCAATTTCTTTATTGATCAGACTCGTACCCACAAAGATTGCAACTACTACACTTAATAAGGCAATTGAACCAATGCCAAAATCTAGTAGAATTTTTTCGTGAGTACCAGCAGCAATTTCTGGAATTAATCTAACTGCAAGAATTAGTAATAAAGAAAAAAAACCAACAAAATAAAGAATGCGATCGCGAATTACTTCTTGAAAACCGTTTTTAGCAATCGTAAATACTCTTACTACATTCATGATTGATTTCGTCAGAATAAACTTATCTCAGGATTTACACTGTTTATAATTCCCTGAAATCAGGACAAAATAAACATGATAGGTAAAAACTAATGGGGTTTGCCTAAAAACTCTACTAAAGGTAAAAACTCTTTAATTAATTCTGCTCGACTGACGACTAAGCAAGGTAAGGAAACATTGCTATAATTTTGGCTGATTTGGAGTGGAAAAACGGGTTTTGAGTCTAAAAAAATAAATTTACCCCCAGCAGCTTGCACAATTACCCACACTGCTGCTAAATCCCAGATTTTCGGAGTTGCTTCTACTCCACCAATCGCTGCACCAGCAGCTACTAGAAGTAAATTATAACTGGCAACGCCAATCATTCTAATTTTACAAGGAAAGGGATTTTTAAGTACTTCAGTACTACGAGCGCAGAGGTTAAAGAGATGACTTTTGCTAGGAGAGTCTTGACTGGTATGAATTGGTTGATTATTAAGATATGCACCTGTGGGTATTTCTAATCCAGAATTGCCACCCCAATAACCGTGAAAAGATTGTCTTAGTTGAGGTAAATAGACAAAACCAAAAACAGGTGTACCCTCATATAATAATCCTAAGGAAATGCCCCAGATCGGTACACCACGAGTAAAATTAGTTGTGCCGTCAATCGGATCGACAATCCAACACCATTGAGAATCAGGAAAAATTTGGGTAGTTTCTTCAGTTAATACCCCATGATCAGGGAAAGTATTAATAATTGCTGCTCTTATTTCTTTATCAGAAGAGCGATCGGCCTTAGTAACTAGACTACCATCTTCTTTTTGAATTGCTTGTAATTTCCCAAAATCAGCTATCAAGCGATCGCCAACTACTTCGGTTGTAGCTTGACAGAATTGTAAAACTTTGTCCCAAAAATTTTCCATATTTAATCTTGCTTTGCTCTGTTTTTTGAGTTTATCAACATTTAGATCACTGATTGTTACAGATCAAATACCAAGCTTTATTTGATTGTTACTCCGATAATAAAAAAAACAATAACAACTCCAAGATATATACTAAAGCTTTAGTTTTTTATCTTCTGTGTTAATTACTTCACTGAAGTTCGCGCTTGATTTATTAAATAATTAACAAGGTTTGTTTAGGATATTTGCATCCATAGCAGTTCTAAATTAATACTTGATCAATAAAATTTAAAAAGATTTGTTACTAGTTCAGTGCCATCAATCATGAACACTAAGCTACATTTCATTATTTAGATAGTCTAGATATATTTTCTTCCCATTTACTGTAGGGATGTTTAATTAAATTAGAGTTAAAATATTTTGGATCAGTTACTTCGCAGTCAATCCAATCGGGTAAATCAATCAATTGATTTTCTGATTCTAATTCTACTTCAGCAATAATTAAGCCTGCATTTTCGCCAAAAAACTCATCAACTTCCCAAATTAAATCTTGATATTTTATTTTGTATCTTTTCTTTTCAATCAAAGGTTTGGCACAGAGATTAAGTAGCATTTCTTGAGCATCTTCTAAGGGAATTGGATATTCAAATTCTGTTCTAGAAATACCAATTCTTGGTCCTTTAATTGTTAAATATCCTTGTTCACCGACCAAACGAACTCGAACAGTTTGGTTTCCTGCTGTAGGAATATATCCTTGACGATAAATTATTCCTGTTGCTAAAGTACGCCATTGTTCTCCTTTAACTAAATATTTTCTTTCTATTTCTTTAGCCATAAAAAATTTGCCTGATTACTGAAAAGTATTTTAAATTAAATCAACCTATTTTCAAGCTAATGATTTGCCAAGGTTGAATTTGATAAGATTTAGGATGAGTCAAAGAAGAGGAATTAGATTGTTGTCGCTCTAAAAAATCAACTGGATATTTGATGTTTAAATCTAAATCTCCTTGTAAATATAATTGGCTGGTTTTTCCATGACATTCATAACAACGTAAAATTAAATCTTTTGTTTCTCGATCTGGTTTGAGTGTCATCAAAATTAAATTTTCTGCTGATAAGTCTAAAAAGCTTCCTACAGGAGATAATTGCTGTTCTTTTGAAGAAATAATATCTATATTAATTACCTGAAGAGGTATATTTAATTCGTAACTTTTATGAACGGTTCTTGCTAATTCCCAACTATTTATGTGAGGATAAATAGCATAAGTAAACTGGTGTATTCCTTTGTCTGCGGTTGGATCGGGCCATAAAGAACTACGAAGTAAGGTTAAACGTAGTTGATCGGGTTGACTATCATAGCCATATTTGCAGTCGTTGAGCAAGCTAACACCATAATTTTGTTTAGGATCGCTTAAATCTGCCCATTTTAAAGCTGGTACTTCCCATTTTGCTTGTTCTGCTTTGGTTTGGGGTTTGGTAGTACGTTTAATTGCACCACAAGCAATTTCATAAGTAGCATAATCACTGGTTAAATTGAAAGGAAAAGCAGCTTTTACAACTACCTGAGTTTCTTGCCAATCTACTATATTGATGATTTTTAACAGAGGAGAATTCGTTTGCAGAAGATAATCTTGGGTAAATGTTGATGAACCTAATTTTCTGATTACTCGCAGACGTTGTTGAATTGTTCCATAGTCTAACCACTCAATCGAAATTAATTTTGTAGGTGTTAAAGGGTGTTGTTGATAATTAGGATCGATATCCCAAGCATCCCAATATTGTCCTTGATCGCGATAGGCTTGTAGTTGATTTCCTTTGCTTTGAAGTATTTCTTTTTGATTAGTCTTGTCAAAGATACTATCTACATCTCCTGTGGTGGGATTAACTTTTACTTTAAGGTGTTGATTTTCAAGAACAAAATAATCGGGAAATTGGTTTTCTTGAGTGATTTCAGTAGCAACTATCCAAAACAGACGATAACCAATTGAAGGAATTGCTTCAGCTAGAAATAATAATTGATTGTCGCAACTGAGTTGAGATGGTAGTTTATTGCCCTGTAAGTCGTATACTTCCCAATTAAATTGAGTTGCAGCTACACTAACAACTTCATCTCGCTGCCAATTAAGAGAGTTAAAAACCACAATTGGTTTGGCAGTTGGTTGAGGTGGTAGAGGTAATTTGATTTGAGACGCGATCGCACTTAAAGCCCCTTTGAGAATTGTTTCTCCTATCTCTATTGCTGCTTGCCAATTCCGATTCGCTTCTGCAAATACTTCGGGAATCGATGTTCCAGGTAAGATGTCGTGAAATTGATTAAATAAAACTTTTTTCCAAGCAATCTCAATTAATGATTGCCAGGGTTGATCTTTGACAAAATTTGGGTTACTATCTAGATAATGGGGAAGTCTGTCGCAATCGAACCTGTCTTTACTAATAGTACTCGCGAGAGTTGCAAACAATTCTGCTTGATAAAGTAATCCTTCACAATAACGATTAAACTTCTTCTGATCGGCGTGGGTAGTATAACAACCACGATGAAGTTCTAGATATAATTCATCCTGCCAAGTTGGAAGAGAAATCTTAGTTTTATTGATTTTGGCTAGATATTGAGAAGCAGTAGAAAATTGAATCTGAGGAAAGAAAGGAGAATTATTCCATTTTGCTGCTACTTCTAACATATCTTTGGTAGGTCCTCCGCCATGATCTCCTACCCCAGGTAACCAAAAGATATCTTGCAATCCCGTTTGAGATTCCCATTCAACTGCATAATTAGTCATGGTAATGGGATTAGTATCCATCACACCCGTGACATTGGGAGGAGACATCAAGGTTAATAATTTAGTGCCGTCAGGAGATTCCCACCAAAAACAACCATGAGGAAATTTAGTTGTATCGTTCCAATGCAACTTACCTGTCACAAAATAATCGATGCCAGCTTGCCGAAAAATTTGAGGTAACTGCCAACTAAAACCAAAGCTATCAGGTAACCAAGCAATTGTAGCAATCTGTTCAAATTTTTCTGCTAGATATTTTTGACCATAAAACAGTTGACGAATAATCGATTCACCACTGATCAGATTAACATCTGGTTCTACCCACATTCCTCCTAAAATTTCCCATTGTCCCAGCTTAATTGCTTCTTTAATGACTGAAAATAGATCGGGACGATTTTGTTCAATCCATTGATAAAGTGCAGAAGTAGTATGACCAAAGGTAAGATAAGGCAACTCTTGTTGTAAATTTAAAACAGATTGAAAAGTTCGTTGGGCAACTTGATAAGTTTCATCTGTAGTCCATAACCAAGCCATGTCTAAATGAGCATGACCAAGAGGATAAAAACAACGTTGTTTAATATTTTTAGCTAAGGGTAATAATCGCTGACGTAGATGATTAAGATGACGATTAAACTCTTCAGCATTAGTAACTAAATTCCATGCTATTTTTTCAACTTCGTTTGCGAGTAAGGCTAATTTTTCTGGTTCAAACTGAGTTAAATATTTAGCAAGAATAGACAATTCAGTCGCTACAAAACCAGGATCGATCTGATTATTATTACTTTCATAAACACAATGCGATCGCATTAATGCACCAAGGTCATGTCCTGGACTAATTAAGCGAATAGTAATTAAAAATTCTTCACCAGGTTGAGCATCATTAGTTAGTAAAATTCTGGACGAAGAATCAAACAAGTCTCCTTGTTGAACTAAGTTACCGTTAACAAAAATTTGGGCATCTTCTGCCCACCAAGTTAAAACTAAACGCAAACTTAATCCTGTCAAAGGGTAGCCTTGTAAATGAAAAGGAATAATAATTTTTTGTGCTAGCCAATAAATTTTACGTCCTTTCTCCCAGACAATATATTTTCGCTCATTGACTACAACATCCTGCCATTCATTCAAATTTAATGATGTTAAATAACTTGGTTTAAATGAAAAATCAGCAGTTGTATAATGCCAACTATTTTGAACATCAATTTTAGTTAAAATTGACAATCTTTGGACAAATTCAGTAATTTGATTGATTAGTAAATCAGACATAATTGAATCCAAAATATTTTTGGACTTGGAAAATAATTAAAGAATATTTTTAAATAACTAACGTGTAAATTATATGAAATACTTAAATCTTTGCTATGGTAACGATTGTTTTATAGCTTATAGTTACTTTCTGAGTCAACCAAAAGCATCTAACTCTACCTAAATATAGCCTTTCTCAAATAGGTGAGGTACACCATTAGTAATTACTAATTATGAGAGATGAAGAATCAACCTCACCGAAGGTACACGTAGCGACCAACAATCAGCTATCAACAATTAACCATTAACAAAAAACACTACCAATCCATAACTCCATCTGCGTTTATCTGTCTTTATCTGTGGACAAACAATTAACATACGCGAAGCGCACTACCGTAGGTCTCAACTATCAACAAAAACCAGAGAAATGAACTGTATCTCATTAATCTGAGAACTGCTATATCTTTGTACGCCACAATGAAGATACTGATGAATTAAGCGATCGCGAGATTATTTTTTTAGTTTAATAGTAATCCTTTATTGTAGGAGGTTGGGATGGACTGAGTAAAGTAACCACTCTTTAGACCTTGGAACAAGAGTTTTTTTAACTAAATCGCGATCAACGTGTCAAACTAGAAATATAGTCTAAATATTTTGTGTTGAAAACTACTAAGAAAGCATCAATAGCAGAAATAAGAATTTTTTAGTTAGGCTTAAGAAACTTCAGCTAATTAATGTCACTGTGTATATGAAAAAAACTTGTCAGATGAACAGAAAGAATCAAGCAGAGGTAGATGGTAACCATCAATCAAATCAATCTACTGTAATAGTAAATCAACCGAAACATCGTTCTGCTGCTTGGAAAAAACTAGCTGCTGGTTGGATGATTCTACAAACTGTTCTTTTGACAACACCAGCTTTAGGACAAGAAAACAAAAATACCCTTAGCTACAGTCAGTTTTTACAACAACTTGAACAAGGACAAATTGACAAAGTTCAATTAGATGAAACTACTAATCGGGCAAAAGTTACTTTAAAAGGTCAAAGCGCAGATGAACCTGCCAAAACCGTCATTTTATTCGATCAAAATCAAAACTTAATTCCCAAAATTCGAGCCAATAATGCAGAATTAGAAATTGATAACTCTGCCGATCGTACGGCTGCCGTTGGGATTATTCTCAATCTCTTCATTGTTTTTTTATTATTAGCAGGATTAGTGATGATTATTCGTCGTTCTGCTTCTGCTTCTGGTCAAGCATTTAATTTTGGCAAATCTCGCGCCAGATTTCAAATGGAAGCTAAAACAGGAATCCAATTTGGAGATGTAGCGGGAATTGAAGAAGCTAAGGAAGAATTGCAAGAAATTGTCACTTTTCTCAAGCAACCAGAAAAATTTACTGCCGTGGGCGCAAAAATTCCCAGAGGAATGTTATTAGTTGGACCTCCTGGAACAGGTAAAACTCTCTTAGCTAAAGCGATCGCAGGAGAAGCTGGAGTTCCATTCTTTAGTATCTCTGGTTCGGAATTTGTCGAGATGTTTGTCGGTGTGGGTGCATCTCGCGTCCGCGATTTATTTAGAAAAGCGAAAGAAAATGCACCTTGTTTAATATTTATTGATGAAATTGATGCGGTAGGTCGTCAAAGAGGTGCTGGTATCGGTGGCGGTAACGATGAGAGAGAACAAACTCTCAATCAGCTACTGACTGAAATGGATGGTTTTGAAGGCAACGCAGGTATTATTGTCATTGCTGCCACCAACCGTCCCGATGTCCTAGACTCAGCTTTACTTCGTCCTGGGCGTTTTGACCGTCAAGTAATGGTAGATTATCCCGATTTTGAAGGCAGATTAGGGATTTTAGAAGTTCACGCTCGTAACAAAAAAGTCGCTCCAGAAATTTCTTTAGAAGCGATCGCTCGTCGTACTCCTGGTTTCTCTGGTGCAGATTTAGCTAATCTCCTTAATGAAGCTGCTATTCTGACAGCAAGAAGACGCAAAGATGCAATCACCATGTTAGAAATCAATGATGCAATTGATCGAGTAGTAGCAGGCATGGAAGGAGCTTCTTTAGTAGATAGTAAAGCTAAACGTTTAATTGCCTATCATGAGGTTGGTCATGCTTTGGTTGCTACTCTAACTCCCGGTCACGATCCTCTAGAAAAAGTTACCTTGATCCCTCGCGGACAAGCTAAAGGTTTGACTTGGTTTACTCCCGATGAAGAACAAGGTTTAGTTACCAAAAACCAAATTCTGGCAATGATCACTTCTACTTTAGGCGGTCGAGCAGCAGAAGAAATAATCTTTGGTGATAGTGAAATCACCACTGGTGCAAGTAATGACCTCGAAAAAGTTACTTCTTTAGCAAGGCAAATGGTCACTAAATTTGGTATGTCCGATCTTGGTCCTCTTGCTTTAGAAGGACAAGAACAACCAGTATTTTTGGGTGGAGATTCGATGAAACGCTCAGAATATTCTAAAGTTACAGAATATCAAATCGACGATCAAATCCGCTCAATCTTAATTCATGCTTATGAAAGAGCAAAAAATATCATTCGTCAAAATCGCTCTACCATCGATCGCATTGTTGATATTTTAATCGAACAAGAAACCATTACTGGAGATGAATTTCGTCAGTTAGTAGCTCAATTTTCAGCTTCTGATAGCTCTAAATTAGTTGCTTCTTCATAGAATTTAGTTGTGGTACAAAGTCTAGCTAATTCATTTTTTTAACCGCTTAAAAGTTAAGGAAAATTTGTTAGTTAGACTTATTTATTGTAAGAGTTTTGAATCAGTTTAAAGTAAAGTAAAATTAAATCTTGATTGGGTTTTTACTGCTAGTTAAAAGCGATCTCAGCTTAGTTTAGACGCACAGCGATCGCCCTGAGAGCCAAAACATACCCTACTCTTCGTCATCATCTCGCCAATCTAAACGGCTACAATCTTTTAGTTTGTGAAAAATAATCAGTAAAATAATTTGCTGACGACTAGCAAAATCAAGGTATAATGGTAAATTGTGTCGAATTATAAATAATAGTTCATGCCTAAGCTCAAAACTCGCAAGGCTGCTGCCAAGCGTTTTCGTCCTACTGGTAGCGGTAAAAAAATTTTTAGACGGAAAGCCTTTAAAAATCACTTGTTACAACCCAAAAGCAAAGAACGTACTCGTCGCCGTCTCTCTAACATTGCTTTAGTGGATGAGGCTGATGAAAAAAATGTACGTTTGATGATGCCTTATATGTAATTAACTATCAAGATCGACAAAAGTTTTGATAGTCGAAAAAATCGTCGTCAACTAAATAAATTTACTAAAGAAGAGAAACTATGACCAGAGTTAAGAGGGGCAATGTTGCCCGCAAACGTCGCAAAAAAATTCTTAAACTAGCTAAAGGATTTCGCGGTTCTCATTCAAGATTATTCCGCACAGCTAATCAGCAGGTAATGAAGGCATTACGGAATGCCTATCGCGATCGCCGTAAACGTAAAAGAGACTTCCGCCGGCTTTGGATTACTAGAATTAACGCTGCTGCCCGTCAACATGGCATGAGTTATAGTCAACTAACAGGTAACCTGAAAAAAGCAAATGTTGGTTTGAATCGCAAAATGCTAGCGCAATTAGCGATGGTTGATCCTCAAGCTTTTAGTAAAGTAGTAGACTTAGCCAAACAGGCATAAAAATTTGTTTTTAATTCAACAAAATCGACTATGTGTTAATAAAACTCGGTTTCTCTGACAAATAAGCCGAGTTTTAACCATTTTTTAGCAAGAAAATCAGTTTATCAAACAATTTTTGACGCACCTAACTGCAAGCTGAAATTTCATGAAAGGACGACCTTGTTTTGCCTTGACTTTAGTTATCAGTCTGGTAGCTTTGACTTTAATGAGAGCTTCATTAACGGTAGCAGCAGATTTAGAAGAAATTAAAAGTCGTGGTCAATTAATCGTAGCAGTTAAAGATAATCTTCGTCCGCTTGGTTTTATCGATCAAAAAGGCAATTTAGTTGGTTTAGAAATAGATTTGGCACATCGTTTAGCTCAAGAAATCCTCGGTGATGCTAATGCAGTAAAACTTCAACCTGTTAGCAACCAAGACCGACTTAAAGTAATTTTAGATGATCGAGTTGATTTGGTGATTGCTAGAGTTTCTGATACTGCTGCCCGTAGACGAATAGTGGATTTAAGTCCTTATTATTATTTAGATGGGACTGGTTTGATTAGCAAAAAGATATCACTCAACAACCCAGAAGAGCTTCAGCAAGCCAAAATTGCTCTATTGAAAAATTCAGCAACGATCGCTGTAATTAAAAGCAAATTTCCCAATGCTCACTTAATTGGAGTTGATTCTTATCAAGAAGCCTTGGAATTACTAGAAATTAACCAAGCTGACGCTTTTGCTGCTGATTTAAGTGTTTTAACAGGATGGAGTCAAGAATATCCTCAATATAAATTATTATCGGTCAGACTTTCTGGAGAAGCTCTATGTATAGTGATGCCTAAAGGCTTACAATATCAAGAGTTGAGGCAACAAGTTAGAGATGCGATCGCCGTCTGGCAAGAGTCAGGATGGTTGCACGAAAGAATCAAATATTGGGGTTTGCCTGAGAGTAACCAACCAATGAGAAAATAATTGCTAAGAGTAAATAGTATCATTTAAATCAAAAATAGTAAATTATGTCTGAAACATTGCCACTTGCATATATTTCTGCTTTACTTGCCATTTTGCTTTTTGCTGCTATTTTTGTTTTGATAGAAGTAATTAAAACTCGTCGTCAAGAAAATCTTTTTTCTCGTTTACAAAAGAAGTTAAAAAAAGAAAAAGGAACAGCAAAAGAATATTATCAGTTGGGCAGTCTTTATCTAGATAAAAAACTTTTTGTTCAATCACTTAATATATTTCAAAAAGCCTTAAAAGCTCAAGAAGATCTTGAACCAGAAAATCAAGCATTAATTCATAATGCAATGGGTTATGCTTACTTTGCTCAAGAACAATATGACACTGCAATTCGTCAATATAAAGAAGCTTTGAAACTTTATCCTGATTATGTTACTGCTTTAAATAATTTGGGTAATGTTTATGAAAAAAAACAAATGATAGTTAAAGCTTTAGAAAGCTATGAAGAAGCCTTAAAATACGAACCTAATAACTCTGTTGCTAAACGTCGCTCAGAATCTTTAAAAAAACGATTGGTTAGCCAAGATACTAAATAAAAAAAATTCAAAATCTGACTAGCTTTAAATAAGTTTAGATAACAAAATTAGGAAATGAGGAGTAAAATTAATCATGACATTCCTCATCTCCCAAAAACTTTAGTTATCAAGTCAAAACTATGGCTTTTATAAAAAGATTTTGACACAGTTTAATCTTTAATAAAATGCTAGTATATAATTGTAAGTTGAGATTTACATTCGGTTTTAGAGTTTTGTTTTTATTTCTAATCAGACAACTGTTTCTCCGAATCTAACATCTCAAGCCGATCTTATAGATTCAGGAGATGCTCGATGTCCATTTATATAGGTAATTTATCTTACCAAGTTACCCAAGAAGATTTAAGTGAAGTTTTTGCCGAATATGGCAAGGTAAAAAAAGTTTATTTACCAACTGACCGAGAAACTGGTAAGATGCGCGGTTTTGGTTTTGTGGAAATGGAAACAGAAGCTGCCGAAACTGCTGCTATTGAAGCTCTTGACGGAGCAGAATGGATGGGAAGAGAATTAAAAGTTAATAAAGCTCGAAACCGCGAAAATAATAAAAATCAAGGTGGTGGTGGTAATCGCAGAGGTGGTGGTAATTGGGGCAATAAATACAATCGCAGTTATTAATTTGATTATTTCTCACTACCGTTAAAATTTTTAGTAATCAAGATTATTTGGTTCAGAAAATTAACCACAAACTGAATTGTAGAAAAGTGGGTTAAATTTTTTTTGGCTAATTCAAATTAATAATTGTTTTAGTCTAGTAATGTTTTGAACGTAAGCAACGTCAAGCAGTTATTTGATTTTCTTTTGTCACAAGCTAAGGTTTGTGTGTTGTAAGATTTCATCTAAGTGCTAACCAAACAAGTGTAACAATTTTATTATTTTGGAGAGGAATTAATTAATGGCTCAAGTAACTATCGGCGAAAATGAAGGGATTGAGTCAGCCCTACGCCGATTTAAAAGACAAGTATCCAAGGCAGGAATTTTTCCAGATTTAAAAAAACATCGTCATTTTGAAACCCCCATTGAAAAACGCAAACGAAAAGCGATCGCAAGACGCAAACAACGTCGTCGCTTTTCTCGTTATGGCAAGAAGCAAGAAGCTTGATTAACACTACATTGATTAAGTTTTAAGATGGGCATTGCCCATCTTATTAAGCTTTTAAGTCAAAAGTTAAAAGTTAAGAAATTTTCAACTCGGCTAAATTACTTAGATTTTGTTTGGACGCATGAACTAGAGTCAGTAAAGCACCAGTTTGTTCTGTGCCATTAACACCTAGATCACTGTGACACAAAAAGATTTTTTCCGTAGCTCTACCAATTAAATCTTGTAAAATTCTCTCCAACCGTTGTCGATTCATTTCATATTCATCTTCTGGTAACCACATTTTTCCCGACCATTCTTTAAGAAATAAATGAGCAGCAAAGAGAGTAGCTGCACCACCTTGTTCCCAGAGAGGAGAGGCTGCATCTAACCAAAATTGCCAACGATGGGCAGAACGTAAAGAACGATACTGAAAAATAGTAGCTAGAGTAATGGCATTGGGTTGGGGTTGAAGCTCTTGAGTCGGACGAGGGTTAGCTGTAATTGTACCTCGGCGCAATAAACAAATAAATTGAGCAATGGTATCAGATTGAGTTTGAAAACTTGGTTCATTTTGTCTGAGTCGACGATCTACTTCCCAAAAATGTTGAGCAGTTTCCATTAATTCTCTAAGATTAGCTAGTTTATCGTAGGGAAGATGATTACCACGGGCTAAAAAATGGTTGATCGCGCGGTCAAGTAAAATTGTAGGATTGAAAAAAGATGATTGCTGTTGAAATTTCTGTTGTTCAATCCAAGTAGCAATTTTGAGATAGGCGTTAGTTGCTTTGTGTCCTAAACGATCCCAACGTGCGAAAGATTCTATTGGTAATAAATATGGTTGGTCTGGATCGATATGATAGCAGTAATCAGCAAGTAAACCAGCCCTGACAGGATCTATTTCAGGCACTAATTTGCCTGATATCCAAGAGGAACTGAGAATAGTCAACATTTCTGCTATCGCGTCTGAGTCTACTAAACGTCCTAAACCTGGATAGATTAAAGCGAGTAAAGTTAGTAAAGCTCTAACTAAAGGAGAAGCAATTAAGGGGCGTTGTTCGTTAAGAGGTTTGATTGCAATTCCACTAGCGGTAAAAATTTCGATTAAAGTATAGCGGGCAATTTCATCTAAACCAGGAGCAATAATAGCAATTTCTGCTGGCTGAATAATGTTTTGTTTAACCGCCTCAATAATAATTTCAGTTGTTTTTCGTAATAGTTCGGCACGGGAAATGGTTTGAATCGATTCGATTGTCTCTGGTAGAGTTATGAAAGTGGGAGTGTTATTAACTAAAGCAATTGCTTGTTGAGCTAATTTATCGTTGAGATTAAACGAGTCTGATAGTTCTCTGACTTGACAACGCTCTGCTAAACCTTCTAAATAATTAGGATCGGCATTTAAACCCAGACGTATTTTACCGTTGGGATTATAAGTAAAAACACCAAACGCACCGCTATCTAAGAGCAACTCAAATAAATCAAGCGCGATCGCTGGATAATCATCGACATCATCTGCAAAAACACCTCGATAACGACGGTTTAAATGGTATTGATAGGTAGGATGAAGTAGTAAATAACGCCAGTATAGTTCATAAATTAAACCGTAGCTTAATAAACCTCTTTCTAAAGACCATTTACGCCACTTAAGTAATAATTCTGCCATTCTTTGCCAGACTGCTTCTTCTTGCTTTTGAGTAAGCAAGCCTTGTTCTAAAATAGTGGCAAGATCTTCAATTGGAGTACCACTGGTGGCTGCTAACTGAAATAGATCGAGGGATTGACGAACTAAAGAATATTCTGGAATTACTTTGGTTAAAATATCCCAATCAGCTTCATTACGCCATAATTTAGTAGCTAATTCTTGTTCGGTTTCAGGACGTAATCTCAAAGGAAATTGAGCTTTAAGCTGCAATTTTTCAAAAATTAAAGGCCAAAATAAGATTACCTCATCGGTAATAAAACCAACAGGAGTTTTACAATTAATAGGGTATGTTCCTTCAATTGCAACAGCTAAACGATTGGCTAATTCTCGACGATTATGGTTATTGGCAGCAAAGACTAAGATAACAGAAGCTAGTTGATTTTGAGGAAGATCGGATTGAGTAAGCAGAGATTTTTGGTTATTTTGGTGATTTATTTGTTTGTTTACCCACTGCTGAAACTCACGAACCAAATTGGAAGTTTTTCCCTGACGAGTTGTTCCTGAAAACCATAGAGCAGATTTAAGATCATTTTGATAATTCAAAATGGCAATTCCTCAATTAATAAGCTCTTGAATTGAGATAAATATTTTTAATCTAGCTTGCTAGAAAAGTATTTTGTTAACATACTATCTACACTACACTAAGTATCATAATGGTTGTTGTAGATAAGTTCGTCTAAAAAACTCAGATAATTCTTTTTTAGGTAAGAATCAATTGACGCACATGAAATTACAAAACATTGTTAGTAGCGGAAGAAAGTGGTTGTCTGCTACTCCAGAAAGAGCTTTAGATCAAGCTTATCGTGCTGCTGTGAAAATTAAAGCGATCGAAGATGATCATTTTAATGGTCAACCAGTACTTACTCAAACTATGGGTTATTCTAATAGTGTTTTCAAAGTTTTTCGTGCTGATGTTGATAATTATCTTAAGACAATTAAATTCAGGTTAACAGAATTTAAAATTAGTCGCTCTTTTTTGATTTTTTCCGATACTCAACCTAATAACAATGAAGTAGCAATTACTTATAATAATGGATTACCACCTAAGTCTAATTTAACAATTGTCGAAAAACTTAATTTTATCGATAAAGTTGTTAATCGTTATCAAAATCAAGAAATTATATCTGTTAATTCAGACTCAAATATAACAATTGATTCTTCTATTGCTAAACATCAACTGACTTTACCAAAAAATAAGAAAAATTCCCTCAAAGATCCTAATTTAGAAACGATTTCGGACAAAACAGGGGTTTTACCACGTTCTTTTATGAGAACAATTAATCGAATTAAACAGGAAATAGATCCCCAATTGGAAACTACAGAAGAAGAAGTTTTAAAGAAATTTCGTCGCTCTCGTAATAAGACAGCGATTTCTATTAGATTTTTACTAATTTTGATTATTGTTCCTTTAATGACTCACCAAATTGCCAAAACTTTTTTGGTAACTCCTCTTGTAGAAGAATATTTTGCCGAGCGCGAACAAATACTTTTTATTAATAAAGATTTAGAAGAAGAAGCTTTTGTTGAGTTACGTCACTATGAAGAAAATCTTCATTTTCAAAATTTACTTGGTTTAACTCCGCGTATTTCTGAAAAAGAAATGGAAGTCAGATTACAGCAGAAAGCTGGCGAAATTGCTGAAGAATATCGTCATCATAATGTAGATGCTATTAGTAATGTTTTTTCTGATATTTTTTCTTTAATTGCTTTTGCAGGTATTATTTTTGTTTGTAAAAAAGAAATTGTTATTGTTAAATCTTTTTTAGATGAAATAGTCTATGGTTTAAGCGATTCTGCTAAAGCTTTTTTGATTATTTTATTAACCGATATGTTTGTTGGTTATCATTCTCCGCATGGATGGGAAGTGATTTTAGGAGGAATTTCTCGTCATTTAGGTTTGCCAGAAAATCGGGATTTTAACTTCTTATTTATTGCTACTTTTCCTGTGATTTTAGATACGGTTTTAAAATATTGGATTTTCCGTTATCTTAATCGTATTTCACCTTCTTCTGTAGCTACTTATAAAAATATGAATGAGTAGTGTATGGCGTTTTTTATAGTCATAAGGTACAAAATTAATTGCTTTAAAGCCGAGGGCATAAGGCAAAACTAAATATACCTTAAAAGTTTGAGAACTACTATAGTTTTGCTTCTTGCTCAGATATTAACAAAAAATTTAGTTACAGTAAAAAGACAAAAGTAAAAAATTAAAAGCTAACACTTGTAAATTGATTTAATTAAAATATTTTATCAATAAAATTGATTTTTTAATATTATTTAAGTCAACAAATGGTTTATATTGTATAGTCACGGGATTTATAAATATTATCAACAACATAAATTTAGTTAAAGAATAAAATAATTAAAAATTACTATATTTTATGTGATGTGTTGAAAATAAATTTTTACGACACAGAGAAGGTAAATTTAACAGTCCCAACTACTAATAAACAACAAAAATAAAATCTAGAAATATGCCTGATATTGTTGATATTGCTGTTAATACAGAAGGATTTAGAACTTTAGTAACTGCGGTCAAAGAAGCTAATTTAGTTGAAGCTTTAAAAAGTCCTGGTCCCTTTACTGTTTTTGCTCCTACTGATGATGCTTTTGCTAAACTACCTCCAGGAACAATTCAAACTTTGGTGCAAAATACTCCCCAGTTAGCTCGAATTTTAACTTATCATGTTGTGTCTGGAAAATTAATGAAAGCAGATTTAGAAAAAGTTGATTCCGTAACTTCTTTAGAAGGTTCACCAATTTCAATTGATTGTTCTGATGGTTTTGAAGTTAAAAATGCCACAGTAATTGCAGCAGATATTGAAGCAGATAACGGAGTTATTCATGTGATTGATAATGTTATTTTGATGGGATAGTTGAGAGATAGATATTGCTTGCGTGTCCTAAATATTGAACAATTGCAGACGCGCAAGAGCAATTATCTGAACTTTCAAATCGATTAACTGACGAAGCAATATTATTGTTGAATTTGCTTCTTTTTCAGCACTTGTTCTATACTTTCTCCTTTGCGAAATTTAGACAACAGTACTGCTGCTTCTGCCTTAGTTACGGGTTTTTGAGGTGCGTAAATTGCAGTAGTACCGTAAACTCTTTGAAAATTTCTGCCCCCGGCAGCATTACCAAAATCAAAAGCTAAGTAAGGAACAAACTCATCAGACATAGTTGCTGCATCTTGAAATCCTTTAGTTTTTTCCATAAAAATACGAAGCTTATCAGGAGAACGACTATCTTTACCACTTCCGGTCGTATCTAAGCGACCTTTTATAGCGATTGCTTGTTCCCTAGTTAACACTTCATCTGGTCGAAAAGTCCCATCAGTAAATCCAGTCAAAAATCCTGCATCATGGGCAGCTTGAATATAAGTAAAGTGAGGATGAGAAGGTGTGACATCTGGAAAAGCAGAGGTAGGATTTTCTGGTAAACGAACTGGGTTTTCGTGTAATTCGTTGTAAGTTTTAACTAACCAAGCAATAAATTCACCTCGTGTGATAGCTGTTGATGGTTGGAATTGGTTAGATGTGGTTTTAATAACACCTAATTGCGTTAATTGTTGTATTTCTTTTTCGCCATAAACACCTGTAATATCAACAAAATTTTCTAGGTTAGAATACTGGGCTAGAACAGACCGAAGGGCAATAATTTCTTGACAACTAAGCAAACTAAGGGTAATAACGCTATAAACTAGTAAACCATCAAATCTTCTATTCATTATAATTATTTGACATTACAATATAACAATTTAAGCTATATTGTAGTAAATCAAATACTTTAATCTTATTAAGATTTTTTGACGTTACAACCAAGTAAACAAAGAAATTAACAAAGCAAAACCCAAAGCGATCGCAGAAACAAAATTAATTTCAAAAACCTCTTTTTGTCCATTCATAATGATTTTCGTAGTTTTAGTTGTTAATAAATTAAAGATAAGTAATAAGCAAAAAGCTTCAAAATAAAATAATTATTACTTTTTACCTATTACCTATTACTTAATAAAAACAACATTAGCGATAGGCTTGAGATTGAATGTCTTTTAAACGAGCTTCGGGACGCAAGAAACGATCCATTTGGGCTTCAAAAAATTGACGATTTTTAAGTAAATGTTTGGGATTAGGATCGTCTAAAGGATACAACAAAGCTTGACGCAGAGCTTGAATTACTGCCGAAGTTACGTTATACATTGATCGCTGGAACGTAATTCCTAATTGAATTAAGATATCTTCTTCGCCTCGACAATGTTCTTGATAGTATTTCTGCAAATAATCGGGCAGAAAATGATACATATCATCCATTAATAATGTTGGAGGAATTCCTGCCGTACCTACAGGAAAAACATCTGCGTATAAAATGCCGTAGTGAAAATCTTTTTGATCGTCGGGAACTTGTTTAGCTTGGGCGTTATAAGATTTTGTACCACGGAACGGTGCGGTACGATAAAAGACAGCCTCGACGTAGGGTAAAGCAGCCTCGTATAACCAGGTAAAACCTTTCGATTTGGGAATAATTTCGTAGCATTCACCCCGAATATAAACATGATGATAAATTGGTCTACCTGCGATCGCAAAAATGCCATTGACTAAAAAATTCATGGCATCAGGGACACCTTTAAAACCACCTTCATCGTAAATATCAGACATTTCAAAGAAGACTGGTGCCATAACTTCCCAGAATAAACCGAGGTTGGAATAGTAAGATAGCTGTCTGACTTGTTCGAGAAACATCTCTGGGAAGAGTTTATATAACCCCAACATAGCAGGATTATATTTAAAGTAAGCTTTAATTGCCCTGTCTGCATTGGCTTTATACTCTTCAGTATCGAGGTAACCATCAAACTTACCCCAACCCATATCTCTACCATGCCAAAGCATTGCCCGCATACAAGCTTCAGCAAATTCCATATTAATGCGATCGTGCCATAAATGATGAAATAATTTTGGCATTTTGAAGGTTTTACCCTTCTCCATAAACTCTAGTAATTCTGGATGGGCAGTAGCTTCTCCTCGCCAAATTCTCAAGTCGGCATCATCCCCTGCGTAGTGATTGTGCAAGTCTAGGTATTCTTTGGGGAGGAAGTATTTAAAGAAGGGAAGTGGGTCTAAAAAGACTCGTTCGGCAATATATAATAAGTCGCGCCAATAAAAATCCATCGGTACTGCATAAGCTTTATAAATACCGATAATCTGCATCAAGTTCTCTGGCGTATCAGGTAACATCGACCCACCCGCTTCCAGGCGATGAATAACATCAGCAAATTGATGAGTGGAGGGAGGAAGTTTAGCTGTAGGTTTGAGAGGTGTTTGTACCATGATAAGTCCTTAGTTGTTAGTCATTCGTCATTGGTTACTAATCAAATTCATTGGTGGCTATTTTTTATTTGCGCTCGCCTGACCAAGGAGGAGGTCCTTGAGGTGGTCGAATATCAATTACCTCGCCATTTTTACGGGTGATAGAGAAAGCATCAAACTCATCTCGACCCATTTCTCCTACTACGGTGACAGATTCTCCAGTATTTAAATCGATTTGATGCCACCAACGAGGTCCTGCATCCACAATTATTTGTCCTGTTCCGTCGTTAAGAGTAAAATTATTGCCAACCACGCTTTCAACTTCGCCTGAAATAGTGATACCCTGCATACTTTTTAAGTTTTCAATGGGAGTTTGGGCAGACAATTGGGTTGGAATTGTTAACGCTGGAACAATAGATAGAGCCGTTAATAAAAATAAAGTTAATTTCATCACAAAACTTCCTAATTCAAATTCAATTTCAATAGAAGATTGGTTGCTGGTAGTTGTTGAAGAGCAATTTCTTCAATTTGATTATTAAAAATCTTGACTGCTAATAAATCTGTCGTGGGTTCGATCCAACGTAGTAACCAGTTTGGTTGAATTCCTAAGAAAAGAATAATTACAGTTAAAACAAAAGCAGGAATAGTTTCTGAACGAAGTACGGTGGGATAATAAGCTAATTTATTGTCTAATTTACCAAAACAGGTACGATTGAGCAGGATGACAAAGTAAACTGCCGTCAAACCAGAAGCAATGATGCAAAGTAACGTAGGAATGGGGAAAGTGGCGAAACTTCCTTGAAAGATAATAAATTCAGCTACAAATCCCACCAAACCAGGGATACCAGCACTAGCCATACCTGCCATAATCAATAAAGCACTGGTAAGAGGTAAACCGCGAATAGGATTCATTAAACCATTGAGAACATCCAAATCACGAGTTCCCACCTTACGTTCAACAATACCAACTAAATGGAAGAGTAGAGCCAGAATCAAACCATGAGCGATCATTTGTGCTACCGCACCCAAAATACTTAATTCCGTACCAGCAGCAGCAGCTACTAAAATGTAGCCCATGTGACCAATAGAACTATAAGCCACCATGCGTTTGATATCTTTTTGTGCGATCGCACTTAAGGCTCCATAAAGTACACTAATTGTACCGATAACTGCTAATCCAGGAGCAACAATTGACCAAGTTTCGGGAAATAGTTGTAAACCAAAGCGAATCAGACCATAAGTTCCGAGTTTAGCCAGGATTCCGCCTAGAAGAATGGTAACAGCAGGAGAAGCTTCAGTATAAGCATCAGGTAACCAAGTATGTAAAGGTACTAAAGGAATTTTAATTCCAAATCCAACTAATAATACGGTGAGTAAAAAGAGTTGAGTGTTTAAAGATAAGCCTTGAGTGGTAATAGTATCGTAATCAAAACTAGCAGAACCGTTGAGAAAAGCAATTCCTAAAAAGGCAGCTAAAACTAACAATCCTGATACGGCTGTGTAGAGTAGAAATTTAATCGATGCATAACCTCGTTTTTCTCCTCCCCAGATGGCAATCATCAAATAAAAAGGGATTAATTCTAGTTCGTAAAAAATTACGAATAGCAATAGATTCTGAGCAACTAAAGCCCCAGTTATGCCTGCATTAATTAATAGAATTAGAGAGTAATAAAGACGGGGACGTTCAACATTTTCTCCAATACTATAAATAGCAATAATGGTAAGTAAACCATTTAAAGCAAGCAAAGGTAATGATAAACCGTCAACTGCCAAACTATAACTTAAACCAATTGGTTCAGCCCAAGGTAAATATTCTGAAAATTGCCATCCAGAATTACTCAGATCAAATTGAGTTAATAACCAGATTGTCCAAACAAAAATAACTACTGCAAAAATTGTTGTAATTTGTCTGAGACGTGCTGATTCAATTTTTCCTGGTAAAAAACCGATAATACTAGCCCCAATAACAGGTAGCAAAAGTAAAATACTAAGCATTTTTTTTCCTTTTTCTTTTGTTACTTTTCATTAGTTATCTTTTTGATTAATGGCAAATTATTATTAATTAAGATTGACTTGGATTGAATTATAAAGCCAAAATTTTAAGCTTATACTCGATCTGATTTGGCAACTTTTATCTATTCTTTTATCTCAGCCATCATTTATATCTTGCTATAACTAACTAACTAAGGTTACTTCTCCTGTTTCAAAATCAAAATATCCCCCAACAATTTTTAACTGATTTGAAGCAATCAATTCCGATAAAACAGGAGATTGTTTTAGTTTTTCAACTTGATACATTACATTGGCTTGAGTCGCTTTTTTGAGTGCTTCTTTATCTTCTTGTTGTCCCTGAAAATCTTTGACCGCAGGTTGAATCTGTTCCAAAATACTACCTATTTTTCCTGGAACTTCTTCTCCTTGTAAAGTAGCCTTGACTGCACCACAACCATAATGCCCCATGACCATAATTACTTTAGCACCTAACACTAAAGTACCAAATTCTAAACTACCAGTTTCTTCTGCTGTGGCAACATTACCTGCGTCACGAACTACAAATAAATCACCAAATCCTTGATCGAAAATCGCTTCAAGAGGAAGTCTAGAATCTGCACAACCTAACATCGCTGCAAAAGGTTTTTGTTCTTCAGAAATTGATTGTAAATATTTTAAAGATTGATGAGGATTTGTACGTTTGTTTTGAATAAAACGCCGATTACCTTCCATTAATTTTGTCAATGCTTGGTCACAAGTTATTTCATTTTGAGCAATTGCTGGTTCTGAATTAGTAAGATTTATTCCTAAAACACCTGCTAATGTAGCTGTCCCTAAAAAGCCCGCACCAAACTTTATTAATTTGCGTCGAGAAAAATCCATTTGTCCTTTTGTGTTGTTCATTGTCTTTTGAATTAAGTTTTAAAATTTCTCAGAAAAACTTGCTAATTAGGGCAAAACTACCAGAGAGATTTGAGATATTAAGGGATAACAAACTACTCCCACAAATAAAATAACTCCCAAGAAAATTGACAGAAAGTAAAATTGAGTTTGACCAGAAACATTGTATTTTAAACTTTCACCGCTAAAAATTGTTACTAACCCAACTAAATTAATTACTCCGTCAACTAAATAGCGATCAAACCAATAGATAATTTGAGAAACTAACCCAACTACAAAAACAATTGTGACGCGATAAAGTTGAGCAGTATAAAGATCGTAAGCAAAAAAGTCTTGTAGTGCTTTGGGTTTTAATTCAATTGGTTTGGTAATTTTGTCATTGAGATAAATGAATGCTGAAGCACTCGCACCTACTAAAGTAGAAATAACTAAGGGAGTAGCAACAGTTAAATTAAGATTTGACCACTCAGGTAACAAATTCCATTGATGTAATAAAATCGGTACGTGCAAGGCAAAACCCATTCCAAATGTCATCGGTAACACTAACGCCCATAACCCTTCGGGCGAACGAACTGTCATCTGCTTCGGTTTACCACCAAAGATTAGACTAAATTCGCGAGTAATACTAAAAGCAGTCAAACCATTGACGACAACCAATACCCCAACTAACCAGGGATGAGTATTCCAAAGGTTATCCGCCATTTCTGTCAGCGTCCAAAAACAGCCCAGAGGGGGAAAAGCGACTAGGGAAGCTGCGCCAACTAAGTAACAAATCCCAGATATAGGACGACGCGACCATAAACCGCCGTATTGAGTTAAATTTTGAGTAATGTTATTTAAAACAATTCCGCCAATACTCATCACTAACAGAGACATGGCGATCGCATAAGTAAATAGCAATCTCAAAGCGGTTTCATCTTGTTGGGTCCCTACCGCAATGAAAACTAGACCCATGTAGGCACTAACGGAATAGGAAAGGGATCGTTTAATGTCAATTTGGGCGATCGCAATTAAAGAAGCACCAATGGCTGTTACCGCACCGATGCCAATCATTACTTTGGAGGCTAAAGGAGATAAGGCAAAAACTGGCTGTAATTTGATTAATACCCAAGCACCTGTAGAAACAACAATCGTATTCCGTAAAATCGTGGCAGGCATTGGTCCTTCCATCGCTTCGTCTAACCAAAGATGCAGAGGAAATTGAGCGCATTTACCCAAAGGACCAGCAATTAAAGCTAAACAAAGTAAAGTTGCTACAGTAGGATCGATAGTTGTGGTTTTTGCCCATTCAGCTAACTCGGTATAATTCCAAGTCCCTGCTAAAGGTAATAAAGCAACTACCCCCATCAGCAGGATTAAATCTCCTACCCGTTTAGTTAAAAAAGCATCCCTTGCACCTGTGACTACTAAGGATTGGTTGAACCACAACCCGATTAATAGATAAGTACCGAGAGTCAGAATTTCTAACACTACATAACTAAAGAAGAGGGAATTACACAAAACTAAAGTAGACATCCCTGCTTCAAACAAAGCTAGTAGCGAGTAGAAACGCGCCCAACCCCAATCCATTTCCATATAACCAATGGCATAAATTTGAGCAGCTAAATTCAAACCAGTAATTAAAACCAATGCCCCAAGAGTAACTGGGGAAATTACTAGATCGAAAGCGATATTTAAATCAGCAGCATGAAGCCATTGAAATGATAAATATTGAACTGGTTGATGCCACGTTTCTAAAAGAGCTAAGATACTGTGAATCAACGCTATCAAAGTCATTAAAGCATTGATATAACCCGATGGTCTTGGCCCTGTCTGACGAATAATTCCTGGCGACCAAGGTATAGCTAGCACTGCGCCGGCTAAAGCATATAAAGGTACTAGCCAGATAGTCTGACTAAATATCTCATTCATAGATATTTTAATGTTTTATAGCTTAGTTAAATTGATTATTATCTATCATAGGATGATTATAGAATTTAGTCTATGAATAATAAAATATAATTGTTTTATAACGATGATAAGGATAAATAAATAAATAAATAACATCAGTTCGGATCAAACTATTATGGGCGAACATAGCGAAGAGAAAACTAGCGCTCGCCTTAACTAATCTTTCTTCAAATGATGTTGTTCAAAAGCTGCGATCGCCGTATCTAAAGTAGGATAAATATGTTCGGCGGAAAAATTTTTAAGAAACTCTGCCCGTTTGAGTTCGAGATATAGATCTTGCTTAACTCGCGACATCGCAAAGGTAATATTTTGGGCTGCTAATTCATCTCTTAACTCAAATAAAGTATCGATCGCAGTAATATCAATTTCAACATTAGCTTCCATGTTGAGGACAAACCATTCTACAGGAGTTACTTCAGCCTCAATTGCTAAGCGCGATCGCCGCTTAAAATCTTCCGCATTAGCAAAGCATAAAGGAGCATCATAGCGATAAATTACCAATCCAGGAATAGTTGTTGCACCTTCCCAGTCTTCAATATCATGCAGTCCTGCTAAACCTGGAACTGTACCTAAAACTGCATCGTGAGGGCGAGCAACTCTTGAAAATAGTTCAATTACTGCTGGCATTGGAATAGAGAAAGAGTTAGGAGTTTTGGCTTTGGTCATAGGACACACCGTAAAGCTGATCTTTTCAAGATAGACTTTTCTTAGAACTAATAGGATGTATCTTATTTAACCAAAGTTTGTTAATTTTTATTCAATAATCACTAAGTTACCCATCATGCCTAAATCTTCGTGGTCGAGAATGTGGCAATGGTAAACAGTTTTCCCCACAAAATCGCGGAAAGGAATACGAATACGAACAGTTTCACCCCTAGGCACTAAAACAGTATCTCGCCAAGCAAGTAATGATTCTGGTTGACCATTCCGACTAATGACTTGAAAAGCATTACCGTGAATGTGAAACGGATGATCCATTACGCCTGTATTAGTTATGTCCCAATCTTCTGTAGTATTGAGTTTAACTTGGGTATCTATGCGATCGCTATTAAAAGACTGTCCATTGATTAAAAAAGCCATTCCTACGGTAGGATTCATACCATGATTGAGTTCAAAACGTCTAACTATTTCAGGTTCTGATAATGCAGAGATAGTAGTAAGTTTGGTTGGTAAAGGAAGAGATTGTACAGAGGATTGATAGTTAATCGTGGCTAGATTCAGAGGTGCATCGAGGTTATTTCTACTCATCATACCCATACCTCTACCACCCATCATTTCACCCCCCATCATGCCCATACTACCGCGATCGTAGGGTAAGTTGAGTAAGGGATATTGCCCTGATTCTCGATCTCCTCGTACTAAAACATCGGCTCGTTGTCCTGGTGTTAATAGTAATTCATTAACTTCTATAGGTTCGTTTAAGCTATGTCCATCAGTCGCAATCTGATAAAAAGAATGATTTTCGAGCATCAGCCGATAAAAACGAGAAGTAGAAGCATTAAGAATTCGCAAACGCATTAATCCATTAGCAGGCAAAGAAAAACTAGGATTTACTTGACCATTTACTGTAATTACATCTCCTTCTCGTCCCATCATTAGAGACATATGCATTGAGGATAAAAGTCTTCCCTCTTCATCTAAGGAAAAATCTTGCAGTACCAAAAATTCTTCTTTGGCTGCCTTAATTTTGGGAATTTCGTCTATTTTTCCACGGATGATAAATAAACCAGCTAATCCGCCAAATAATTGTTCTGCAACTAAACCATGTAGGTGGGGATGATACCAAAATGTACCTGATGGATGATTGGAAGGGATCGAAAACTCGTAGGTTAGTTTTTCTCCTGGTTCGATATGAAGAAAAACATTATCGGCATTTCCTGTAATGGGAATGTGTAAACCGTGATAGTGAATATTAGTTGGTTGAGAAAGATGATTAGTAAAGTGAATACGAACTTTATCTCCTGGTTTTGCTTCTAAACGTGGTGCAGGAACTTGTCCGTTATAAGTTAAGAGATATGCCTGTTTTTTCCCTAAATTTACTAAACTTTTCCTCGCTTCTAAATTCAGTTCTAATAATCCCTCACTGCTTTGGTATAACGGAGAAAAATTAACCGATGATTGTGATAGAGGTTGACTAAAAGTAGTTCCTTTCCCTAGCCAATTGCTTACTAAAGCTACTCCCGTACCAGCAGCACCCCAAACAATAAATTTACGACGGTTAAGTTTAACCATATTTCAAAACTATTGGGTAATTAATAAGATTGATATTCTTTGAATACTTCAATTTCTCCCTTGTTACCAAATGCCAATACCTGAAATGGTTGTTTTTTATTTCCCGCTTCCATTCCTGGTGTTCCTAAAGGCATTCCAGGTACAGTTAAACCAACGGATTGGGGTTTTTCTTTCAGAAAGCGTTTAATGTCATCTGCGGGAATGTGTCCTTCCATGACATAACCATCAATAATAGTTGTATGACAAGATGCTAGCTCTGGAGGCACATTATATTTTTGTTTCAGTGCTTCCATCTCATTAGTTTTAATATCTTTGATTTTAAAACCGTGTTTTTGGGCGTGTTCTACCCATACTCCACAACAACCACAAGATGGACTGCGATAGACAGTCATATTCAATGTTCCTGAATAATTTGGTTCTGTTTCTCGATCCCAAACACTGGCGTAGGCAATATTTTTAGAATCATCTGTAACTGTTGAAGAATTACTGAGAGCTTTTTCAGAAGACAGAGACATTGCTCCGATTAAACATAAAGCAGTTACAGGTATCAGTAGCGACCATTTTTTAAATAATTTATTCATTACTAAAGACCTTAAAAAAATATCTTTTTATAGTTGTCAGCAGCTTTATCCTAAACTCTCTAGTTAGGTAGAGAGTCAAGCTTAGATTAAGATCTGCAACTTAACTCAATAAATCGATTTTCTAGTTAAATATTTTGGGTTTCATGCTTCAAAAACCACTTGCTACAATGGAAGAAACCTCCGCAACGCATTGACTTGCCAACCTACAGAGCTTAATGTTGAGCATTTCTTCTTTGAATGAGGTTGATCTCTGGTACGCTAACATGAGGCGATAAGCTCAAGAGCCAATCAATAGTAGAATGCACGTCTTCTATTGGAATTGTCTGCTGTGGCGCAAAACGCCCTTCTTGGATATCATTTATTACTTCTTCTGTAGCTACATTTCCGGGATTGATGACGGTAAAACAAATTTTTAACCCAAGGGAAGTCAGCATTAGAGCTTGTACCGCACCTCGAAGCCCAAATTTGGAGGCAGTGTTGGCAACTTCATGGGAAGCTAAATGATCGAGTCCAGACAATGAACTGATATATATAGCTTTGGGGTTATTTGTCATTAGAAGATTAGGAGAAATGGCGCGTGTTAACTCTATGGGCGCAATTGTATT
Source organism: uncultured bacterium (assembly GCA_964562685.1). GTDB lineage: Bacteria > Cyanobacteriota > Cyanobacteriia > Cyanobacteriales > Xenococcaceae > Stanieria. Next base: position 61,362 of record CAZLUP010000009.1, read on the forward strand.
CACTGAAATAACGAAACGAGTTTCAGAATCACTACTGGTTAGAAAGTCATATTCACTTGTAAATGCGTTATTTTCCCACACACCACCGAGGAACAATAATGCATCTAAAGGGACGTTGTTTAAGTCATTGGCTATCTTTTGGATTCCTTCTAGTTGGCTCAAATCGGCTTTAATCCATTTTCCCGCAGAGGCTTGTGTCCTTGAAATACAATAAACATTATGACCGGCTCGATGGTAAATCTCGGCAATAGCTCCACCAATTCCTCTGCTTCCTCCAGCAATTAGTAGATTTTTTTTCATCGTGCAATTAATCTTTCCGTTTATTCTTCAAAAATATCTAACTGCTCAAAGGATTTATTTTGATTGCGATTAATTCCCAGGGGAGACATTTGTTTAATCCCTTGGCGTAACCCTAGGGCAATTTTACTATGTTTTTCAATCTGTCCCATGACTTGTTTAGCTCTGCTAATTACTGAAGGAGGTAAACCTGCTAATCTACCTGCTTCAATACCATAGGATTTATCTGCACCACCTGGATGAACTTGATGTAAAAAGATAATCTTGTCGGGCATTTCTTTAACGGTGACTTGATAGTTTGCCACGTTAGTTAAAATCGATTCAAGCTCATTTAATTCGTGATAATGAGTAGCAAAAATAGTTCGCGATTGAATTTCTGTGGCTAAATATTCGGCGACTGCCCAAGCAATCGAAAGTCCGTCAAAAGTTGCTGTACCTCTACCAATCTCATCTAGTAAAACTAAGGATTTGGGTGTGGCATGATTGAGGATATTAGCAGTTTCATTCATTTCTACCATAAAGGTAGATTGTCCTGTAGCTAAATCGTCTACTGCACCAACACGAGTAAAAATGCGATCGCATATTGCTAGTCTTGCTTCTGTTGCTGGTACAAAACTACCTATCTGAGCTATTAATTGAATTAAGCCTACTTGTCTGAGATAACAGCTTTTGCCACTGGCGTTAGGACCCGTTAGGATGATTAAATCAGGGTGATTGGCTTCGGTATCTCCCAGGTGTGCAGAATTAGGAACAAAAAAACCATTACCTAGAGACTTTTCTACTACGGGATGTCTACCATCAACAATATAAATTTCTCTTCCTTCGATAATTTCGGGACGACAATAGTTTTGATAAACTGCTATTTCGGCTAATCCTGCTAAAACATCTACCGCAGCGATCGCTTTGGCAATTTGGCGAATTTCTTGAGATTTTTCGGCTACTTCTGCTCTTAATTGACTAAAAACTTCATATTCTAGGTTGTTTAAATCGTCTCTAGCAGTAAGGATTCTGGTTTCTCTTTCTTTGAGTTCGGAAGTAATATATCTTTCTTCGTTGGTTAAAGTTTGCTTACGCAGATAGTTATCTGGAGCATAGTCAGCTTTGGAACGAGGTAGACTGAGATAATAACCAAAGGTTTTGTTGTAGCCAACTTTGAGATTAGCAATTCCTGTACGTTCTCTTTCAGTTAATTCTAAATTAGTTAACCATTGTCGATCATCTTCTAATCTTTGTTTCATTTGATCGAGTTGTGGGTTAACTCCATCCCGAATTAAGCCCCCTTCTGTAACAAGCTGTGGTGGTGACTCGACTAAATGAGCAATTACTTTGTTACCTAGTTGTTCTAATTCTGAAGGAACTTTTTGAATTGCTTTGAGGTAAGGAGATTTACCATAGTTAGCAATAGTAGCCAGCTCGGTTAATCTTACCAAAGATTCGGCTAACGCTAGTAATTCTTTAGCATTCGCACTTCCTGCCCCTACTTTTCCTGTTAATCTCTCTAAATCGTAGATTTTGCGGAGGATTTCCCGTAAATCTTGCCGTAGAGAAGTATTAAGTGTTAATTCCTCAATCGTATCTTGTCTAGCTTTAATACCATTAATATTAAGTAGAGGTTCTAATAACCAGCGTCGTAATGCCCTACCTCCCATCGCTGTAGCAGTAGCATCTAACGCCCACAAAAGAGAACCGTAAAACGTACCATCCCTGACAGTTTGGGTAATTTCCAAATTACGACGGCTTTGATGATCTAAAATCAAATAATCTGCCAAACTATAGGTACGGAGTAGTTGTAGCGGAACTTGATAGGCTTTTTGGGTTTCCTCCACATATTGTAATAACCCTCCTGCTGCCCTCACCGCTAAAGGAAAATGAGCGCAACCAATTCCTTCTAAAGAAGTTAGGTTAAAAGTTTCTTTGAGTCGTTGGGTTGCTTCTACCAAAGTAAAAAATTTTTGCGATCGCAATGAATAACAAAAACATTCTGGTAAACAATCGGCTAAATACTCAGATTTCTCTCCTGGACGTAGGATAGTATTAAAATCAGGGGCATTTGTCGGAATCAAAACTTCAGCAGGTTGAAGACGCAACAATTCCAAAGTTAATGCCGATAAATCACTTGATTGAGTAGTTAAAAAATCTCCCGTAGAGATATCTGCATAGGCTAAACCCCAATGATCTCCTGCAATAGCAATCGCAGCTAGATAATTATTGCGACGGGCGTTAAGCATCGCATCATCAGTTAAAGTACCAGGAGTTAATAACTTTTGGACTTCTCTTTTAACAATTCTTTTTTCCGCAGCAGCCGTAGCAGCATCTTCTACTTGATCGCAAATTGCCACAGCATAACCTTTTTCTACCAACATGGTACTGTAGCGTTCTAAGGCATGATGAGGTACTCCAGTCATCGCTACTCTACCAATTTCTTTACCCGCATCCTTACTAGTTTGCACTAATTCCAATTCACGGGAAATAATCACAGCATCTTGAAAAAAGCATTCAAAGAAATCGCCCACCCGATATAACAACAAAGCATTAGGATATTGTTCTTTCACCTCGACATAATGACGATACATAGGAGAAAGTTTTTCTTTGTCAAGGTGGCGATAGTCGGTAACTGGTGTCGTCTTTTCAGATGCCATACGATAACTTACTTATTGCCAATAGCTACTTTTACTGACTTTATCGCAATCAGTTACTATTTTCAGTAATTTCGATCTGTTTTAAGATTTTTGTATCTGGATAGACAAGATGCCCTAGTGATTCTGCTGCAATACCATAATATTACAAAAGTCCAGCAATTCCATAGCTCAATGTTTCTGCTCGTGCTGAAATGATTGCCAAGTTGAAAATTTGAGTTTGCTTATTTAAAGACTAACTATACTAATTTAATAATATAAGTTTATTAATTAACCTAATTATTTGGTGAACCTGTTAACTGATTTTCCAGGAGAGATAGCTGCGCTGACGGCTGCTTTTTTATGGGCAGTTGCTTCTGTAGTTTATGGTTTAGTCGGACAAAAAATTATTCCTCTCCTACTAAATTTTATCAAAGGCATAATCGCGATCGCATTTATTTTAATTACTCTAGTTTGGCAAGGAGAAGCAATCCCGAATTTACCCATCTTTCCTGCTACTCTTCTGCTGCTTAGTGGCGCAATTGGAATTGGATTAGGAGATACAGCTTATTTTGCAGCACTTAATCATCTAGGCGCAAGACGCACCCTTTTGTTAGAAACTTTAGCACCGCCAATATCAGCATGGTTAGCTTTAATATTTATTGGTGAACAACTAACTACTATTGCCTGGTGTGGTATTTTCTTAACCTTACTCGGTGTTGCCTGGGTAATTAGTGAAAGAAATCCTGTTACTAATAACTCCCACAATTTAAAAATAGGCATTATTTGGGGTTTAGTTGCTGCTCTTTCTCAAGCAATCGGGGCAGTATTATCGCGTTTTGCTTTAGTAGACTCTAATATCAGTCCCCTTTGGAGTACTTTATTGAGATTAGTAGCTGGTACGGTTATTGTTTCACTTTTACTAATCTTTCCTGCGGTTAACCAAATAAAATTAATCGTTAAAACTCGATATTATGCTGCTGTGTCTTCTCGTTTTGTCTTTTCGGGTAAAACCTTAGCGTCTCTAGTGGGTACAATTACTCTAGCTTCCTTTGCAAGTACTTATTTAGGTATTTGGTTACAACAAATCTCACTCAAATTTGCGCCAACAGGAATCGCTCAAACCCTTTTATCTACCAGTCCGCTATTTATTTTACCAATAGCTCTTGCACTAGGAGAGAAAGTTAGTTGTAGGGCAATTTTAGGAGTTTTAATTGCGGTGGGCGGTATTGGATTATTATTTATTAATTAAAACTCAATCAGTTTGAGAACAATGCTTTATAATTTAACCTAATTATTTAATTGCTTTATGTAAGTGATAATAAGATTCAAAAAGAAACTTGAATTATTATACGCGCTTGTTTTAAAAACGTTTTTTCAATTTTTTTCAGCAGATTTATTTTAAGTCATGAAAAAAGTAAATTATGAATTAAATAAATAAGAGCAATATATTTTAGATAAATTACTCAATAATTTTTCTCAAAGCACCACAAATAAAAGTCATCAAAAGCTAATATACTGCTTTGTTTACCATGACAACTAAATCATTAATATTAATAACAATTGCAGAAAAAATATTTGAGCCAATTGCCAAGTTACCAACTTAAAATTTAATCGATAAATCCAATATTATCCCAAATTTTTAAAACAGTTTTAAGTAAAACAAAATGACAACTAATCGCTACTCTAAAATTGAAGCAATTCCTCAAAATTTTTCAATCGATGAAGGAGAAGAAGGTGGATTAAACCTAATTGCAATCAGAGACATAATTTTACGTCAAATTCATATTATTGGAGGAATTACGGCTGTAATATCTTCATTAGCATTATTTCAAGCTGCAAGCCGTATTCCTAACTATCAAGCTAATTTTGAAATTCTTTCTGAACCAGTCACCATTGAAACTAAGGTAACTTCTTCTGGTTCTCAGTCTAGAGAAACTACCGAAGAAATTACTGCGGTTAAGCTAAATGAAGTCCAACTTAAAACTTTAAAAATTCCTAAATTAATCCAAGAAGTAATTGATAAACTTATTGATCAATATCCTGAAATTAGTTATGGCTCTATTGTCGGTACTCTTGATATTAGAACGACTAATGAAGACGAAACTATTTTAGAAGTTGTTTATAAACATCCTGATAAAGAACAGGTAAAAGATGTCCTAGAGACTTTGTCTGAAACTTATTTAGATTATAGTCTGTCAAGGCGACAATTTGGTGTTAATCGAGGTCTTGAATTTTTAGACCAACAAATTCCCAAAATAGAAGCTAAAGTTGATGAACTTAATCAACAATTACAAGGATTAAGAACAGAATACAATTTTATAGATCCAAAGATTCAGGGAGTTCAGTTATCAGAAAGATTAGATAATTTAATTAGTAAACAAACTGAACAGAAATTTCAATTAGAAAATACACAAAAACTAGCTTCTCTTACCACCAAAGAACTTAATCAAAAATCTACTACTTCAACATTCTATTAATTCTTTAATTGTTACTTCAGCAGTTTCTGGTGAAGGAAAATCTACTGTAGTTCTCAATTTAGCTAAGGCGACTGCTGCGATAGGAAGTAGAGTTTTAGTTGTTGATGCAGATCTGCGTAGTCCAAGTAAATTAACTACCAGTATGGGGTTAACCTCCAATCAAGGTCTAAGTGATCTTTTGTTATCTGATGATTTAAATGCTCATTGCGTGATTCAAAAATCTTCTTTAGAGGAAAATTTATTTATTTTGTCTTCTGGTAATACAAATAATAATATTGATACCAGTAAATTATTAGCTGCTGCAAAAATGCGAGAATTAATGGAAGAGTTAAAACAGCATTTTGAGTTAGTAATCTATGATGTTTCTTCGATTGTTGACTATGCTGATGTAAATTTATTAGCTAATAAAACTGATGGAGTGGTTTTAGTAACGGGTTTGGTTAAATTACAAGCCTTAAAGCTTAAGGAAGCTATTAATCAACTCAATATCTCTAAAACACCAATTTTGGGAGTATTAATTAATAAAATAACTGCTAAGGTTTAGTGTTGATTTTAATAGCTATTTAATCAAAGAGAACTCATCGAATTTAATTACTTTGGAGTTAGGCTGACGAGTATCGTAGCGATAACTACTAACCATGCCTGTTTTGGTATCCAGAATACTAAAACTAGTAATTTCATTACTAGCAACATAAGGTAAATTGTTTCCTTGTTTGTCTTGAAGCGGTGCTAAGGTGGGCATAATTGGTTCTAAGCCATTGGGATCGCCTGTTTCAGCATAGACAAGATTGGGGTTATCATTGGGGACGGGTCGTTTATTATCTCCTAAATGCGCTCCGTAACTGTTGCCTACATTTGAAGATTCTAAAAAATTGATTCCTGTGGAACTGACAAAGCGATTCCATAGATGAGAATGTCCATAAAAGACTAATTGTACTTTGGCTGATTCTAGTAAAGGAATGACATCCCGAATAATATAGTCTTGTTCTGGAGGATATTCGTAACGAATAGATTTGATTTTACCAGTTTCAGTTTGTTCTACACGAGCAAGAGGATTGGTATAAGGAGGGACAATATTACTACCTAAAGTATGGGGTGGATGGTGAAACATGGCAATTTTATATTTTGCTTGTTGAAAAGCTTCACTTTGTAATTCTTGTTTTAACCATTGATATTGTTGGCTATCTGGCGTAATCGGTTCAAAAATATGCTGTCCGAAACCCCATTGTTCTGGTTGGTCTAAATCTGCTTCTCTTTCTTGATATCTGCCTTTAATGTCAGGGTGAAGTTCAGGCGATCGCCATATATTAGTGATGTATAATACAACTAACCGAATATCACCAAAAGTTACAGCATAATACTTTTTACCACCATCGATGCTTTGGGGAAGAGTAAAAATTTCTTCGTAAGTATCGGTGTTAAAAGAATTTGCTTTCATCCATGCAGCTTGTATTTTCGGATCGTTTTCGGGATTAATTTGTTTAACTAATTTTTGATAAGACTGTTCAGCTACAAACCAAGGAACAGCATCTTCAAACTGTTGTTTAAGAGAGCTAGTTTGAGAATATCTTCCCATAACTTCATGATTACCGATCGCAGTAAATAAAGGAGCGTGTTGAATTATTTCACCGCCTCGATAAACTGTTTTAGTTCCATTGTATTCTAGTTCGTAACTAGCACGTCCTTGCAAACAGGGAAAAAAAGCACCGCCTCGCTTGTCATCAAACCATTCGGAAGCACGGTCTGGTATGTTAACTAAATCTCCTGCTAAAAAAACTGCATCGACTTTACCAATAGTTTCTTCTACTTTTTGTAAATTAGCTGCGGTCATAGGCATCAGTTGATGATCGGAAGTTAGTAAAATTTTTAATGGTGTTCCCGATTGAGGTGCAGCAGTAAGAGTAAAAACTTTGCTGTCGATTTTTTCTCCTTCTCTAACACTGATAACTTGATAAGGAAGTCGTTGCTTAGAAGTTAGATTAGGAATCATTGCTTCGTGTCGCCAAATATTTCTTATGGTTGGCTGTAAATAAGTTTGGGATAATTGCGAATTTTTGTCTTCTCGAACCCGACTCAGTTTGGTTGTATTTGCAGTAACTGCATACTCTAATTTTTTGCCATAGACTACTTGATGTTCTTCACCTCGAAAGTCTGTAAACCAAACTATTCTCACAGAATTTTTAGTAGGCAGTTGTAAAAAAGGATCGCTTAATAAAGAAAGTGATGAGTTTTGCTCTACAGTTGATGCTTTGAGCGAGTTAATCATAACTGTAATTGTTAAAAATATTAATAATATAGTTAAATTCAACCATATTAAACTTTTTTTCATTGTTAATGCTAATATTTTTTTTGCAATTACTCCAAGTTTATTATTATAAATCAGAATAATTTTATCAACAATATTTATTTAATCAATATAAAACAAGCATTGGTTATGTTTAATAAAAAGTTAATAACAGATTAAGATATTTAGGAAAAACTCTAGCTTTAGTTTTTAGATATCAAGTGTAATGTTATTAAATGAAGAAAAAAACAAAAAAATAATTATCAATTTAATCTTTATGAATTCTAAACCCACCCCTTCTGTTATAGAATTAGGAGTGGGTTTTTTTTCAACTATAATTAATTACAAGTTAGGCGAACTTTGTCTTATTTATCCACAATAATAACTTCTGCTTCACCATCATTATCAAGATCGATCTTTTCAGTTACATTTTGTCTCGATACTGATTGACTAGGTTCAGTCACAACTGATTTGTCAGTTATATTTTGTCTCGATACTGGCTGACTAGGTTCACCGATAAATTCTTCTCCACTTATAACTGTTCCACTAGTAGTGGGCGGAACAGTTGAATTTGCGGTTGCAGTTTGAGTTCGTGATTTGTAGACATCGGGAGCATCGTAAATATCAAACTCCTGAATATGGCGATCGCGTAAAATTGAAGCTGCTCTTCTGACTTGATCTTCAGTACCAGTCACCATTAGTAAATAGTCACCAGCCTTAATTCGGTCTTGATATACTCTAGCTCTATCTTCAGGAATACCCAATCCAACTAAAGCACCAATAATACCACCAGTTGCTGCCCCAATACCTGCACCAGCTAAGGTAGCTGCAATTTCTGAAATTCCTACTCCAGCAGCGAGGACTGGACCAACACCAGGAATAGCTAAAACCCCTGCTCCTACTAAAAATCCGCCAATACCACCTAATACTGTACCAGTAGTTGCACCAATTCCTGCACCTTCTTTGGCTTCATTACCTTCATTAACTTCGTCTGCTCCTTCAATCCCTTCCAGATTTCGTACCAGCGACGAAGCTGGATTAAAACTAAATTTGGGAGGATACGAAGCTAAAGTTTTTGTTAAATGAAGCTTGCTGTAAAACTTAGATTTCATAAGATATCTACCCAAAAGCAGTTACCAGTAGAGACATTCTATGGAACGTCTCTACAAAAATATCAATCAACCATCAACACTACCAACCGATAACTCCATCTGCGTTTATCAGTGTTAATCCGTGGACAAACCATCAACAATCACCAGTGACCAATGACCAGTGACTAATGACCAGTGAATCAGTGACCAGTTATTACGTTGTGAATAACTTCCCTCTGATAATGAGGACGACAAGGACAACCCCAAGCTACCTGGTGAGCAGGTAAATCCCGAAAAACGCTGCTTCTTGCTCCAACTACCGTATTAGCTCCAATCGTGACTCCACAACCAACAAAACAATCAGTAGCGAGCCAAACTCCATTTTCAATGATAATTGGTGCAGTAACCAAACCAAAAGCTCGGTCTTGGATATCGTGACTACCAGTACAAAGATAGGATTTTTGGGAAATCACACAATGGGACCCGATTTGAATCTGATCGATACTATAAAAAACTACATCATCGCCAATCCAAGAGTGATCTGCGATCGCGATTTTCCAAGGATAAGTAAAACGAGCAGTGGGACGAATCAATACTCCCTTACCAATTGATGCACCAAATAAACGCAATAACCAGCAGCGTAAACCATTAAAATTGTGAGGACTTAAGGGAAAAACAACTGCTTGTACTAACCACCAGAGCATAACATACCAGCCTGGTCGTCCGCGTTCAAACTTAGATTGGTCGTATTTTCTTAAGTCAACTAGAGGTTGAACTTCATAATCAGGAATTACTGCCATTGAAAATAAATTATTATTGTTGCAGTTGGACTTTTTCTACAGAAGAAGATTCTAGAGCAGGTAATTTTGATGAATTAGAAGTACGATTGAGCTTCCCACCAAATTTTTGCAGTTCGTATAGTTTTACGCCTATTTGATATTCGTATTGACTCAATAAACGAGCATAAATATAGCCTGGTAATCCGTCAAGAAAACCCAAACGAATTATATAAAAAAGAATAAATCTTAATGTAGGTTTAAAAGGCAATCTCACCCAAATTTTTTTCAAAAAACGTTTGCGTTGAACTGCATCACCAAATAAATTTGCGCCAATTGTTACGCTTTCATCTTTTCCTGTTAGTAAATTATAATAAACCCTGGCTTCCCAATTAGAATAACGATTATGCCTAGCTAACCATTGATAAATATCCCGAAAGTCAATATGCAACATATCTTCTTTGAGATAACCAACTTTTCCTTGTAAAATTACGTGTTCGTGAACTTCATTATCTCCAGTATTAGGAATATCTTCGGTACTCAGGTTTTCATAGCGACCTAATCGATGTTTAAATAAGCGTAAATTCCAATCAGGATATTTACCACCATATCTAATCCATTTACCCAAGAAAAATACCTTGCGATTTAAGTAATAACCTTCGAATTCAGAAGTTTCAATTACTGTTGCTATTTCTGCCCATAATTCGGAAGTAATCCTTTCATCACAATCAACAATTAAAACCCATTCATTACGAAAAGGTAAGTTTTCTAAAGCCCAGTTTTTCTTTTTTGGCCAACGTCCATTAAAATTAAATTGAACTACTTTTGCTCCATAAGTTTCGGCAATTTCACTCGATCTATCTTCACTTTGAGAATCAACAATAAAAATTTCATCAGCTTGAGCTACACTTTCCAAACAAGCTGGTAAATTGAGTTCCTCGTTTTTGGCAGGAATTAAAACTGAGACAGGAACTTTTTTCGTTGAATAGGTCATGTTTCTTTAGATATCATTAATAAAAGAAAAATTTAAAAATTAACTACTCTATCATCTAACAACGTTAACATTGACTTACTGAAAATAACACCATTTATCTTACACTCACTCTAGCTAATGAATTCGATTGAAGCAGGTTCTCAGCAGGTTATTTTAGTAACTGGAGCATCTCGTTCAGGAAAAAGTGAATGGGCAGAAATACTTGCACATAAAACTAATAAATCGGTGGTTTATATTGCTACTGCTATCGTAGATTCTACTGATTCAGAATGGCAAGCAAGAATTGCTAAACATCAATCTAGAAGACCCCAACAATGGCAAACTTTGGTAGTTACGAAAGATTTAGTAACCGTTATTAATAATGCTTTAGCTTCTGAGTGTTTGTTAATCGATTCTTTAGGAACTTGGGTTGCTAATTTGTTGGATTTAGACGCTTCTATTTGGTCAGAAGTTACTAATCATTTAATTAGTAGTTTAACTACGACTGCTGCTGAAATAATTTTGGTAGGAGAAGAAACAGGTTGGGGTGTTGTTCCTGCTTATGAATCTGGTAGACTATTTCGCGATCGCTTGAGTGATTTGTTACGACAAATAGGAGGTATTGCGGATACTGTTTATCTCGTTGTTGGCGGTCAAATCTTAAATTTAACTCAACTAGGACAACCATTAAAACAATATGAAGGATAAAAGATAAACCTTATGTAAGATTTCAAGCGAAACGTCAAAATACTACAATAAAAAACAAGAGATAAAAAATAAGTAAATTTGTATAGTTGCTAGTCAATTAAACTAAAAGTAATGGCATCAGAACAAGAAGTAAAAGAGTATCTTGCTTACTGGTTTCAGTTAGGCAAAAAATTGATCTTAGACAAAGGAGTCAAACAAGAGTTACTCCCTCAACCAGTGATTAGTGGAGAACAATATTCACAACAGTTTGAAAATATTTGGCACCAAATTATTCAAAAAGATGAGAAAAATTGGTATCTAGAAGGTACATCTCAAACTATCGCTGAATTACTTTCTCCTTTATGGGAAATTAGTGATTGTGCTAGATGTGGAATGCCTGTTGCCATGATTAATTTAGGTCTTACAGCAGATGGATGTCCTTGTAAAGATTTACCCAACTGGCCAAATACTGAATTACCTCAACCGCGATCGCCAGTTAGCAATAATCAACATTTAACTAAATTGCAAGAACGTTTGCAAACTATCAAAAATAATTTTTAAAATGCTTTTGAGCAAAAGCTTCTTGAATAAAAACGGCTCTATTGAACTTAGAACTTTGAATTTCGGTAAAATGTAGAGCTAAAAACAATTAATTATTTCCCTTCCTTCTTCCTCTGCATCTTCCGAAGTATCAAAAATATCTCCAGGCTCAAGAATAATCCCTTCTTCATCAATAATGGCAAACTGATAATAGTAATCTTCGGAAGTTTGATAAACTACGAGAGTGCAGTTATTAATACCAATAATTTTAATAAGTTTCATCATAATAACCAGTCAAAATTTTATTTTTGCTCTGAGTACTTCAACTCAACCGAACATAGAAGCTATAGCTAAACCAATAACTATTCTTGCCGTACCGTTCAACATTGAATACAGAAAGTACCAGTCCAGGTGATATGGAAAAGAAGCGAGAAAGTGTTTGTTAGTTTCCATCATCTTTATTTCCTTCACAAGTTTTTTCTTTCCAGTTATTAGGTAAAGACAATTTTGTTTATGCAAACAACCTTGCTTTGTGATTACCCTAAAAAAGGAAAGAGAAGAAATAGAGATAATTTTAAGAACAATTTGTGAACACACTCTATTCTTGATCAGACATAAACCAACACTAAAATCCTAGTGTTGAAATAATTCTCGCCAACACTGAATAGTTATTTTGCTATTCAACCTACACTTAGCATTGCTCGTTTTATACTGAAACTATTGTTCAAGAGCATTCGCCAAAGCTTGAAGGATATCCGCAGCAAGATAACTAGTAGAAACTCATTCCATCAACATTGGGAAAAGTTCAGTTATTTTAACTCAATTTGTGTTCTGTTAAGTCAGTTTTTACTAAATTTACGCAATTTTGTAGAGCATGAGACTATTAGTTTGAAGTTGAGTATTGTTGGATCGTATCTCAAAATAGTCCCGTTAATGCGTTAGTAAATCTTCTTGGTAGACCAATTTAACCAAAAGCTTGACTAAATTTAGGAAAGTGTCCACCTTAACCAGGTGGACAACAAAGTAGCTCAAATCGCTTAAACTAACTTCACATTAGGATAGTTAGCCAAAATATCATTGGTAGTAAGAGTGTCACCCTCTGCTTGGGGAGTCCACAACACTTCAACTGCTAACAAGCGATCGCTCCCAATACTACCAATTTGTTGTAATGCTCGACGTAAATCTTCAGAATCATTAATTTTGGGTAGTTCTAAGCGACCTTCTACCCCAACAATCACAGTAGCCATAATATATTCTCCTGATTCTTGTTGAAGTTGATTGCTTAATTCGCCACCACCACCAGGCAAGGATTCATAACCTTGACGCATCAAACTATCTACATTAGACAAGGTTTCTTCGGTAAATTTACTGCGTTCGGTTAAAGCTAACTGATTAAATTTAGCTTCGGCTGCATCTATACCTGTTTGTTGAGATTCGGTTGCACCATAAACCCAATATTCAGGATGACGCAGTAAAGCCAAAGCTGCCTCTTGCAATACGGTAGCACGACCAGCAGCCGAACCAGTATCAGCAGTCCGAGCTAATTGATTCAGTTCCTGTTGCATTTCTCTAGCACTAGAGAGCAACCCTACTTGTACTTGAGCGACAGAAACGCGAGTAGGATCGCTATAGCCTACAGTACCACCCCCTCCAGCATTACTGAAACTTCTGACTAAGAAATTCGCGATCGCAATAAAGATCAGGATCGAAAATAAACCACCAAAGCCACCAAAGCCAAAGAAAGGAAGTAAAAAAGGAAAACCAATTCCTCCTCCACCTGGATAGCCATAACCATAACCAGGACTAGAACGATAACCCCCTGAAGGAGGAGAATAGGTACGGCTAGGAGAACGGAAAGAACCTCCTCCAATTCTTCCTCCCGTACGAGCAGCTAAAGCCTCGTTAGCACTACCGAAAACTAGTGTACAAATTAATCCTAGGGCTAATAAAGATTTAAACCAGAATTTAGTTTTGTTTGGACGTATATGATTCATATCAAAGAAAAAAGATTAACTATTAAATAATTGTTCACTTATTGCTAGCCACCACCAACAATTGTAACGATTTCCAAGCGATCGCCATGTTGTAATTGAGTTGCTGACCAATATTGACGATGAAGAATTTCCCCGTTATATTCAACTGCTAGTAAACGAGGATTCAAACCTAACTCAGTGAGAAGTTCAGGTAATTTAAGCAATGCAGAACAACTATAGGGTTCGCCGTTGATTTGTAAAGTGATTTTGGTATTAGTATCAAACATAGAGTTAAATCAAGTTGGTGCCTAGGTCTAGAAGCCTTTGCTGCCTACCTAGCTGAGCGAGAAATTGTCGAGTAATCATACCAGGTTGTTCTGCTTGCATGATAACGCGAACTACTGCCACTCGTTGCGCTCCAGTCAGTAAAACCTCATTAAGATTATTTAAATCAATTCCTCCAATCGCAAACCAGGGAATAGTCGAATTAGTTGCAGCATAACGAAGATAATCCAAACCTGCTGCGGTTTTATTCGGTTTAGTTGGAGTTTCGTAGACAGGTCCCACCCCGATATAATCTGCTCCTTCTGCGATCGCTTTTGCCATTTCTTCAGGATTCGTTGTCGAGCGACCAATAATTTTTTGAGGACCTAAAATCTCTCTCGCTAAAGCAATCGGAAGATCTTGTTGTCCTAAATGAACTCCATCAGCACCGACTGCCAACGCTAAATCAACGCGATCGTTAACCAGAAACAAAGCTCCATACTGATGACATAATTGACACAATTGTTGAGCTTGAGCCAATCGCAAACTATCATCAGCCGTTTTTTCTCGATACTGAACTAAAGTCAATCCTGCTTGCAGTGCTGCATCTACTACTGCCAAAATTTGCTCTGAAGAAGAAGTAACTAAATACAGATTGGCATTTTCGAGTTGTTGACGACGACGATTAGTTAATAAATTACTTTCTAAAGTATAAATTTGATACCGCATCTGTTTAGCAGTTATACCCATCTGCGGTTTGTAGAGCTTACTATATTCTTCAATGACTCTTAATGCTTCTTGAGTTCTACAAAGATTAGCTCGTAGCAGATGTTCAATATCATCACGAGTTTCTTCTTGAGGATGAGTTAACTCGGTTCCTACATCTCCAGGAGTATCTCTAGCTTGGCGCAATTGAACTGTATGCCATTTGGCAAGCTCTTGTCGCATATTTTTGCATTCTTCTGCTAATTGCACATTGTTTAATCCTAAACGACACCATTCTTCAATGATTCGTAATCCTTCTCTAGCGCGGTCTAAATTAGTATCAAGAATTCGATAGATAGCTCTTTGCATAGTTAATTTAAATACTAGTCAAATCCATACAGTCAAAGACATCCTATCAAATTCAAACTATTATGCTTAGAAAAGAAATCGTTCAGCGAAGCTACTAATAAGTTGCACTACCACAACGCTAAAATTAACTCGACAGAATTGATCCGTATAAGTATTGAGTGCTAGCAATCATTGCTCATCAACGAGCGACAAAGTTTAGTTTGCAAAACAGATAACATTTCTTAAGCCAATCATTATAGAACAAAGATTGTAGCTGTTATAGAATAATTTTAGTGTTGCAACTCATTATTTTAATTTCCATTCGTTTTTTAAGGAACTACTAAAACAGCAGGCTGCTTATTGACTTGTGTTTCGATTGGTTGTACTTTATTGACCAACTTGATAAATTCTTGATAATCAGGAATTTTTGCGTCAAGAACATAGCCTGCGTCTGAAACTAATTCTGAAGGAGCTTGACTCATTACTGTTTTTATATTCTCTTGCTGATTGCGCTCGACGGTAGGACCAACTAAAACTACCCCGGCTGGAATCCAGCGACTGGTATGAAAAACTCGAAACTTAGTCCCGCTAAATTTATTTCGATAACGTTCAAATTCATTTTCTGATAAAGCTCCCGCCACTGCTTTTCCTTGAGCCAATAAGTTAAGTAGTTGTTCGGGAGTAGGAGCGAAAATTATTTTTGCCAAAGTTAAACCGTATAAGTCGTATAAAGGCAAATAATAGCCTGCTGCTGACCCTGGTTGACCTAAAGCAACAATTTGATTCGCTAATTGACTAATCTGATTAATTTGACTGTCTTCACGAACTACAAACACTGATCGCTCTAAACTACTTACCTTGGCTAAAGGGAAAATAGGTAAATACATTTCTTGACCAATGGCAACTGCTGCTAATCCTGGCGGAGCAAAAACAATTGACCAATTGTTTCTTCTAATTTGTTCTAGAGCCTGTAATTCATTATAAGCCGGTTCTAGTTCAATAATTGAGTTAGTTTCTTTGGCTAAGTATTCTTGCAACTGCTGATACTTTGCTACTGATACTACTTCTTCTCCGTAACCAATCACACCAATAGTGATCTTTTCAGAATTAACGGTTGTCGAATTACATCCAGCCAAAATCGGAATTAGTAACCAAAAACAGAAAAATTTGAACCAAGGTCGAACAAACATTTTTTCTTAATTTTCCGTAAGCATTACTAAGATATTTGAAATTATGAGTTAACTACTTCTCTTCTCAAAAAATATTGATAAACATTAATAATAGAAACTATTAGATTTAGTTATGAGAATATTTGAAGTAACTTGTTTCACCTGAAATTTACATTTATGACAATATTATTGTCATTATGTACTTTTACGGAAACTGATTAATTCAAGTTGAAGCACTACTAAGTAAATGTAACTACAACTCTAAATATTTATACTAATGATTACATCTGCAAAACTAGGAAAATCTTTTCGCAGTAGACAAACAGACAAACGAAAACATTTCATAACTGCTACCCCAGAAATACGACCTACTAGGGTAATTATGTTAGGTCCTAGTCTTCAAGAGCAAGGGGGAATGGGGGCTGTATCTAATTTAATTATAGAGTCAGCTACTTCAGAAATAGAATTTCAACATATTAGTACTTGGAATGGCACTCGCATGACCAAGTTAGAATCGTTGAGAGTATTTTGTTTAGCTATAGCGAAATTAAGTTGGCTACTTTTACAACAAAAAGTAGACTTGCTCCATCTTCATTTGTCAGAAAGAGGTAGTGCCTGGCGTAATTCAGTTTTGATTTTCATTGCTTTGCTCTTTAACAAACCAGTTATTCTTCATGCTCATGGAGCCGAGTTCCATACTTTTCATGCTCAACTGAAACCTATTTTCCGAAAATTTCTTAATTGGATTTTACAAAAAAGTACTTATTTAATTGTTTTGTCTGAAAGCTGGAGAAGATTTTATATTTCTCATTGTCATATCCCAGAACAAAAAGTAGTCGTACTTCATAATCCTGTAGATTTTCCGCAAAATTTACCAACAAAAGATGACCATGAGCAGTTTAAATTATTGTTTCTCGGTAAAATTAATCAACGTAAAGGAATCTACGATTTACTTAAGGCGATCACTTTAATTAAAACAGAATTAAGTCATCAAATAAAATTAATTATTGCAGGTAGTGGCGAGATTGATGAAACTCTCAACTTAGCTCAAAAGTTGGGAATTGAAGAAAAAGTCGATTTTTATGGTTGGGTAAATCGCGAACAACGGAATCAATTGTTAGCCCAAACAGATCTATTTTTGTTACCTTCTTACAATGAAGGTTTACCAATGGCGTTATTAGAAGCTATGAGTTGGGCTATCCCAGTAATTACCACACCAGTAGGTGGAATTGGAGAAGTGATCGTTCACACTGAAACAGGTTGGTTAGTCGAACCAGGTGATAGTCAACAAATTAAAACTGCCATTGAATTTCTCCTAGAAAATCTAGATTTAAGAGAACAAATTAGTCAGGCAGCTAGAAATAAAGTTGCTGCATTTAGCATTCAAAAATATAGTATTTCTTTATCGAAACTTTACAAAGATGCGATAAAAATATGCAAAAATTAGACTTTAAATAAAGGGTTATAGATATTATTATGGAAATGCCAACACCACCAGAAGATCTTGATTTTCAAAAATATTGGCTAATTTTAAAACGTCATAGCGTTCCAGCGACAGGAGTTTTTTTAATAACAGTAATAGTTGCAGCTTTATTAGCTTTATTGTCTCAAAAGAAGTATGAAGCTGCTGGTAAGCTGAAATTTATTAAAGAAAACGCTAGTTCTGCCTTAGTCACTGAAGCTGGAGAAAGAATCGGGAGATTAGATGCTTTAAAATTTGAAGGCTCTCCTGTAGATACAGAAGCAGAAGTACTTCGTTCTGCACCAGTTGTTCAACAAACAATTAAAAGTTTGAATTTAACTGATAACAAAGGCGAATTATTAACTTACGAAAGTTTTTTAAAAAACTTAGAAGTCAAAACTGTTCAAGATACAGACATCCTCCAAGTAAGCTATCAAGATCCAGATCCAAAACAAGCGCAGTTGATTGTGGACACTTTAATGGATAAATATTTAAACCAAAATGTGTCAGTCAATCGCACAGAAGCATCTT
This sequence comes from uncultured bacterium, assembly GCA_964562685.1. Taxonomy (GTDB): domain Bacteria; phylum Cyanobacteriota; class Cyanobacteriia; order Cyanobacteriales; family Xenococcaceae; genus Stanieria. The sequence continues at coordinate 79,557 of CAZLUP010000009.1, forward strand.
CAGCTAAGGAGTTTATTACTCAACAGTTACCTAAAACTGAACAACAACTCAAACAAGCGGAAGCAAATTTAAGAAATTTCCAAGAAAAATATCAAGTTGTTAATCTTGGAGTAGAAAGTGAACTCTCGGTTAATCAACTGGGTCAAATAGATGACAGAATCGACCAAGTTAAAGCCAATTTAGGCAAAGTTAACGAAAGAATTAGAGAATTAGAACTTAAACTAGGTATTTCTTCTCAAGAAGCTCTAAGTTTAAACACCTTAAATGATTCTCCCGCAGTGCAACAATTAGTCACCAAACTAAAAGATGTCGAAAATCGATTGGCAAGCGAGCGGAGTCGTTTTCTAGATACTAACCCCAGTATTATTGCTCTTGAAGAAGAGAAGGCTTATTTACAACAAGAACTAGTGCGAAGAACAGGACAATCAATTGGTTCTCAAACAGGAATATCGAGGCGCAATCTCCAAACAGGCGAAATTGAAAAAGGACTGGCGCAAAATTTGGTTAATTATGAAATTGACCGCAGAGCTTTAGCCAAAGAATTAGATTCACTTAATCAAGCTAAAGCAAATTACCAAAAAAGATCTAATCTTCTACCTCAACTACAACAGCAACAAAGAGATTTAGAACGACAGTTAGAAGCTGCTCAAACAGCTTATGAAACTTTACTAAAAAATCTTCAACAAGCACAAATTGCTGAAAATCAGAATGTTAATAATGCTCAAATAGTCAGTCCTGCGATCGCGTCAGAATTTCCTGTAACTTTAAGTAAGCCTGCGATGTTGGCTGCTGGCTTATTTGCTGGTAGTTTATTTTATATCATCACAGCTTTTATTCTGGAAATAAGAGATCCTTCCTTAAAAACAACTAAAGAAGTACGCAGTTTGTTGAACTACAAACTTTTAGGGATGATTCCTCATTCTCAACCGCAGAAATTCTTACCAGGCGTAGAGATGGAGGAACCTAGTGTACCAGGACGTTTAGTTCAAGAAGTTCCTCATTCTTTGATGAGTGAAGCTTACCGAATGGTACAGGCAAATTTACAATTTCTGACTCACCAGGAAAATTTAAAGGCAATTGTCGTCACTAGTTCAATCCCTCAAGAAGGAAAATCAACGGTTTCTTCTAATTTAGCTACTGCGAGTGCGCAATTAGGCAAAAAGGTACTTCTAATCGATGCCGATGTTCATAATCCCCAGCAACAAGAAATCTGGGAATTAGACAACTCAGTTGGTTTACTTGAGGTACTTCAAGACCAAAATTATTTAACTCAAGCAATTAAATCAGTTGCTCCCAATTTAGACATTTTGACGGCAGGTAAAACCTTACCCAATTCCTTGGCTTTATTAAACTCTCCTCAAATGCGATCGCTGAGTGAGAAATTGCAACAAGATTATGACTTAATTATTTTCGATACTTCACCGTTACTATTATTTGCTGATGCACTGACTATCGGGAAATTAGCAGATGGTATTTTAATGGTAGTTCGTCCCGGTCTAATCGAGCCTGCCAGTGCAAACGCCAGTAAAGAAATGCTAGAACAATCAGGGCAAAATATTCTGGGCTTAGTTGTGAATGGAGTAGTTACTAAATATGAACCAGATAGTTACTACTATCATGCCAAAGCTTACGCCAAAAACTATGGCAACAAATATTTAACTGCTTTAACTCAATCAAAAGAAGGTCAAACCAATTAAAGATTAAAGCGAGTTAAATGTTAAAAAAACTCTTTCCCTTTTTCAATCAACTCAGCCCCAACCTCAAAAAAATTCTTAGCAATATCAGTTGGCTCTTGATTGAAAGAGCTTTGCGGATGATTATTGGTTTTTTTGTCTTGGCTTGGATGGCTCGCTATTTGGGGACTGCTCAATTTGGACTACTAAATTATGGACTAGCTTTTGTAGACCTTTTTAGTAATTTAGCTCATCTAGGATTAGACCAAATTGTCATTAGGGATTTGGTACATGAACCAGAACGAAAAAATGAGATTTTAGGAACAGCTTGTGTTCTCAGATTGATAGCTGGTTTATTTAATTTTGTTCTGAGTAGCATAGTCATTTTTGGACTGCGTCCAGAAGACTCTCTTAGTCAGACTTTAGTTTTGATCCTGGCGTTGAGACTGATGTTTCAACAATTTGATGTGATCGATCAGCTATTTCAATCACAAGTTCAAGCAAAGTATGGGGTTTGGGCAAGAAATACTTCTTTGATCATCATTTCTGTGATCAGACTTATTTTGTTAGAAACTGAAGCTTCTGTGATAGCTTTTGCTTGGACGTTTTTGCTAGAAAGTTTAATTGGCTACATTTTTTTGGTAGTGGCTTATCAAAAAAACATGGGCAAAATTATAGATTGGCGCAGTAAATTACGCAGAGCCAAACAAATGATGAGAGTAAGCTGGCCACTAATTCTTGCCGGTTTTGCAATTATGGTTTACTTGCGCGTCGATCAAGTGATGTTAGGTCAATTAGCTAATGACCAAGAAGTGGGAATTTATTCAGCAGCCGTAAGACTCTCAGAAGTTTGGGCTTTTATGGCATTAGCAATTGTTAGGTCTTTTTCTCCTGAAATCATCGGTGCTAAAAAAATCAGTCAAGAGCTTTATTATCAGAAAATTCAAAAACTTGCTAACTTATTAACCTTAATTGTTTATGGTATTTCTATTGCCATGACATTTTTATCTCGTCCTTTAGTAGTTTTTGTCTTTGGTCCTGAGTATGCAGCAGCAGGAAATGTCTTAGCAATACACATTTGGGCATCAATGTTTGGTTTTTTAGGGTTTATCAAAGAAATATGGATTGCCACGGAAGAATTAACAAAATTTGCTTTTGTGGCTAGTGCTTCAGGTGCTGTTTTAAATATCATTCTAAACTGGTGGTTGATTCCTGTTTATGGAGCAGTGGGAGCAGCGATCGCAACTGTGATTTCTTATGGCTTTGCTGATTATATTATGTGTTTTCTCTATCCTCCTGCCCATCCAATGGCTCGGGTAATGACTAAGGCAATGACTTTAAATGGTTTACTCAAAAATCGATAAAGTTATTAATTTCATCATTAAAAATGAACAAAAAACCTTTGGTTAGCATCATAATTAATAATTTTAATTATGCAAATTTTATTGCTGAAGCGATTGAAAGTGCTTTACAACAAACTTATCAATCCATAGAAGTTATTGTGGTTGATGATGGTTCTACTGATAATTCTCGAACAATTATTAATCATTTCCAAGGACAAATCATTCCAATTTTTAAAGCAAATGGGGGTCAAGCTTCTGCTTTTAATGCAGGGTTTGCTGCTAGTTCGGGAGAAATAATTTGTTTTCTTGATGCTGATGATATACTTTTGCCTGAAAAAGTAGCAGAAGTAGTAACTACTTTACAAAACAATCCAGAACTCAACTGGTGTTTTCACGATGTTCAATTAGTCGACCAAAACGGGAAGCAAAAATTAGATAATAGTCCTAAAAATCCTTCTTTTAAATGTGACCTGAGAACAAGTATTCAGCAAGGTAAAATCTCGGGTACTTCTAATTACTTTGAAATTCCACCTACTTCGGGATTATGTTTTAATCGCTCTTTGCTTGAACAAATTCTACCGATGCCGGAAGGAAGTGGAATTAGTATTGGTGACTCTTACTTACAACACGCTGCATTATATTTAAGTCCTGGTTTTGTATTAGGTAAACCTTTAGTTTTACAAAGAATTCATGCCAATAACCGCTTTACTTTTAATAAAAATAATCAAAAAACTAAAGCAAAAATTTATGTAATTTTAAGTTATTGGCTTGAACATAATTTTCCTTCTTTAAAGAAGCTAACTAATAAATATATTGCGTTAAGTTTATCTTTGATTTGGTATTATCAAATTTCTGATTTTAATCGAGATTTATTTCAAGATTATTTTAATTCTTTAACGATTAAAGAAAAATTTGTGATTAGATTGCGGGCAATATATTATGTTTCAAGAAAAATTATTAATGAATTGTCTTTTAATTAAATCGTTCAAAAAAATTTAAGTAAAAAATGGTAAAACTGACAGTTTTTTTAACCTCCTTAGATGGAGGTGGTGCAGAAAGATCGATGGTCAATTTAATGAATGGCTTAGTTCGACAAGGAATACCAGTTGACCTAATTTTAGTTAAACGAGAAGGTCCTTTTGTCCCGCTAGTCGATCCTCAAGTCAACATAATTGATTTTGGTGGGAAACGTCTCCTCGCCAGCATTAGCGACTTAGTTAGTTATTTACAACAAGAACAACCACAGGCTTTACTTTCTAGCCTGGAAGATACTAATGTAATTGCGATCGCAGCCAAGTATTTAGCTCGTGTTTCAACTAAAGTGGTAGTTAACGTTCAAAATACCGTTTCGCAAGAATTTAAACATGGAACTAGTTTAAAAAAACGGTTAGCTCCCTTGATGGTTCGTTTATTTTATCCTTGGTCAAATGCAATTGTTCCCGTTTCTCAAGGTGTAGCGGATGATTTAATTAAATTAGGCTTATCTCCTGAATTGATTAAGGTAATTCATAATCCTGTAGTTACGCCAGAAATAGCCCAAAAAGTAAACGAGTCAGTCACTCATCCTTGGTTTGCACCCAATCAACCTCCTGTCATAGTAGGTGTAGGCAGATTAGATAAACAAAAAGATTTTCCTACTTTAATCCGAGCTTTGGCGAAGGTTCGCCAACAAATTCCTGCACGACTAATGATTTTAGGCGAAGGAAGTGATCGCTCTAGTTTAGAAGCTTTAGTAAAACAATTAAATTTAACTGAAGCCGTAGCTTTACCAGGATTTGTCAATAATCCTTATGCCTATATGGCAAAAGCAGGAGTATTTGTTCTTTCTTCCCTTTATGAAGGTTTACCAACAGTTTTAATTGAAGCAATGGCTGGTGGTACTCCTGTCGTTGCCACCAATTGTCCTAGTGGTCCCTGGGAAATTTTAGCTGGTGGTAAATATGGCAAGTTAGTGGAAATTGGAGACGTTGAAGGAATTGCTCAAGCCATCATTGAGACTCTTCAACAACCGCCAGATTCTCATCTCCTCAAACAACGGGCTTTTGAATTTTCTTTAGAAAAATCAGTAGAAAAATATTCTCAAATTTTACAAATCAACTAATTAATGATAGGAGGATTGATGTTGATTTGTTTTCAATAAATATTAATGAATATTAGAAATATTAAAGCTAATTAATCTTCTGAAAGCTCTTGCAATATATTTTCTAAAAAATGTGGATTCAGCAATTAATCAAAAAATCTCTTTTGCAAAATCAGCGTTGGTTGATTCCTAACTATATTTTAACCCGTCGAATTAAGAGTTTGTCAGATAAATCTTTGTTTCAAACATTATTATTTTTACCAGTTATTTTATTATCTTTTCTGCTTGATTTGGTGTTATCATTGCAGGCTAATTGGGAATTACACCAAGGAGAAAAAAATTGGATATTGGAACAAATAAAAAATATTTTTATTAATTACTTAAACTTAATATTTTTTATTTCTAATTAAAGGATCAATCCAACAGTTTATTATTTATAAATCCTATTAATAATAAATAATATTCTAGATAATCATATTATAATTTAAAAAATCTGAAACAAAATTAGTTTTAATTTAAATATTCAATTCATTTTAAAAATATGCCTGAATTAGTCAGATTGGGAGAAAGGATTTTAGTTATCATTAGTTTATTTTATTTAACCCAAAGCTTTTATAACTTATTTCCAATAGTTGTAAACTCCCTAATTCAATATACAATTTATGGATTATTTTTCTTATTACTTTTAGCGCGTTGGCATCGCACTATTACTACCGCGAAAAAAGATATTTTTATTTGGATTCTCTTAAGTTTAGCCGTCATTTCTTTTCTCTGGTCTAACGTGCCTGCTGATACCTTCCGCAACAGTATTGTCGCTTGGCAAACTGCTTTTGTTGGTGTGTATTTAGCCTCTTGTTACAGCATCAAAGAGCAACTAAAACTGATGGGTTGGGCGTTTGGAATAATTGTTATTGTTAATTTCCTGTACACCTTATTATTTCCAGGATTAGGAATAGATTCAGAAATACATATTGGAGCTTGGCGTGGCATTTATTCTCATAAAAATGTCTTGTCACAGATGACCACTTTAAGCTCTTTGGTATTTTTATTCCTCAGTATGATTTTTCGTAGATATCGTTATGTAGTTTGGGGAGGATTGTTTTTATCAGTTGTTTTATTATTGTTGACTACGTCTAAAACCGCTTTAGTAGTCTTGATTACTTTAGTTAGTCTGTTGCAATTTTATCGTGCCTTACGCTGGCGCAATCCGAAATCAGTTTTGATTCTCATTCTGATTACTTTTATCATCGCTTCTGTAGTAATCGTTTTAATCGGTAATGCGGAACTAATTGTTGCTAGTTTAGGAAAAGACATAACTTTGAGTGGTCGCACAGAGCTTTGGCACGGTGTACTCGATCAAATCCAGAAAAGACCTTGGCTTGGTTATGGAAGGGACGGTTTTTGGAATGGAGAAAGTAATATGCACAAAATTGTTGGTTCTTATGTTGCCTTTAATTATGAAGCACCCCACTCTCATAACGGTTTTTTAGACTTAACTGCTGATTTAGGTATTGTTGGTTTAACTTTGTTCCTGCTTAGTTTTAGTTTTGCTTTTTACAAAGCTTTTCATCAAGCACGTCTAAATTCTACTCCAGAGGCTCTTTGGCACATAACGTTTTTATCTTTCTTTTTTCTGTATAACCTTACTGAAAGTTCTTTGATGCTTCATAATTCTGCTATTTGGACTTTATATGTATCCGTTACTCTTTCGTTAAATAAAAAGAATTATCGAGAAAAAGTACCAGAATCAAAATCTGATTTTGCTCATAATCAACTTAAACAATTTTCCTGATTTAACTAATCTTGTGCAGAGAATGCGATCGCACTAATTCTTTAAGATTTTGATTGCCAGTACAAAATAAAACTGTTTTAATTTCAGCAATCAACAACTGCACTAATTCATCCACAGCAGAAGGAGAATCAGAAGCTGCCTGTAAAAAAGGAAAAGCCAAACCTGCCAAATCTGCCCCAAGAGCGATCGCTTTAGCTACTTCCACCCCATCTCTTAAACCACCAGAGGCAATTAAAGGAATATCGGGATAACTGTGGCGTATCTCAAATAAACACTCTGCTGTAGGTAAACCCCAATCAGCAAAAGTTTTGCCTAATCTTCTCTGTAAATTATTTTCTGCCCTTTCACTTTCTACTTTTGCCCAAGAAGTTCCTCCTGCACCAGCAACATCGATCGCAACTATTCCTGCTTCGATCAATTTTCCTGCCATCAATGCAGAAATTCCGTTACCTACTTCCTTCGCAATCACAGGAACAGAAATTTTATTACATAACTGATGAATTTTATCTAGTAAACCTTTAAAATTAGTGTCGCCTTTCGGTTGAATACACTCTTGAAGAGGGTTGAGATGAAGAATAAGCGCATCGGCTTCAAGGATCTCTACCACACGTAAGCACTGCTCTAACCCATAAGTATAATTAAGCTGTACTGCTCCCAGATTTGCCAAAAGTAAAGCATCAGGGGCAAGCGATCGCACTGCAAAGGTATCTGCTACGTCAGGATTTTCTACTGCCACTCGTTGTGAACCGACTCCCATCGCCAAACGGTAATTTTGGGCTACTTCTGCCAAACGATAGTTAATCATTTTGGCTGCTTCTGTACCGCCAGTCATCGATGAAATCAACAGAGGCGCACCCAATTGCTTACCCAAAAAAGTTGTCTCGATCTCGATTTCTGTAAAATCTAATTCTGGCAAACAACAGTGAGTAAAACGGTATTTGTCAAAACCGTTAGTTACACGATTAAACTGTACATCTTCTTCCAAACAAATCCGCAAATGATCTGCTTTGCGCGTCTGGGTATTAGTTGTTGTCGTCACCTCTAATCAATTCCACTCCATCTCTACCATCTACACTTTGCAGATAGACTTTAACTTGTTCTTCTTTAGCAGTTGGTAATTTTTTACCAGTAAAATCAGGATGAATTGGTAATTCTCGATGTCCTCGATCTACTAATACCATTAACCTGATCGATTCTGGTCGACCATATTCCGTAACTGCGTTAAGAGCAGCGCGAATAGTACGACCTTTATAAATTACATCATCTACTAATACTACGGTTTTGCCAGTTAAATCTACAGGAATTTTAGTTTTTTCAGGAGTACGTACGCCAATTTTATCTAAATCATCTCGATAAAAAGTAATATCGATCGCTCCGATTGGCACTTTAATGTTTTCTAACATCTCGATTTGCTGCGCCAACAGATTGGCAAGAGAAGCTCCTCTAGTATAAATACCAAGCAAAACTATTTCACTCAGATTACCAGAGTGTTCAATGATCTCGGAAGCCAGACGAGTCAAAGTACGACGAATTTCTTCAGCAGAGAGAATCTCAACTACCCTAACAGGCATTTTTTTCTTAAATGGAGTTTTGAATAATCATACCGAACAAAATTATTTTAGTGGTGTAACCAAGCTAAGTACACATAACTACACAATCCTGACCACTATTGATAACTCACGTGATGGTAAGCTAGCAATTGCGCTAAAAAATGCTTATAAGAAGGTCAAACTAGTATGACAGGTTCACCAGAAACTCCTTTATTATTACGTGCTGCTCGTGGTGAAGTATTAGATCGTCCTCCTGTATGGATGATGCGTCAAGCGGGTAGATATATGAAAGTATATAGAGATTTACGGGATAAATACCCAGGATTTCGGGAAAGATCGGAAAATGCTGAGATTGCTATTGAAATTTCTTTACAACCCTGGCGAGCATTCCAACCCGATGGGGTGATTATGTTTTCTGATATTTTAACTCCCTTACCAGGCATCGGTATTGATTTTGATATTGTTGAAAGTAAAGGTCCTTTATTTGAAACTCCTATTCGTACTCAAGCACAAGTAGATCGATTACATCCTCTCAACCCAGAAGAATCTTTACCTTTTATCAAAACTATTTTGCAAAGTTTACGCACTGAAGTTGGTAATCAATCTACTGTTTTAGGTTTTGTTGGTGCGCCTTGGACTTTAGCTGCCTACGCAATTGAGGGTAAAAGTTCGAAAAATTATTCAGTCATAAAAGGAATGGCATTTTCCGAACCTGCGATGTTACATCAGTTTCTGAGTAAATTAGCAGATGCGATCGCAACTTATGTGCGTTATCAAATTGATTGTGGCGCACAAGTAGTTCAAATGTTCGATTCTTGGGCAGGAGAATTAAGTCCTCAAGATTATGAAGTGTTTGCTTTACCCTATCAACAGCAAGTAGTTCGTCAAGTTAAAGAAACTCATCCCGACACACCTTTAATTCTTTATATCAGTGGTAGTGCTGGTGTTTTAGAAAGAATGGGTAAGTCTGGCGTGGATCTTGTTAGTGTTGACTGGACAGTGGACATAGCAGAAGCTAGACAAAGATTGGGCAAAGAGATGAATGTTCAGGGTAATATCGATCCTGGTGTCTTATTTGGTTCACACGATTTTATTCGTCAACGTATTTTAGATACCATTCGCAAAGCAGGAAATCGAGGACATATTCTTAATTTGGGACATGGAGTTTTAGTTGGTACTCCTGAAGATAATGTCCGCTTTTTCTTTGAAACTGCGAAACAAGCGGATCAATTGATGGCTGTTCATGCCTAATACCATTATCATGCATTAACAAGAGACTTGGTAGGGAACAGTAGAACGATAGTGAAACCCAACATTAATAAGATGTGGTTGGGTTTCATGCCTCAAACTCCAACTATTTTTGAGAATTGGTATAAGTTTAAGTAAAAGGCGTTGCCCATCAGCAAGTATGAAACCCAGAGTAATACGGTTCGTAGCTATTAGGCATTAGCTTTTAGCTTTTAAAAACTTATGATCTTTTCCATTCATTTATTTTTCCTACCCACATGAGGCAACGCCAAGTAAAATCTGAAAGGAAAAAGAGGTCAGGCTGGTTAGTCGAAGTTAAAATTATAACTTTAGAATTCAGTGCTTTTAAAATAAAGCAAATCTGAACTATTGGTTGAATTTTACGTCGATCTATCTGCTTAATTTCTTTTTCTTTTTTTAATTGCCATGAAGCGAATTTTTATTACGGGTGCGAGTGGGTGTATTGGACACTATATTACAGAGAGTTTAATTCAAGAAACAGATTACGAATTATTTTTACTAGTTAGAAATCCCAATAAATTACAATTTGATTATCAAGCTCGTTCTGGAATTCATATTCTTCAAGGCGATTTACAAGAGATTGAAAAGTATCGAGATTTATTATCTAATCAAATTAATATTGCTATTTTAATCGCAACTGCTTGGGGTGGAGCAACAGAAGCTTATGACATTAATGTCATGAAAACTCTTGCTTTATTAAAAATGCTTAATAACGAAATTTGTGAGAGAGTAATTTATTTTTCCACAGCTAGTATTTTAGACCGTAATCAACAACTGTTGCCCGAAGCGGAGCAGTATGGAACAGATTATATTCGTACTAAATATCAATGTTTTGCTCAGTTATCGGAATTAAAAATAGCATCAAAAATTATTGCTGTATTCCCTACTTTAGTAGTCGGAGGAAGTGACAACAAACCTGTATCTCATCTTTCTTCAGGTTTACCAGAAGTGTTACGTTGGATTGACTTAATTCGTTGGTTAAAAGCTGATGGAAGTTTTCATTTTATCCACGCTAAAGACATTGCAACTATAGTTAATTATTTAGTAGCTAATCATCAAGTTAACTTAAATCAATGGGAATCAGAAAAAGGAGTCAAGAAATTAGTTTTAGGGAATAAACCTACTACTATTGATCAAGCGATCGCAGAAATTTGTCATTATTTAAATAAAAAAAATTATGGACGTATTCCTCTTTCGATTAAATTAGCTAATTTTTTAATTAAAGTATTTAAAATTCAGATGGATTCTTGGAGTAAATTTTCTTTAGAATATCGTCATTTTATCTATCAAAATCCCGTCAATCCTGCTACCTTTGCTTTAGGAAATTACTGCTCTACAATTACAGATATTCTTCAAGTTTCTGGTATTAAAGCCAAGTAAGTTATTAAATTTTTTGGGTGTTTCGCGCTATTTTGCAAGACAACTTGGTATAAGTAAGCTAGGATACGACGAATGTAGCTACTGTGGACTATCTATCAGAGATATTACCAGGAACTTTAATTGAACGACGCTACCGAGTTAAAAGAACCATAGGACAAGGTGGTATGGGTCGTACCTACTTGGTAGAAGACGAACAACGTTTTAATAAACTTTGTGTGCTTAAGGAGTTCGCTCCACGAGATTTAGAAGCAAGTTTTGTGAATAAATCGCGAGAATTATTTGAAAGAGAAGCCAGAGTCCTAAACAAAATCAATCACCCCCAGATTCCTGAATTTTTAGGCTGGTTTACCGAATCAGGACGATTATTACTGGTACAAGAGTATATCGATGGTTATACCTATGCTCAATTACTAGAACAACGCCAACAAGAAGGAAAAACTTTCTCAGAAGCTGAAGTAATTCAATGGCTTAAAGATTTACTACCAGTATTAAGTTATATTCACGCTCATAATATTATTCATCGCGATATTAGCCCTGATAATGTTATGCTTCCCTTTGGCTCAGATAAGCCAATGCTAATTGATTTTGGTCTAGTTAATAAACAGGCTATTACTCAACTTACTTCTTCCTCTAATTTGCCACAAGCACCAACAGCAGTAGGTAAAATTGGTTATTCTCCAAGCGAACAAATTAATGAAGGTAAATACTATTTTAATAGCGATCTTTATGCCTTAGCAGTTACTGCTTTAGTATTATTAATTGGTAAACATCCTCAAACTTTTTTTGATAATTTTAAGCTGAAATGGTATTGGCGAGATTTTGTTACCGTAGGAGAAGATTTTGGTCAAATTCTTGATAAGATGCTGGCAAAACTTCCGCAAGACCGTTATCAATCTGCTCAAGAAGTTTTAAGTACTTTGTCAACAATTTTTCCAGATAATTATTCTTCTGCTTCTTTAACTCCAACTACTTTTCTAGAACCTTTCCCTAGTAGCCAGGATGAAGATTACCCTTTTGCAACTCCAGTTGATTCAATCAAAAACACCACCAAATTACCTAAAATATTTGTCTTAGTTTGTTTATTGGTTTTTATAATTAGCTTGATGTTGCTTTGGCAGTCTCCTTATATTAATGGTTTATGTAATATACTTAATAATTGTGTGGAAAAAACTGATTTTGAAAAGCTAAAAAACTAATAATAAATAGACCTCCTGCAAAAATAAATCAGAAATAAAAAATAACTACTATTCCCTATTCCCTATTCCCTATTCCCTATTCCCTATTCCCTATTCCCTAAATTCAACCAAGTTTAATTAGACTTATGCAAGAGGTCTAATCAGAATCAAAAATTAAAATGATGATCAAATGTTTAAAGCGTTTAAAGCGATCGCTCTAACCCTTAGTTAAAGCTTCAAACCCAGCCACTACATCTAATAATTCTGAGGTAATTATACTTTGACGTTGACGACGATATAGAGTGTTAAGCTCATCAAGACGTTCTTCGATATTTTTTTGTGCTGACTGCATGGCAGCGAGACGACTAGCATTTTCACTAGCTAAAGAGGCAGCTAAAGCACGATAAAGAGATACAAATAGATGTTGGCTAATCAGTTCGGATAATAGTTGTTGCCAGTCCATCGTAAACGTTGGCACGACAGCAGTAGACCATTTTTTTTGCTCCAAAGCAAGCAACCAATCGCGGTCAAGAGGTAATAACTGCTGGCTACAAGAGCGATAAGAAGCACCAGAAGTAGGCTGGTTATAAAACAAGCAAATTTTACTAATTCCCTCAGTTTGTTGCCACTTTTCCAACATTAGTACAATTTCTTGTACAGTTTCACCTATGGCAACGACAGAACTAGGAACAATAAATTGCTCTGTTATTGGATAGGTGGTGGTTTTGAGGTAAGGGAGCAAGCGAGAACCCATCGCAGCAGTTATGATTTTTTCTGTTTGAGGAAGTGTTTGTAAATACTTGAGAGTATATTCAGCAATTTGTTCGTTAAATTGACCACATAATCCTTGATCAGAGCCAAACACAATTACACCTAATTTTGTCTCAGGAAGATGATTAAAATTAAGAGAGAGTGGTTTACCTGCAAAATATCGGGACCGCAACAGAATTTGCCAACCCATTTCTACAGTCCGATTGTATTCTGCTAAAGATTCTACTGCTTGTTCGTACTGTCGGATACTAACGGCAGCAAGAGTTTTCATCGTTTTAACTACAGAATATAAATCTTGAACACTTTTAATCGTGTTTTTTAGCGATTCAGGAGTGGTCATACTTTTAAGTAATAAGTAGAAACGCGATATATCGCGTCTGTACGGAGTAATAAGTAATAAGTAATCAGTAATAAGTAATAAGTAATCAGTAATAAGTAATAGGTTTTGGAGAATTGATAATTAACAATGACTAAAAATTTATTGCACCTCAAGCACCTCCGCACCTCTGCTCCCTTCCTTCCCTGCTTCTCCACACCCTTGCTACCTATTCTCTCTCTTTATGATGCTTCGGATTTAAATGGTTGACAGGCTGCCTTCGATTTATTCAACAGTGCCTGTTTATCTTCATCAGAAAGGGATTCTCCTGCTTCAATGCGATTGCAAATTTCGGGGAGTTCCTCGGTAATTGTCTGACGAATGGCTGTTTCTGCTTCACTAATTCTCTCTAAAGGCACATCATCTAAAATTCCTTCATTGACTGCCAAAAGTACAGCTATTTGTTCACTCACTGAAAGGGCTTGGGATTGGGGTTGTTTAAGAATTTCTCGCACACGCCTACCCCTTGCTAAGGTTTGGCGGGTATCTTCATCTAATTGAGTACCAAATCGGGCAAAAACTTCTACTTCTTGAAACTGTGAATATGACAAACGTAAATCACCTGCAACTTCGCCGTAGGCAGATAGTTGGGTTTTACCTCCAACTCGCGAGACAGATTTTCCTACCGATACTGCGGGTAAAATACCTTGACGATAAAGATCGGGAGACAGATAAATTTGACCGTCGGTAATTGAAATTAAATTGGTAGGGATGTAAGCAGAGATATTTTGTGCCTGGGTTTCCACAATGGGTAATGCGGTTAAAGAACCACCTCCCTTCTCCTTCCGTAAGTGAGTAGAACGCTCTAACATTCGAGAATGAATGTAAAAAATATCTCCTGGATAGGCTTCTCTACCTGGCGGACGACGCAACAAGAGGGAAAGTTCGCGGTATGCCCAAGCGTGACGGGTTAGATCATCATAAACAATTAATACGTCCCTTCCCCGTTCCATAAAATATTCCCCCATCGAGGTGGCTGCGTAGGGAGTAATGTATTGTAAACCAGGCGGAGATTCTCCATCAGCTACAACTACAATTGAGTATTCTAGAGCATTCCCTTGCCGAAGTTGCTCAATAACTTTAGCTACGCCTGAAGTCCGTTGACCAATGGCACAGTAAATACAAATAACATCTTGACCTTTTTGATTGAGAATCGTATCAACCGCGATCGCAGTTTTTCCCGAAGAGCGATCGCCAACGATTAATTCTCGCTGTCCTCGCCCCACTGGAATTAAGGCATCTACTACTTTCAAACCCGTTTGTAAGGGAACTGTAACAGGAGCGCGCTCAATAAAAGGTGGTGCTTTACGCTCGATGGGTAAGCGTTCGGTTGTAATAATAGCCCCTCGTTCGTCCAGAGGGCGACCAATTCCATCAACAATCCTTCCGAGTAAAGCTTCTCCTACGGGAACTTGCAAAATTTGTCCCGTCCGTGCCACTTCTTGTCCTGCTTGTAAAGACGCGCTACTTCCCAACAAAATTACGCCGACTTCTTCCGCATCTAAATTGAAAGCAATACCTAACACCCCTCCTGCAAAGCGAATTAATTCGTCAACTTTAACATTTGGTAAACCTGTAACTCTAGCTATACCTTGATCGATTGATTTGAGGACACCAATTTCCTGTGGTTGAATTTGCAGATGATAACTTGCTAAACCTTCTTCAAGTTTGGTAAATGTTCGTTCTAAAACCGATTGTAATGAGTCATTAGTCATTAGTCATTGGTCATTAGTTATTTGTTATTTGTTTTTAGCACTTACTTATTACCTATTACTTAATATTTTTTGTTTCTTTAGAAAAATCTTCGACAAGGTTTTGTTCTAGAGATTGCAAATAACTCTCTAAATTCCAAGTAACTTTATAATCCCTAGTTTGTAATTCAATTCCACAAATTAAATCTGATTTAGTAGTAAATCGCACGTTATCGCCTTGATAAATTTGCCGTTGACGCAAAGAATTAAGAATTTTTTCGCGGGTAGCAGCAGGAAGGTGAAAACTACTACGGATAATCACTCCATCGTTAGATTTATTCAAAGATTCAGCTAAAAATTGCTGTTTTTGTTGGTCTAAATTTTCTAGACGAGCAATAAAATTAGCGATCGCTTTTTGCTCTAAGGAAACATCTGCTAATTCTCGTAAAGCTTGACGGGCGATTTGAAAGACTTGCTCAGTTATTTTTTGCTGGAGGTTTTCCAAAAATTGTTCTTGTTGTCTAGCGATCGCATTTTTCCAATCTGCTTGTTGTTGAGTTACATTTTGACGCGCTTGTTCAAGTAAATTGTAGTATTCTTGCTTTGCCTCGGCTTGAGCCTGAGTTAGCATTTCTCTTCTTGTTTGCTCTAACTGTTGTTTTGAGTGCTGGTAAGAAGCTGCTTCTAATTCAGCTATTTGTTTTTGTTCCTCTGCTTGATGCCAACGGCGGTCAATTTCTGCTTGACGAGATTTAATAGTTTTAATGATCGGTCGATATAAAATACGCTGTAACAGCCAAACTAAGATCAGAAAATTAAACAGTTGAGCAACAACTGTGAACCAATCGATTAGCACGATCTAGCCTCCATTTTCTACAAAATAATTCCAAAAAGGATTGGCAAAGATCAAAATCATCGAAACTACAAAACAATAAATTCCAGTTGATTCCACTAATGCTAAACCGACAAATAAGGTACGAGTGATAGTATTTGCTTTATCGGGTTGTTGAGCAAGAGCGCGCATTGCATTAGCCAAAGCTAAACCTTCGCCAATTGCAGGTCCAATTGCACCAATTGCCATAGTAATACCAGCCGTAATAATTGAAACAATCCCAATCAAACCAAGATTATCCATTACAATTGCTCCTCCGATATGTGAGTTTCTCGTTCTGTTCTACGACGCTGAACGCGCATTCCTGAAGCGATATATACCATTGCCAAAAGCGTAAAAACGTATGCCTGAATTGCTCCAGTTAACAGTCCAAATAGTGTCATTACTGCTGGAAATAATAAGGGAACAATAGATATTAGGATGGCAACTAGTAAACTACCACTCATAATATTGCCGAACAAACGAATTGCTAAGGAAACTGTACGGGACACTTCACCGATTAGGTTGAAAGGTAACATCAAAGGTGTAGGTTGGAGATATTGGTTTAAATAGTTACCAAGACCAGCACTTTTGATCCCGTAAACTGGTACTGCTACAAACACACATAAAGCTAAAGCGGTAGTTGTAGAAAGAGAACCCGCAGGGGATTCGTACCCAGGGAGAATAGTCAACAAATTGGCTATGGCAATAAATAAAAACAAAGTTCCAATAAAAGGCAAGAATTGCCCTGATTCTTGTCCACTAGCATCACGAATTTGAGCTTCGATTTGTTCAACAATTATTTCTAGGGTAGTTTGCCGGCGAGAGACTGGCGGTTCAACTGCAAGTTTTCGCGTGATTAACCAAGAACCTACTACTAAAATCACCATTACCAACCAGGTGTAAACAATAGTGGCGTTGAGAGTTATCCATTGCCACTGCCAAAAAATGAGATGGTCGGGACTAATATTCATATTCAGTTATCAGTCATTTGTAATTTGTCATTAGTTAAGTGATTAATACCAGCTACTTTTGAGAAAACAACTGATGATTGTTTTTCGGTTGCCAGAAGCGTGTCAGCAAAATCCTAGCTGCTACAAAACCTCCCAAACAAATCAGTACTCGTTGCCACTGTCCGTCCATCACTAGATAAAATCCAAAGAGGGTTACTATCATGCGCCCGAGCCAACTACCGATTAATAAACGAATAGGATAGGCAGTAGTAGGTATTTGTCGCAAGGTAATCCAAAGACTATAAAAATAGAAGATACCGAGGATAAATCCTGGAACAAAGGTAGATAGTATCAATAAAATGCTCTCGAACATAGAGTTTTAAGCTCCTATTAAAAACTTAAATGTTTGCTACAAATAATTGACTTGGGGACACGGAGATCGATGTGTGACATTATTTTTTCTATTTCATCTTGAAAACTGTTGAGTAACTACTTGTCTTGACTTTGCCGTTGAATCCAATACCAAGCATTGAGGCAACCAATCAGGATACCGAGCAATAACATCATCAGTGTCCAAGAATAGCGATCGCTAAAGGTTGAATCAAGCCAAATACCAAGGGCAATCCCAAGTAGAGTAGGAATAGCGACCGACCAACCGACAATACCGAACATTCCCAAGCCATACCAAATAGTGCGATCGCCTTCTTGTTTGGCTTTTAATCTAAGCTCCGCTTTGTCTTGTACCTGTTGCTGAAAGTGAACTTGTCTTTTCTGCTTGTTGGAGTCATCAGGAAGTTTCATGGCTTTGTTCTCCCATTTCTAATATTCCCCTTGCCAAACCAGCTTCGAGTTTAGCTATGGCGGTACGAGTGAGTTTTTGTTGCTCGTTTAATTGTCTGAACTCTTGTTCTACAGTTTGATGCAGGGTTTCTAAATCAGCATCTTTAACTGCTTGTTGAGTCGAAACCAAGACTTCTTGTCCGCATTTAACCAAAATGCCTTCATTGACGGCAATAAAAATTTCTTCTCCCTGTTGAGAACGATAAGATAAAATTCCTGGTCCTAAAGCTGTTACAAAATCAATATGGTTAGGAAGCAATCCAAATGAACCGTCTTTGGCTTCTGCGTTGATTTGCTCAACTGTTTCGACTAAAAAGACTCTGGTAGGAACTAATACTTTGAGTTTCATTGAGATTCCTCCTTGGTTGGTGGTTTAGCTTCTTCAATTGTGCCAAGCATATATAGCGATCGCTCTGTAACTTGGGCAAACTCATCGTTGAGAATGCGATCGCAACCATCCAGGGCATCCTCTAAACTCACCAGCTTGCCTATTTTTCCTGTAAACTGTTCCGTGCTAAAAAAAGGTTGGGTTAAAAACCGTTCCAAACGACGGGCGCGGGCTACTGTCGCGCGATCTCGTTCGGAGAGTTCTTCTATACCTAGCATGGCGATAATATCTTTAAGCTCTTCATAACTGGCGAGAGTACTTTTGATTTCCTGCGCAATTTGATAATGTCGTTTGCCTACTACGGTAGGTGAAAGCATTTTTGAACCAGACTGTAAGGGATCGATGGCAGGATAAAGCCCCTCACTGGCACGCTTGCGAGATAAAACAATGGAAGCAGAAAGGTGTCCAAAAGTACGTACCGCAGCAGGATCCGTAAAGTCATCGGCGGGGACATACACTGCTTGCACCGAAGTAATCGAACCCGTCGCAGTATTGGTAATGCGTTCTTCTAATTCTGCCAGTTCCGTCCCTAAAGTCGGTTGATAACCCACCCGCGAAGGAAGTCTACCCATCAAACCCGAAACTTCTTGACCTGCTTGAATGAAGCGAAAAATATTATCAATTAATAATAAAACATCCTGCTGGCGATCGTCTCGAAAATACTCCGCCATTGTTAAAGCAGCGTGTCCCACCCGAAACCTTGCCCCTGGAGGTTCATCCATCTGACCGAATAGCATAATCGTCTTATCTAATACTCCCGCTTCCTGCATTTCCCGATATAGTTCTTCTGCTTCACGGTTGCGTTCCCCAATCCCACAGAATAAACTAATCCCTTGGTACTGACTCACAATATTGTGAATCATTTCCGTAATTAAAACCGTCTTACCAACACCAGCACCACCAAACAATCCTGCCTTACCGCCCTGTTCTAGAGGTGCTAACACATCGATGGCTTTAATTCCCGTTTCGAGAATTTCTGAAGTAGTAGACCTTTGTTGAAGGGCTAAAGGTGGTTGATGAATTGAACGCCATTCTCCCCCACTAATCTCTTCTTTACCATCGATAGTCTTGCCAAACACATTAAAAACCCTACCGAGAGTTCTTTCTCCTACGGGAACTTCTAGCGGTCGAGCGGTATTGGTAACTAGCGAACCTCTAGCTAAATTAGTAATAGGAGTTAGAGCAATTCCTCGTATTGTATAGGAGTCGAGGTGACTTGCTACTTCAATAATAATTTCCCCATCTTCACCTGCTCTTAGCTGACTACATAATTCTGGGAGTCCTCCTTCAAAGCTAATATCGATCACACTACTGCGAATAGCCAGGACTTTACCCTGATGGAGTTGATGGGTGTTATCCGACTTTTGCATAAACTTTGACTTACTAGCTCTAATTCAGCAAAAAATGCGCTAAAAACGTTGCCGACTACAAAAATAATTACAAGATTTGCCCTGCCTCAAACTAAAATTTTTGTAAGAGTCAAACATCGTACTTAAGAAGTATTTTTAATCTCACCTTAAGTTTAATTCTTTCTAGCCAAATCAAATATTAATTAAGTTTTATTGAAATCTCAGTCTTCTTATCCCACTTTGGATAGAAGAATGTCCTCTTCAAACCTAGATAAGATGAAATCGAAAAAGTACCAAACTATTAACTAAATCTCAATTTACTAACAGCAAATACTTTCGCTCATTTTTGTCTGCACTTGAAGCAATTCAAATCAATAAAACTCTGATTTTGTCTTGCCCAATCAGAGTGATCGCAGTTGTCTTTTAGTTGTATCTTATTACAATAATTAACAAAGAGATCTGATCTTAGGTATAACAACATCTATGGCTGCTGCCGTTATTATTGAACATTTACAAAAAAGCTACGGGGATGTCTTAGCCGTAAAAGATATCTCTTTCACCGTTCAAGCAGGAGAGATTTTTGGTTTACTCGGACCAAATGGGGCAGGAAAAACTACTACTATTCGCTGTTTGTGTACTCTAGCTAAACCAAACGGGGGCAGAATTGAGGTAAGTGGAATTCCTGTAGTAGAAAAACCCAAAGCTGCCAGAAGGAGATTAGGTTATGTCGCCCAGGAAGTTGCTATTGATAAGGTATTAACTGGCAGAGAATTATTAGAATTACAAGCTGCACTTTATCATCTGCCCAAAAAAACTATTAAAGATAGAATCAATCAGTTAATCGAAATCTTAGGTTTAAGTGAATACGCCGATAAAAAAACTGGTACTTATTCGGGGGGTATTCGCAAACGAATTGATTTAGCAGCAGGATTGTTGCACCAACCAGAAGTATTAGTTTTAGATGAACCAACCGTCGGTTTAGATATCGAAAGTCGGATGGTTGTGTGGAATTTTTTACGTAAATTAAAAGAAGCTGGGACAACAGTTTTAATTACTAGCCATTATTTAGAAGAAATCGATGCTTTAGCCGATCGCTTGGCTATCATAGATAAAGGGGTCGTTATTGATGAGGGTACACCTTCAGAATTGAAAGATAAAATTGGTGGCGATCGCGTTACTCTCCGTATTCGGGAATTTACCCCTGATGATGAAGCAGCCAAAGCTAAACATATTCTGGCATCCCTACCATTTGTGGAAGAAGTTATTATCAATACTTCTCAAGGAAACTCGCTCAATCTTGTCGTCAAGTCAGGTGAAAACTATCTGAGTAAAATCGAACATTCTTTAGCCGAAATCAATTTACCTGCTTTTAGTTTGGCGCAATCTCGTCCTAGTTTAGATGATGTTTATTTAGCTGCAACAGGACAAACTTTGTTGGATGCAGAGTTAGCAGCAGCAGGAAAAAGAGATGAAAAGAAAGAAAAGAAACAACAAATGAAATAATTTGGTTATTTGTTATTAGAGACGCGATATATCGCGTCTGTGCATTGGTTTTGGAAATTAAAAACACTTAAATAATATGGTTACAGGAAAAATTGAGACAATCTTAGCCCCTACTTCTACTATTACTCAGCAAACTGAAGAGCAAAACAATGCTTTAGGCGATTTTCTTCAAGAAACTTTAGCTTTAACTAAACGTCTATTTATTCAACTGCAACGTCGTCCTTCAACTTTGATGGCTGGTGTAATTCAACCGTTTATGTGGTTGGTATTATTTGGCGCACTATTTGCCAAAGCCCCTCAAGGATTGTTTGGTAACGACCTCAGTTACGCTAAATTCCTCGCACCTGGAGTAATCGTTTTTACTGCCTTTTCTGGGGCATTGAATGCAGGTTTACCAGTGATGTTTGACCGCGAATTTGGCTTTCTCAATCGCTTATTAGTCGCACCTTTGGCTTCTCGTTATTCCATTGTGGCAGCTTCGACAATTTATATTATTACGTTGGCATTTATTCAAACGGCGATAATTGTTGGGGCAAGTGCTTTATTGGGTGCAGGGTTACCAGGAATTGCTGGACTAAGCGCGATCGCTTTAATTGTCTTTTTGATTGTCTTGGGTGTCACTGCTTTAAGTCTGGGTTTAGCGTTTGCCTTGCCTGGTCATATTGAATTAATTGCGGTGATCTTTGTGACAAATCTACCTTTATTATTTGCTAGTACTGCCCTTGCACCGATGAGTTTTATGGCAGATTGGCTACAAGTAATTGCTAGTCTTAATCCATTAACTTATGCGATCGAACCAATTCGTTATGTTTATCTTAATGGTGATTGGGGCATTAATAGTATTGTCATGAATACCCCTTGGTTGGATTTGAGTTTTAGCAGTGTAATTTTAGTTTTACTAGCTTTTGATGCTTTGATTTTGTTACTGATTCAACCTTTATTACGTCGTCGTTTTGCTTAATAAAATAGATTTAAGCCCTCAATACTTCCTTACTCTTCCACTCTCCTGCTTCTTTTATTCTTTATTTACTGGTGTGTTATGTTAATCCACAAGAGATTTACTCAATTAACTACTATCGTTGGTTTGGGAATTGCTTTAACCTTAGTTACAGCGATCGCACAATCAACTTTAGCGCAATCTAACAATCCCGCTAGTGAAGGTTATCAATCCAATGAAGAAAGTCCTTTTTTAGGCAGTGGCAACGGTGGTTTTAATCCTTTAGAGTTGATTCATCGAGCCAACCTGAGTAATGGTCGTAGCTTGAATGAATTTAATCAAGATTCAGAAAATAATATCAAAAATTCTGCCTCAGAGTTTAAACGCTTACAACAAGAAAGATTGTTACAACAACAGTCTGGATCAACTCCAGAGAAACCAATGCCAAATAATCCTTCAAATTAAAGAGCTTGGTTAACTTTGATAAACTAACTCTCCTGCCACATAAGTAGCTTTAACAGAGCGATTATCACCTAAAATCATCATAGCAAAAGCTTTTTCGCTCAATTGCTCCAGATTTTCCGATTTAGCAATGGGATTACGAAGTTTCATCAATGGTGTAGCTTGTAAATCCCACACGACAAAATCTGCTTCTTTACCCACCTCAAAACTACCAATTTTATCTTCCAAAGAGAGAGCTTTAGCTGCACCAAGAGTTGCCAAATAAAAGGCTTGAAACACCGATAAACTCTTATTTTGTAATTGCATCACTTTGTAGGCATCGCTCATAGTTTGCAGTTGAGAAAAACTTGTTCCTCCTCCTACATCAGTAGCTAATCCTACTTTGATCGGGTAGTCGCTAGATTTAGCTTGGTGAAGTTTAAACAAACCACTGCCTAAAAATAAATTAGAAGTCGGACAAAATGCGATCGCAGCACCTGAATGAGAGAGTCTTTCAAAAGCGGAATCATCTAATTGAAGACAATGAGCCAAAATAGTGCGATCACTTACTAACCCAAACTTTTCGTAAACATGGAGATAATCTTTACTATCGGGGAAAAGTTCCGCTGTAAACTGTACTTCTTGGACATTTTCTGCCAGATGAGTATGAACGTAAACATCGGGAAATTCTTCTTTTAACTTACCTGCTAGAGATAATTCTTCTTCAGTTGAGGTAATGGCAAAGCGAGGCGTAATTGCATATAGCAATCGATCTAACCCATGCCAATGCTGAATTTGTTCGCGAGTCTGGGCATAAGCGGTTTGGGCATCGTTAAGTAAAAAATCTGGTGCGTTGCGCGTCATTAACATTTGCCCTGCGATAATTCGCATCTGACGACGCTGTGCTTCAGTAAATAAAACTTCTACTGATTGAGGAAAGATAGTAGTTAAAACTAGGGCAGTGGTTGTTCCGTGACTTAAAAGTTCGTCTAAAAAAAATGATGCTATAGAACGGGCATATTCAGCATCTTTAAATTTAGCTTCAGTAGGGAAAGTATATTTCTCCAGCCATTGCAACAATTGTTCTCCATAAGCTGCGATCATTTCTGTTTGAGGATAGTGAACGTGAAGATCGATCAATCCTGGAGTAATTAATTTATCTGCATAGGTAATAATTGCAGAATTAGCATATTGTTCTTTTAAAGTTTCATAAGCCGCAAAAGCTTTGATCTTACCATCTTCTATCACCAACAACCCATCAGGAAAATAACGAACACTGTCAGATTCAGACTGATAAAATGGATCGTCAATAAAATCTAAACAAGAACCACGAATGATTTTAGTAGAGAAAGACATGGAGATAGGGGTATATAACCCAGTGAATTTAACTTTTACCAGTCAAGATTTGAGTAATGATTGCTCCAATTTTATAAATCATAATAGATTCAGTAACACATTCTGACTTTCTATTATTAATAAAAAAACTCTGGTTTTCTAAACAAATGGTGAAAGGGCTGTAAATTGAATTTTAGCCTAATAAAATAAAGCTGGCTCTAAATTAGGAGCTTATTCAATTTTAGTTGACTTAAACTGAATAAACTTTATGAATTTATCTGTTGCTGATTTGCGTCAAAATTATACTCTTGCAGGGCTAGATCAAAACGATATCGATCCGAATCCGATCACACAGTTTGCGGTTTGGTTTGAACAAGCAGTAGAAGCACAGCTACTCGAACCTAATGCCATGACTTTAGCGACAGCTACTCCTGAAGGAAAACCTTCGGCACGGATTGTTTTACTTAAAGGTTTTGATCAGAGGGGTTTTGTTTTTTATACCAATTATCACAGTCATAAAGGTAGAGAATTAACGGCAAATAACTGGGCTGCTTTGGTGTTTTGGTGGGGTGAATTGGAACGACAAGTTAGAATTGAAGGTAGAGTAGAAAAAGTAAGTTCTCAAGAATCTGATGCTTATTTTCAAAGTCGTCCCGCCAATTCCCAATTAGGTGCATGGGCTTCTAATCAGAGTCAAGTAATTCCAACTCGTCAAGTCCTCGATCGCAAACTTGCCGATCTAGCCGAACAATATCGAGAACAATCTATTCCTCGTCCTCCTCACTGGGGCGGTTTTCGGGTCATACCAGAAACAATTGAATTTTGGCAAGGTCGTCCTAATCGTCTTCATGACCGCTTAAGATATAGTCTTCAAACAGAAGGCGTTTGGACGGTAGAAAGATTATCACCCTAATTACATAAAATAAGCTTGGTAAGAGGTTGATAGGTATTGCCCATCAGCAAGTATGAAGTTGAGAATAATTCTGTTAAGTAGGTCGGCAAAATTATTTGTATGCTTACTAGCAAGTTATCTTAGATATTTCCTGTTGCCTGTTCCCTATTCCCTAGTAATAACAAATGCACAATTAATTATGCATAGGTACTTATAGATATTAGCGAACTAAAAAAAGTAAACCGATCTGATCTGAATCGTATTTTCATACCCTGCCTCTCGCAATGCCGATTGATAATCAATCGTCTTTGTCCAATCTGTTACCTCTGGAAATTTTCATTGAAGTTTGTTTAAACTGTGTCTACAGAAATTTATCCATCATCCTAGATGACTAAAACTTCTTCCGCTCAAGAAACCCATTTTAATCAAGCCCGTGCTAGCTTACAACAAGCTATTTCTTGGTACACTAGCTTTCGCCGTCATTGGAACTATCCCCCCAATCCAGAATTACAAGCAGCCGTTAGAAAAGATTTACAGTCTTTAAAAGGAGCATTAGATCGACTCGATCAAACAGTAATTCGGATTTCGACTTTTGGTTTAGTTAGTTGTGGCAAATCTTCAGTCATTAATGCTTTGTTAGGACAAGAAATCCTGGAAACTGGACCAATTCACGGGGTAACTACTTGGCCTAAATCGCTACGCTGGACTCCTCCTAGTGGGAAAGTACAGGTTGAGTTTATTGATACTCCTGGTTTGGATGAAATTGAAGGCGAACAACGAACTCAAATGGCTCAGGAAGTAGCCCAAAGATCTGATTTAATTTTATTTGTGGTAGCTGGTGACATAACCCGTACTGAATACAAGGCTTTATGTCAATTACGTCGTAGTCAAAAACCTTTAATTCTCGTCTTTAATAAGGTCGATCTTTATCCGCAAAAAGATAGAGAAGAAATTTATCAACAACTACAACAACAAAATGCAGTTAATCGCGGAGAATGTGTAGAACACTTGATCTCTACTGACGAGATTGTGATGGTAGCAGCTAAACCACAACCAATCCAAGTCAGGATCGAAGCTGCCGACGGTAGTATCACTACTCAGTGGGAAACTCCTCCTCCTCAAATTGATGAATTAAAAGAAACAATTTTAAGGATACTCAATCGGGAAGGGCGATCGCTTTTGGCTTTGAATGCTTTAGTACAAGCTCGCGATGCTCAGTTAAATATTGCTAAGAAAACTGTAGAAATCAGACAGGAAGAAGCAGAAGCCATTATCTGGCAATACGCTAAGTATAAAGCTTTGATAGTTGCGGTTAATCCAATTGTTTTATTAGATATTTTCGGCGGATTTGTGGCGGATTTGGCTTTAATTCGTGCTTTGGCAAGATTATACGGATTGCCAATCACTAGTTACGAAGCTGGTAATATTTGGCGCAGAATTATTGCAAGTTCTGGAGCTTTATTATTGGGAGAAATTGCAAGTAATCTAATTTTAGGTCTTGGTAAAAGTAGTTTTGCTCTGACTAGTGCCTTTGAAAGTCCTGGTGCTTTTGCTGCTTTTGCTACTACTGCTAGTTTACAAGGCGCGATCGCAGGTTATGGCTCTTATGCGATCGGTAAAATTGCTCAAATCTATCTACAGCAAGGTTGTACTTGGGGAGCTTTGGGTGCTTCGACTTTGATCGCTGATATTCTTTCTCAAGTAGACTCAAAAACAATTATCTACCGATTGCGACAGGAGTTATTAATGTAAGATTAAATCAATGGTTCGGATATTTCTGTAGTCATAAAGGCTATAAGTACTTACTGTAGTAAAAGAAGATGAATGTGATCGCTTTGACCGAACTCAGATCGCGCTAGTTTTGCGCCTTCGGTGACGCTAACACCAAACCAATAATTAATTAATAATGGTTAGAGAAATTAAATAAAAGTAAAATCATTTCATCTTGCCCCTGATTGAACGAAGATTCGGTTTACGCCTATCAATAGGTTTAGACTTTTTGGATGGTTTAATTTTTTGGCTCTTTTTTGGCTCTTTTCGGTTGATCAAAATTTCTGGTTGTCTATTAATGATAGGAACTGAAGAAGAATTAGAAAAAATTTGAGGTTGAGAACGCTCTTTTGCTTGAATTGAAGGGTTAGTTTTGCCTGAACTAAAAATAGCTGGCTTAGGTTTAACTGATGTCTTGGTGTTCACAAAAAGCTGGGGAGTAATCGAAGAAGGAATGGATATTGGTGCTGGATCGCTTTGTTTTAAGGAAACATTTGTTGCTGCTTCTTGGTATTTAGCATCGCTCTCTCGATCTAGTTTGGGTGCTGATTCGGCTAAATTTAAATTGGTTTGAGGTTTATTTTGAGAGTTGGATTCTAAAGAAGAAGACACTGTCTTGACAGGTAATTTTTGGTTGGAAACTAGCTTTTGGCTCGGTATTGGTGGTGACTGGGATGGCGAGGATGGTTCTTGAGAAGATTCACGAGCGAAGGAGCTATTGTTGTCTATGGTTCGTCTAGTTTGGAAACTCCCATTAGTCGAAGGTACTCCGCTTATGATAGACGGAGCCTGCTTCGACTTCGTCAAAATAACTGTCAATAAAATTCCCAGCCCAAAGACTGCCGTTCCAGTCAAAAAAGCCATTTTTCGGCGGTAATTCGCCAAATACCGTAACGAAGCTGTTCCTAGAATTGGATTTACCAGTTTGCTCGAAGCTGATTTGACAGGAGCGATCGCCTTAGGGGAATTGGTAGTTAATCTAGCTAACCACTCCGATACCGAACTAGGACGATTTTCTGCTTCTAAAGCCATTCCCCACATTACAGCCTCACTCACTGTTTGACTCAACTCAGGGCGAATTTGGCAAGGAGGTTCTAGAATGCAACCGTGCACTCTTGATATTGCTGAAGGTGGAGTTTTACCTGTCAAGAGAGTATAGAGAGTAGCAGCCAAACCATAAATATCCGTCGCAATAGTTCTTGGCGAGTCAACCAGATACTGTTCGATAGGTGCGTAACCTTCAGAAAGCAGATACTTGTAATTATTTAACTTTTCGCCCTTAAACTCCCGCGCAATACCAAAGTCAATCAAGATTACTTGCTGGTTATCTTGACATAAAATCAAATTTTTCGGCTTGACATCTTGATGTAGTAGCAGAGCTTGCTCGTGAACTGCGCTTAATGCTTTTCCAGTTTGTTTGATATACTCAATTGCAATAGTTTCGGATAGTGGATTGCCATCACTAACAATCTGAGCAAGAGTTTGCCCTCGAATATAATCCATGACAATATAGGGATATCCGTTTTCGACAAAGAAATCAAGGACTCGAACAATATTGGGATGAGAACACTTAGCTAATCTTTTCGCTTCATTTTGAAATGGCTCAACCCATTCAGCCAAATTAGAATTTTGTCTCCAAACAGGAGCTAGCATTTTGATTGCTACCTCGCGTTCTAGAAACAAATTGGTAGCTTGATAAGTAATACCAAAGCTTCCTCTTCCTAATTCTCGCTCAAGAGAATACTTACCGTTTTGTAAGCTTTGACCAACAAGATTAATCATTATTGACCTACCGATTCCAAAAAATCTACCTCACAACCCAATCAAATATCTGAAATAGTAACAGAATCGAATCAAAAAGATAGTTAAATTGCTAAACCCAACTTTAAACCTAAAATGGCATGAAGAAATAAAATACATAAAGCAATACTTCCCACATACGCATGAACAGTTCGCATTACAGCTTTATTTCCCACAAAACCAGTAGCAGAAATCACTGCATTAATTGTAAGTAAAACTATTACCACCGAACCAGTCCAAAAATGAGGACTTTCTAAAATCGGTTGATGTTGCATCACCAAAGACAAAACTCCGCCTGTATAACCAGCAGCTAAAAATAAATACATTAACGGTGCGATTTTACGATGCTCTGCTTTGCTTTTAATCGCTTCATTTGTATTAGTCGTTGCTAAAATTCTGCTACGCCATCCAGCCAAACCCGCAAAACTTCCCATCACAAATACCACAATTGCCATCATCAAAGGATGTCCCCAATGCACAATTGGTTCTGGTGTACCAAGGCTGCGAAACCAGGCAGCGATTGGTTCTAAATAATTGCTTAGTTGTTCTCCCATCTCTTTTGCTTCATATTTTTTAACAATTTATTATAATCCTGACTAGTATAGATTTTTAGCAAGCTACGGCACAAATATTTATGCGATCGCTTTAATTAAGTGTTGGCTCTTGATTTGAATTAATCATTAATAATAAGAACAGGTTTATTTTCTTCGGTAAATTCGGCAGTAAGATTTACTTTTTTAGCAGTTCTCATACTTACGTTTTGAGCATTTACTTCTGAAAAAAAAATAGTTATGAGAGTTTTTATATCTATTAAAATTTTTAATAAATTAAGAAAAAACTAAACTATTATTCTTGCTAATCCAATGATCTACTAAAAAAAATATGATTTGAACAATTTTCTATCTTTAGTAAGATGAATGAAGAAAAATAAATCTTTTGACAAATAATAAAAATTTTTTGATTTAAAAAATAAATCTCGCGGTAGAGTAAGCTTTAAATCATAATTGTTAATTTGTAAATGTAAATTAAAAACAAATTAAGGTAATTATAGATTATGGGTCTTAAAGATAAAGCTGAAGAACTTAGAGATAAAGCCCAAGCCAGAAGCGAAAGAATTGAAGGAAGAGTTCAAGAAATGATGGGTGAACTTGATAATGATCCTCAAGATAAAGCAGAAGGTCAGACTAAACAGGTTAATGCAGGAGCAGACAAAACTCTTGAAGATATTGAAGAAAATATGAAGGAAAAAACTGACTAAATTTAAATCAATTTTGTTGGGTCAAGTATTGTCAAGTATTTTTGCCAAAAAACTTTTTATTTGCTTTGTTGAGTGGTCTAGATTAGTAACTTTTGGTGCTACTAGACCGATTATTTTATTTTTACCTCAAATTTATTAATTACTAATTACTTAAACAACTATTGACTAGATAATCTTGTGCGCCTGCTTTGATCACTTGAGATGCGATCGCTTCATTACCCTGTTCTGTTACCATAATTACAGGTAAGCAAGTCTGTTGAACCAGCAATTGTAATTGAGCCAAAAACTCTAACCCATCCAAATCGTATTCTATTTTAATTAAAATGTATTATCTACCTTTTGGCACACACCAAAATTATTTTTTGGTAAAGTTTAAGCAATGGCAATCAACTAATTACTCTTTCCCACTAACTGTCAATTTAGTTAAGACGTGTTATTCTTAATAATCGTAAGGGCGTGTAGCTCAGTGGATAGAGCAACAGATTCCGGTTCTGTGTGTCAGGGGTTCGACTCCCTTCACGCTCGTTATTTGAACTATTGTGTCGACAAAAATTTCACTTTATCCCTAACCTAACAACTCCAATTAAGCACTTCCTGAAAACTTAATACATATTATTTTAGATTGGTATATTAATTTTTCTCTGACATTAAATAATTTTTCTAGGGCAGAAATAATTACAATGAAATAACATAAATCAAGAAAAGATGATGAGCTTAATGGCTTACACAGCAAATCTCAGTGCCAATCAACAGTTATATCTTGAAAATCAAGGCACTCAAACATTAATTACTTTGATTAGTAGTAGTGCGGGACAACAGCAAAGTCAAAGTAGCAATTTAACCACAGGCACTTGGACTACACCACCAATGTTATTCACTACTAAATCTGGTTTTGTCCTACAGCTAGATACCAATAGAGAAAAGTATTTTGTTCAAATACAAGCTAGTAGCATTAATACCCTTACAGATGTTCCATCTTTGAACGATGCTGAAACTGTAGCTCTTCAAAAAACGGCAGATTCGCAACACTCAAGCAAGATTGAATTTGAACCAATGCAACCAATGAAAATGGGTAATATGTCCATGAACATGAATCCCATGGAAATGCGGATGGGAAATATGTCTATGAAGATGGGAGAAGAAGTACAATCCACTTCAACACAGCGTTTTTGTACTCAATGCGGTCATCAAGTTAAAGATAGCGATCGCTTTTGTGGTAGCTGTGGACATCAATTAAAGGATTAATATTGTACATGACCTATTGCTTGGGGATTATCAATCGCTTCGGAATTGTGATGGCTGCTGACTCTCGCACTAATGCAGGAGTTGATTATATTTCAGCCTATAAAAAGTTGTTCGATCTTTCTTTGCCAGGAGAAAGAGTAATTATTATTTGTGCTTCTGGTAATCTTTCGGTAACCCAAGGAGTAATAACTAGGTTAAATCGAGATATTCAAAATCAGCAGGAAACCAATTTGCATACTCTCTCGAATATGTTTGATGTTGCCCGCTACATTGGTGAGAAAAGTCGGGAAATTCAAAGTATAGATCGTTCTTGGTTAGAAAAAGATCGCATCGATCATAGTTGTAATTTTTTGTTGGGTGGACAAATAAAAGGAGAAGAACCCCAATTATTTTTAATCTATCCTCAAGGCAATTTTATTCAAGCAACCAAAGAAACACCTTTTTTACAAATTGGCGAGACGAAATACGGTAAACCTATACTAGACCGCACCATAACTTATGATACGCCTTTGAACGATGTGGCTAAATGCGCTCTTTTATCGATTGATTCGACCATGAAATCTAACATTTCTGTCGGTCCACCGATTAATTTAGTCATGTATAAAACTGATAGTTTGATAATCCGCAATACCTTGCAACTACGTCTAGGCGATCCTTATTTAGCAAAAATTCGCAAATTATGGGAAGATTCGTTACGGCAAGCTTTTGAATCTATGCCTAATATCGAATGGCAATATGACTTAGAAGATTCTACTGATGATATTTTAATTGATTGAATTTCGTAAGAATTAAATGAATAGGCTCTTCTAAATCAGCTTCAGGATCGCTGAGCAATGGATCTAGTATTGGCAATGGTTCTCCATTGATCAGGTTGGTTTCAGCTATTTCAACAAGTGCATTTGTTAGTGAACGACGAACTTTTTCCAAGTTTTCTGCAAAAGAAATTGTACCTGGAAAATCTCAAACTTCTCCATGAACACCTTTATCTAGAAACTTATACTTTATCTAGAAACTTATACATCGCTTTGTAGGTTAACATTTTCGTTTGCCAAACAAAGTATATATTTAGATTAACAGACTAAGAAGAGGCTAGGCAAAAAAAAATATATATATAACCAGGGCAAACGATCTTTAGATAATGATTATGCCTAAAGTTTTGATTTTTGACTTCATCTAAAATCAAGGTATAAATGACTTAGGGCAAAAGTCTATTTACTCTTCCCTTTTAATTACATGACTACTATCACCAGCATAATGAACCAATTCTCCTAATTTTTGCCGTAGGGTTTCTAATCCAAACCGCTGAGTAGCAGAAATAAATACGGCTAGAGGAAACTCCTCTCTTGCTCTTGCTAAAGTCTCGCTATCGACTTGGTCTAACTTATTAAAAGCAATTAAAATTGGACCTGGAGCGATCGGCATTTCTTGTAAAATTTTCATTACCGAGCGAATTTGAGTTTCCCAGGCAGGATGAGATAAATCGACCACGTGTAGTAAGGCATCTGCTTCGGTAACTTCTTCTAAAGTAGCGCGAAAGGCATCAACTAAAGAAGGTGGTAATTCTTCGATAAAACCAACTGTATCGGTTAATAAAATTGTCTGTGGTTCCCCACTAACAGCATCGGGAAAAACTAAACGCCGAGTAGTCGGATCGAGAGTGGCAAACAACTGATCGGCGGTATAGACATTAGCACTAGTTAAAGCGTTAATTAAGGTAGATTTCCCTGCATTAGTATAACCCGCGATCGCGACTGTGGGAATTTCTTGTTTTTGGCGTTGTTGACGTAAACGCGAACGATGGGCTTGGAGTTGATTGACATCCTGTTGCAAACGAGCAATTCGTTTTTGAATCCCACGTCTTTCAGTTTCAAGTTTAGTTTCACCAGGACCTCTAGTCCCAATTCCACCACCTAAACGGGACATTGCTTGCCCTCTACCAATTAGACGAGGTAGCATATATTCCAATTGAGCTAGTTCTACTTGTAATTTCCCAGCACTAGATTGGGCGCGTTGAGCAAAAATATCTAAAATTACCTCGGTTCGATCTACTACTCTTACTCCAAATTGAGTTTCTAAATTTCTTACTTGAGCAGGAGAAAGATCTCGGTCAAATACGACTAAATTAGCTCCTAGGGTTTGAACTTTGAGAGCAATTTCTTCAACTTTTCCTGCACCTACTACAGTTTGCGGATGAGACTGAGGGCGTTTCTGCTGAATGGTATAGAGAACGTCTCCTCCTGCGGTATCTACTAGGCGAGCTAATTCTTGTAAGGAATTTTCAAATTGTTCCTGACTCATACGGTCAGTTTGTAAACCGACGATTACGACGCGATCTCGACCAAAGGGAGCGAACCCCCCGCGAGTTGCATCTACTTCCTGTCCTAAATATTCTCGCTCAAACTCAGTTTCTAAGCCTTCAACCAAACTAAGAAAGTCTTGTTTACTGAGCATATCTAAACTGAGAGCAGGAGAAACTGACCAATAGTTTTGATTGTCCAGATTTAATTCTGGTTGAGGTAGTAAATGAGCTAAATAAGTTTCTTTGACGTAACCAGTTGCTCCACCACCTCTTCGGGTTATTCCTGTTCCTGTCAAGGTCAAAATTACCAACGCATCTAATCTCTGACGTATCATCGCCGTGAGACTAGCTTCTTTAGGTGGTTCGGGTTTGAGTTTGGTCGCAATACAGCGAATGCCACAAAGACGCTCTGCACCATAACGGGGTAATTCTAAAGGAGGAATTTGGGTTTGATGGGGAGTTCCCACTCCTACACGAATTACTTGTCCGCGACGATTGATATAGGCACAGACAGCTTGATTAATCTCTGTGCTTATTGCTGCTAGTCTTTGAGCAAATTCACTCGTTGTAAAGCGATCGCCAGGCAGCTTCTGATGATAAAGTCTTTGTAGCTGCTTAAGTTGACTAGGTTTGAGTCCTTTGAGGTTTCCGTAGATAGTATCGATAGGCTTGAGCAGAATAATGGTTAATTAACTTTTATTGTAACGATTTCAGTTCTAATCGTCGGGCTGAAGCAAAAAAAACTTAAGAATTAATTTCTTGCTTATCTTCGGAGGTTTCTAGTTGATTACGTTTAGAAAAACCCCAAACAAACAAAACAAAGATCAATGCGAGCATGATCCATTCTGGTGGGACTAATTCGGGTGCAATAACTTTTAATAATAAACGTAAACCAACAAAACCAACAGTAATAAAACCCGCATCTTCTAGATAAGTATATTCTTCTAGCCAACGAATAAATAACCCTGCCAAAAATCTTAAAGTAATCACACCAATGGTACCGCCAACCACAATCAACCAAGTATCTTCAGCTACTGCAATAGCAGTGGTAACACTATCGAGAGAAAAAGCTAAATCTGTAACGGCAATTAGGGGAATAATTTGCCAAAGGGAAGAAAAACTCAAATGATGATGATGCTCGTTTTGAGTTTCGGGAGTCGTAAAATAATTAAACACCAACCACAGCAAATAAACCGCTCCCAATAATTCAAACTGCCAAAACTTGACCACCCAAGTTGCGGTCAAAATCAACGAGATTCTTAAAACATAAGCCAATAATAAGCCGATATTAAGAGCTTTTTGTTGTTGTTCGCCTTTTTCTAGACTTTGAGCAATGGCAGCCAGCGCGATCGCATTATCTGCTGATAACACGGCTTCTAACGCCACTAAAATTAACAGTACCAAAGGAGTTTTAACTCCAGCAGTTAATAAAGAATCGGTCAATTGTTCTAGCATTAATAGCTTTTCTCTAAAAAGGAATATTAATTAAGTAAAAGAAGTTTAAGGTATAGAAAGATTTTAAACCCTTCTTAGTCTTTACTTGTGGTTTGCTGGAGAACTAGCCATTTATGTTGCATCTTGTTACAAGATGTTTCGTAAGGGGGCAGTTTTGACGCAAAGTAGTTGATAAATCTTTTGATTGTAAGGAGTTAAATTCAATATGCCTTTATCAGATACTCAAGTTCTAGTTGCTTTGGTTATCGCTCTAATTCCCGGAATCCTAGCTCTCCGTCTTTCTACTGAACTTTATAAATCTTAATTTGTAGCGATAATAATTTTTTCTTAGAACAACAGGAGTTTTTCAGGGAGTTGTGGATTTAAGATCTGGTGATCGTCAAAAAAAATTGCTAATCTAAAGACCCAACTCCTGTTTTGTTTACGGTGAACCATGATTTCTCGACAACCACAACCTTCACGAGTTCGTCCTTGTAAGTCTCCTGCTCGACAAAAATTTTACACCGAATTAACGATTGAAACTGGAATCAAACTCATTTTTAATTGCGTCTTAGCTCTTATTGCGATCGCTTCTTTAGGGAAATTGTTACCCTATAATTTTGCTCAACAAACTAAATTAAAAGAATTACGTGCTGAAGTTGAAGAAACAGAAGCCAGAGTAGCAGATTTAAGAGAACAACTAAATTATAATTTTGACCCTGAAAAAACCCAAAACTTGATGGAGCAATACAGTTCTCAACTAGCTCCTAATCAAAGCAGAATTTTTTGGCTCGATCCCAAACAACCACAATAAAATTAGTAAGTTACTTAATCAAAGAAATTTTTAGCGGGAGAAAGTAGCTCATCAAGCCAACTTTGTACTTTTTGTTGATAATTGATTAAATTAGGGTGTGAAGCTAACAATTCTAAGGCTTGTTGGTAATCTGCTACAGCACAATTCCAATCGCCTCTTAAATGATAAGCCCTACCTCGTTCGGCATAAATTCTTTCATGTAAACTATTGCCAATGATCCCAGCAATATCAAAATTTTCTACGGCTAAATCATATAAACCCATTTCTCGGAAAGTCACACCTTGATTAATCCAAGCGCGAACATTAGCAGGATTTAAATCTAAAGCCACATCATAATCAGCGATCGCTTCTGCCAAATTACCTTGAGCAGCATAACAATTTGCCCGATTATTATAGGCACTATCCAGTTTGGGATCGATTTTTAAAGCCTGACTAAGATCGGCGATGGCTTCTACAATTTGATTGTTGCGAAAATGCATTAGCCCTCGGTTATTATAGTCAATAGCACTATTAGGACGAAGAG
This sequence comes from uncultured bacterium, assembly GCA_964562685.1. GTDB lineage: Bacteria > Cyanobacteriota > Cyanobacteriia > Cyanobacteriales > Xenococcaceae > Stanieria. Next base: position 115,309 of record CAZLUP010000009.1, read on the forward strand.
CAATTAATTGATTGATAATTGCGATCGCTACCGCATAGTGACCTTGAGCAACTTTCTCTTCCACTGTAGCTCGCAATTGGTATTCTGAGCGTGGAGAATCTACAGAAGGTAAAGATTTAGAGGAATTCAAAGATTGTTCCGCCGTGCCATAGGAGGACAACCAACCTGATTCGCCCCAAGTTATTTTGCATTCGTCTTTATCATAAAAATTAGTTTTCATGGCTTTAATTAAACCTTTCTTAAAACTTAGCTTACTATTCGGTATAAAGTTTTGACTCACTTAGATGTGTCACTGATTTAACTGTCTCACGGTCTGTTTTCTTTCTAGAGAAAAATTTAGTTAAATTTACTTCAGATACTTTTTTTCTCGATTATTTTGGAACTTATACATAGTAGAGTTCCCGAAAACTATTCAAAACTAACTGGGTTTAATTTTATGAGAATGATTACCAATTAGGAATCTCGCTTTAGGATTATGTTTTGAATGCTACTCAGGTTTTTGATTTTTGTTTTATGCAAAATATATGTTTTTATAACAATTCTTTATTCAATTGCGCTCATGGGTAATATTTAAAGTTACATTCCTCAAACAGGGAAAAAATTTCTTAGTTAATTGATACATTTTTGGTGTACTTATGAAAACTGCAACTTTATGGACTGAAGCATCAGATTTATCCAGAGAAGATTACTGTGTTTTAGGTTTAGCCATCTGCTTTGTTAGAGAAGAGGGAGAAATACAAGAAGTCAAAATTATTGAACCAATTCCTTCGGCTGCGCTACAAGCAATTGTTCAAGGAATTCCTACTTCTTATCAACTAGCTTGCGCTAAAACTCTAAATGAAATTGTGGCTGAAGATACTTTTCAAATACCTGCTGAATTTCCAAAAGAAGCACAATTTTGTGTCAACTTTGCCGAAAGATTGATCGCTGCAACTCGTACTTATAAAAGTCGTCCTCAAGCTCAACAACATATTCCCTTGGGGACAATTAAGCAAGATTTAAACTTTTCTTTAGACAAAAAAAGAGTACTTAATGCGACTAATGTTGTTCGCACTGAAGATAATGTTAAACAGCATCAATACACTCATCAAGTACTTTAGTTCTAGAAAAAAATGATCAAACTTTATGGTGGTGTTCGGAGTCGCGCATCAATAGTTCAATGGTATCTGGAGGAACTCGGTGTTCCTTACGAATTTGTGTTGCTTGATTTAGCAGCAGGAGAACAGCGACAACCAGACTATTTATCAATTAATCCAATTGGGAAAGTTCCTGCAATTGTAGATGGTAGTTTTCAGTTGTGGGAATCAGGAGCAATCATACTCTATTTGGCTGAAAAATATGGAAATATGCCAGCTAGTTTAGAGGCAAGAAGTATTATGACTCAATGGGTAATCTTTGCCAATGCCACTTTAGGAGTCGGACTCTTTGTGGAAGCAAGTCGTGAGCGGGAAATGCCTAGACTTTTGACTCCACTCGATCAAATCTTGTCCAACCAATCCTATTTATTAGGAGAAGAATTGACTGTTGCTGATATTGCTGTCGGCTCAATGTTGGCGTATGTTCCTATCATGTTAAAGGTTGATTTAAGTGAGTATCCAGCAGTATTAAATTACATTAAACGTATTTCGGAACGACCTGCTTTTCAAAAAACTATTGGCAATAGATGAGTTTCAGGTGGGCAAAGCCCACCTTAGCAATATTTAACTTTTGTGAGCGAGAAGTCCCTCGGATTTCCGAAGGGATGAAAGCGAACT
>CAZLUP010000010.1:0-13855 GCA_964562685.1 uncultured bacterium
TCATAACTGCATAAATAGCAGTTTCACTCATTTCAGGTAATTTTTCATAATCTTTAGAAAGGCGACGATACCAATTTAACCAGCCAAAAGTTCGTTCAACAATCCATCTTTTTGGTAAGACTTCAAAATCCTTATTTTGGCGTTGAATGACTTCTACTCTAGCTTGAGTCACATTTTCTTCTTTGTGCTTCGACTAAAGATTTAGTTTTTTCTGCGTCTTCATGCTCATCCAAATAAACAATTGCTACGTCAGCACCTTCTTTAGCAGAAAGTACAGCTACAGAACGTCCAATACCACTATCACCACCAGTAATTAAAGCCACTTTATCCCGTAGTTTACCGCTACCTTGATAATCATCGCGGTCATACTGAGGCTGAGGTTTCATATCAGATTCTAATCCAGGTTTTCTTGCTTGCGATTGTGCAGGAATTTGATCTGCGGAAATAGTCATAAATAATTCTCTCTTGTTTTGCTTGATGTTTGTTAAAAAATGAACAACAAATCAGTGTTTGGAAATTAGAAAGACGACCAAAAATGCGACTGCATAGCAGCAGTTAGCGCGATCGCTCTAAATCAATTGACAGTTATTTAGTCGGTTTACAGTCAATGTAGAAAAAAATTAACTAGCAAAAATATGTCATAAGTAGGATTTATAAAGTTTAATATTTTTTATTGCTAATATTGTTTTTTTATTTCATTTTTTGGCAACGATTTTTGTTTGAATTTTAGATACATAAAAACCTAATTTTTTTTGAATTTTAAGGTAGGAAATTGCACCACAAAATAGGTAAAGCAATCCAACAATTCGGCGATCGCTATTGTTTTATTTTTTTCACTTGCTGCTATTCTTGTTTTAGCATTTAGAATCTATTGAGCTTGGCGTTGTACCCGTTTAGCTCGCAGTTTACAGGCAGAAAATCCTCGATTACATCCGAAACGCAAAGAGATTATTCATGTCCTTCGGATTGGTTTATTGGTTAGTATGTTAGGCTTGTTTTTAGGTTTTATTGCCACAGAAGTAACATTAGTAGCAATTTTAGCAAAAGCGATCGCTCAACCTCAAGGAGTGGCTGTCTACCAACCTGAAAAAATTGTCAGATCAATGGATTTATATCAAGTTCTGATAATCACTTAAAATAAATTCTCTCCGCGTCTCTGTATCCCCTTATCCCCGTGTCCCCGTATCAATCATCACATTTAACTGTTTAAGCGAACCTGATATTATTTTTAATCTTGGCAAATGTTAATATTGTGGGCGCACATTTCCTTGGTGGGATGAATTCTTTAGGATTACTTGATTGGATTACCAAAGAATAATATTAATTTAAATTGTGAATTGTGGACAAACAGATCTCGCTCGATACTATTAGTCTTCGAGATGCTCTCGTAACGAAATCCCTTTGAGATTTTTGAAAAAATGAATCTTGCCAAAATAATTTAACAGCCTAAATTTCCTTCAATGGGACAAGCATTAGGATTTGTTTGAGAGTTAACTTTGCCTGGCTTTTTGCCTGAAGTAACATAATCTTTTACGTTAGTTTTTTGCCATTCATGCTCGTGATTCCATAAATTCCAATAATATCGCCATTCATTCCAGCCGATTCCTAAGTGTTTGACAAAAATTCCCCGCTCTGCAAGCATTTTTCCCACTTTTCTGCCACTCATACAGGGAATGCTATAACAATAAACAATAATTTCTTTGTCTTGAGAAAGCTGAGAAAATTCCCTGACAATTCGATTTACATCATCATAAGCTGATTCATCAGGTGTTTTGTAGACAGGAATATTAATTGCTCCCGTAATGTGTTCTCTTTCGTATTCTTCTGAACTTCTCAAATCTACTAAAATAAAACTGTCATCTCCTGTTGCCATCTTTTTCCTCAAGCCATGAGGACTTACATGAACAGCGTTTTCAACCTCATAAAATTCTTTGATTAGCTCTTGTTGTGTTTTGCTCTGCACATTACATTATCATTAGCAGGACTAGCAATAACTGAAATAACGCTGGTAGTAACTACTCCTCCCATTGCTCCCATCAAAAAAGATAATATAAGATCTAAGAGTAGAGTACGAAAGAAGTCTACTGTTGGGCAATCTGTTGAATAGGAAGCTCACGCTTACCCGAAGGGAAGCGTTGAGTAGTTCACACCAGCAAAATTACCAGTAATAAAAAACCAAAGTAAAATAAACTGGTTTCGAGAAATATTGGGAATACTATAGATTTCATGGTTTTGCTCTCCTAAATATTGTTGTAATAGTAAATGTTAAATGGATTATTATTTTTTTGCTCAGACATTATTGAATATGTCTAACCAACATAATTTATGCTTGCTATCTCAAAATAAATACTCATTTAAAAACCCAACTACCTTTAAGTAGCTGGGTTAAATTTTGAAGCTAAACTATGGGTTGTTGTTTGGCTAAATTACTTACTCAAACTGAAAGAACCATCAAACAATTTTATACTAAACCTACTTCATGAGCAGTACGGTTTAACATTGATGCAGCCCTGTTTCTAACTGCTTTAGTTTTGTTGAGCATTAACCAACGAGCTTGTGTTTTTACTGAAACCTCTGTAGATGTTGGTTTAGCTGTTACTACGGGACGATTTGTATAGGTTACGCCACGATAAGTAAGGTTAGCTGGGGGTTGTAAAACTGGTGGTTTTTTCAGATTATGAAACCGCCAATCGAGTCCGCGATATTTACCGCCAACTTCTGCTTCAACAGTTTCTGTTACTGGGGGATTGTATTCGTAACTAACACCACGATAAGTAAGTTTCATGCTTTCGCCTCCGATTTTTTTGAAGTGTGAGGCGCGTTCCTTCAGGAAATTTTCCTTACTTCCGTCTTCCTAAACAAGATAGAAAGATGAACGTTTTTATTTCAGTATTTATCGTTACAGTTTTTTGGGTAAAAGTCAATTTTGTAATAATACTTTACAGGCGTGTGAATAGATCCAACTAAATATAGAATTAACTGAAAAAAACGCTTGTTTAGAAAATGAAATTCGCCATCGTCAGAAAGTTGAAAGCGAATTGTTAAAAGTCAATCAACAACTTAAAGTGTTAGCTACAGTTGATGGTTTAACTAAAATTGCCAATCGCTATTATTTTGATGAAATGTTTGAGAGAGAATGGCGACAATCTAACCGAGAAAAATCTTCTTTGTCTTTAATTCTATGCGATGTAGATTTTTTTAAAAACTATAACGATTATTTTGGTCATCAAGCAGGGGATATTTGTTTAAAACAAGTAGCTCAAGCTATATCTGAAGTTGTACAACGTCCTATGGATTTAGTTGCTCGTTATGGAGGTGAAGAATTTGTTGTGCTTCTACCTCAGACACCAGTAGTAAGTGCTTTACAATTAGCAGAAAAAATCCGCCACAAAATTTATAAACTTAATCTACATCAATTTTTGATTTAGTAGCTTTTTGTCAACAAGTTACAGAAGAATTAAATACAAAAAATAAACCAGGACATTATATTAATTTTAGTTGTAATAAAAAAATCATTCAAGGCAAATGGAATGAAAAAAATTTAAGACAAATCTTGAAAAAATTATTAGAAAATTCCCTTAAATATTCTTCAGAGAATAGCGTTGTTACTTTTCAACTGATAGAAGAAAGTAATCAAATTAAATTTATCATTGAAGATCGAGGAATTGGAATTCCTTTAGCAGATCGCGATCGCTTGTAGACAATGGTAGATGTCAAGTTGTTAAAGATTGAATAAACTCACAACTTGGTGCCTTTGTACTAACTTGATAGGCGAGATTCCAAAACAACAAATAAAAAAAAGATCTGCTTTTGTTCTACTATTTTGAGTAAGATAATTTATCATTAAAGTGGGTAACATCTTACCAGTTGTAAAATCGTGGAATTTTTTGTAAAAAGCCAATGGCAATCATCCTATAAATTAAGATTGGATTGCTACTACACAAGTAGCAAAATTTTAGTCTTATTAAATTGGCTAAAAAGTTTCAGTTGGAAATCTAGTCAAACACCCAGAATTCCTGGTCAATGTCCCCCATAAAATCAGGTTGATAAGCTCTTCAATTCAGTCTCTACAATTTCTGAATTTCGGTTGAGCTTGAACTTTACAGATTGTTATTGGACAAAAGTTTTTTTGTTTTTGTTCCAAAGATTTTTTCTTATCAACACTGAAAGAAAAAAGTAATTAAATACTAGATTTTAAGAAAAAATCTTTATCAAAAAATTTTCTTTTGACAACAAATAAAAAATATTTTGGTTAATTTTTTATCGAAATAAACAGGATTAAATTACTTATAAAACAGTAAGCAATCCTAGTTTAAAAAAAGAATAAAAATTTTTGGTTTGAGTTTTGGTGACAATTTTTTAATTTTCTTATGCTAGATGCTTAATTTTTTTGAACAAAACATTTGAATTAAATACCTAAATATAAAAAATTAAATTTAAAAATTTTTTTTTTACTTAAATTTAATCGAATTGAGATTTGACGATTTATGAATTATAAGCCATATCAAAATCATTTAACTGTTAAATCTATTTATGCAGGATGGCGACATTATCAGGTTAATGGTTCAGATTACAGTCCAGAAGGAAAAATTTTTGAAGTTTCAGTTCAAGCGTCAAAATGTTGGCTATTAGATGCCTCAAAATTATATTCGCAAATCGCTCTACGAGAATGTTTGATCGCAGGTATTTTATGCAATAATTCTTATTTAGAAAAACAAGAAGGAGAATGGATAGTGATTGGAGATCCTACCGAAGGAGCTTCAATTGCTGTGGGAAGCAAAGCTAAATTACATCAGCCTCATCTGAGGCAGTTAAAACCCAAACTAGATATTTTTCGCTTTAACTCAAAGTGTCAATACATGGCAACTTTGCATCAAGATTTTGATGGCAACACTATCTATTTTAAAGGTTCAGTAAAAACGGTTTTATCTCTTAGTCAACAAATGCTCGATTGCGATGGCGATATTATACCTCTTAACTCAAAACTAATTAAACTAGAGGCAGAGTCGATGAGAAAAGAGGGGTTAAAAGTTTTTGCTTTTGCAAAGAAATTAGTCTCAGCAGAAACAATTTCGCTAGAACGTACGCAGTTGAAAAGTGGGTTTATTTTTCTAGGATTACAAGGGATGTACTGAATCTTAGTCTTACGGAGATTTATAACTAGCTACTCTAAGGTTTAATTTGCCACGATTGGGATCGTAGCTAAAAATAAATTCACCTGTTTGTTCTTCTCCACTAGACAAATAATCAATTTGCTGCATTCCAGTTTCCGTGATTTGGTCAGCAACTTTCAATTCAGCAGTTACTTCTACAAATTCAGCAGTTTTTCCCCCTTGATTAGTCACAGCAAAAGGAACATAATACTGATTTTCTACCTGACGAATTTCTCCACCAACTCTTACTGTAACAACAGGCGGATTATTATCTCCTGTAACCCAACTGTAGATTATTAAAGAGATGATAAAATCAAAAATTACCAATGAAATACTAAAACTAAATTTTTCTGCTAGAGATCTGGCTCTATGAATTGAAGTAGTCTGATTTTGTGAAGAAGTGATTCGATCTTCGATCTTGTTCGCTCATACTGCTAAACGTCCTGCTGCTCCACCAATACTAGCGGGTAAACTAAGAATAATGGAATAGCGCATCCACAAAGACCAAGGATCGTCAAAAGCCAATCTTTGGAAAAACCACAGCATTAGTGCGGAGGCTACGAGTGATACTAGGTAATATGCTAAAGTTTCGCTTTCAGGACGTTGAAATATTCCTTGTTGTTGACGGCGTTTGTTTTGGTTGGTAAAACCTGATGCAAAAACAATACCGTAGGTAATTAATAAAAAACCACCAGAAACTCCGCTAATTATTTCTCCCCATTCTTCTGACCATTTTTTGGGGAGTTGATGACGATGTTTTGCTGCCACTTTAAACTTAATTAAGATTCAGTACCTATTGTAATTAAAAGTCAACGTATATATTTTTTATTTTTCTGAGATTCTTTGGCGTAATACTCCCAATAACTTAGTAAACTGATCGGGTAGAGGCGCGATCGCTTCAATGATTTTTCCTGATACAGGATGTTGTAGAGTTAGTTTTCTGGCGTGTAAAGCTTGACCAGATAAATTTACTTTTAAAGAACGACCAGAACTATAAAGCGGATCTCCAACAATAGGATGACCAGTGTGACTGCAATGAACTCGAATTTGATGGGTGCGTCCTGTTTCTAAAAGAAATTCCATTAAAGTATAGTTACCAAGTCTTTCTAAGATTTTCCAATGGGTAACAGCTTCCCTACCACCTTTTTCTGGGGGAACTACAGCCATTTTTTTTCGGTCCACGGGATGACGACCAACAGGCAGATCGATCTTCCCTTCTAGGTCAGAATAAGAACCATAAACTATACCCCAATATTCTCTTCTAGCAGTTTTGGTTTTGATTTGAGCTTGTAAATGTTGATGAGCATAATCATTTTTAGCTATTACAATTACACCAGTCGTATCTTTATCAAGTCGGTGGACAATTCCTGGTCGTTGTACACCACCAATGCCAGCTAAATTATCGCAGTGAGAAAGCAAGGCATGAACAAGAGTTCCTGTTTTGTGACCGGGTGCAGGATGAACTACTAAATTGGCAGGTTTATTAATAATAATTAAATCTTCATCTTCATAAAGAATGTCTAGCGGTATGTCTTCTGCTTGTAAGTCTAAAGGTTCTGGACTTGGAATGATTACTTCTAAGTAATCTCCTGGACTCAATTTGATTTTTTTACTAGTACATACTTGACCATTTAATTGAACATTTCCTTCTTCAATTAGTTTTTGAAGACGAGAACGAGACAAATCTGCAAGCTGACTAGATAACCATCGATCCAAGCGATCGCTTTTTTGTTGTACTGTTAAATTAATTGTTGTTTCCAAATCAATCACAGAGATTAGAGAATTTTATCGAAATTATGGGCATAAACTGAGAAAAATATTTTAGCTAGAAAGTAAAAATTTAGAAAGTATTGTTAATTGTATCCCTAGTTTTTCTCTTTTTATTTTTAAACTTCGTATCTAATCAAACTATATATATTTTATTTAATTGTTACTACAGTTTTTTGTTTTGTCCTAATCTTTATTAGTCTTGCTATAAAAACTCCCCCACTACGCGCGATCGCTCTAGAATTATAGTTAAACAACCTAATTAAAAAAAGTCGGAAATTTTTAACTTATTTAAATTAATTGTTGTTTTAGATTCAATCACAGAAATTAAAGAAAAAGATTGACTTTCAATGCTTAAAAAGCATGATACAAAATTATCTAAATACATTCAAAAAATTAACCCTGACTACATTAGTCAGAGTTTTAAGTTCCAATTTTTTCATTCTTTAAGATTTGCTTAAAGCTTAGAATGTACTAGTAAAAAAGAGTCCCCAAATTGTACCAGTTACTCCTACCGCAATTAAAATATTGCTGAAAAAGCGTCCTACTTCTGGTTCAAATCCTAAAGTTTTATCTTCTTTACCAGCAGTAAAAAATAATGACCAAGCTTGATTAGTATCGATTAATTTTCCATTGTTAAAATCAGAACGAAAGACAACGGGAGCAAATAAATCTCTATTTTTAATGATGTCAAAATCAGTTTGCATAATCTAAATTAACTCCTTATTTCTCTTTTTTTTACTCAATTTTGTTTACAAAAAATTTATTTAGAGATTTGTGAACCAGCTAACTACACCATGTCCAGTCAAAATTTCTAATAATAATGCAGAAACAAATCCAATCATTGCTAAACGACCATTAAGTTTTTCGGCATAGCTGGTAAAACCTGCTGTTTGAGTATCATCTACATAGACTTTGGGTTCGATAGCAAAGTTATTAAGTCTGTTACCTTCTTCAGTTGTGTATCCGCGTGATGTCATTTTTTTTCTTTGTGTTTAACTTTATGTAAATAAAGATAACATAATGTAAATATTTATTGCAATAGCTTGACAAAAAAAATAGGTAGTGAAAACCTAATTAATTTAGTTCGGTTATGCTTCAATTGTTATTGCTTGAGTAAAGATAAGAGCGCAAGTTTAGAGACATAACAGGTTACGTCTCTACAGATAACTGGTCACTGGTCACTGATTTAAGGAGTTTTCCAAATGCGCTGGTGATAATCTTCTAACTTAGCGTAGGGATCGCTGTAGTCATGATGATGATGGTGTCCGTGGTGATGGTGATGATGCCCGTGTCCATGATCTTCGTCTGTAACAGCGAGACGAAACTTGCACATTTCACAGTTCATGGCAACTTGACCTAATTGCGCTTCAATTTCCCTTTCTCTAACTATTTGTAATAGTTGGGAAGCAATACCCATTTCTGGTAAACAAGTAAAATCTAGATCGGGATATTTTTCTTGCTGTTGAGCGGTAAGACTAAAGATTTTTTCGACTAAAGTACCTGTAAATAAAAAGTAAGGTAAAATTATTACCCGTTTTGGTTGATATAAATAAGCCCGACGGAAGCCTTCTTCTAGACGAGGATGACTAATCCCAATAAAACAGGTTTCTACAGTTTTGTAACCATTGCCTTCCCAGATAATTCGAGCTAATTTGCAGACATCTCCATTAGCATCAGGATCACTGGAACCTCGACCTACAAATAAAAGTACCGTATCAGCACGAGATATGCCTCGGGGGTTTTGTTCTGGTTCATCTAATACAGATAAACGATCGCGCCACAGTTCAATTATTTTCGGAGTAATGCCAAAGTGACGACCATAATTAAAGCTTAACTGAGGATAAAGCGATCGCACTCGATCTAATTCGTTGGTAACATCAAATTTATTATGTCTAGCAGCAAATAATAAAATAGGCAGAGCGGTAATTTCGCTATAGCCTCGTTCGAGACAAGTTTCTATTCCTTGTTGAATGTTTGGTTCGGTTAATTCTAAAAAACAGGGAATGACTGGACGAGAAGTGTCTAATTTTTGATAAGTTTCAACAAAATCGAGGAAGGTTTGTCTTCCTTGTTCGTTTCTAGTGCCATGACCAATTGCCAGTAAAGGTTTTGCCTGTGGTAGAGGCGGTAATTGCAGTGAGTTAAACAGTGATTTAGGCAATGAATTAGAAATGACCATCTGTACCTCGCAGATATAATTTTTGCAGTTAAGTTAGTTGCTAGTTACCAAGTGATACAAAAAACTGATAACTTTCAATCGGCGGGCATTCTGACTAAGAGATAACTCTGTTTTTCATCTCATCACAGTTGCGGGACAGCGTTGGACTTACACCAAACTTTCCCCATTACTTCTAATGACTGTTCCCCATTAGAACCGATGATTTGTAATCATAACTTAAATTTGATCGCTCAAAATTAAAAAACTGTCGCGATCGCTAGACTTGATTACATTTAATAGTTTGCTCTAAGTTTGACAAATAGTCTTTTGACAGAATATTTCAAACTGAGTTACATCTTTACTGAAGCTAATTATAAAATTGGTCTTAAAAAACAAGTTGATCGCGACTATTTATTTTTATTCTCTTGATTAAATAATAATTTGTTCAGTTTATTGCAATTAATTTTTAATAAAACCAAATTAAACCTGAAATTAAAATAAGTAAAATATAATTTTATTTTCCATCAATTTCATTTTTATCAACTGGAAAATATCTATGATGACCAATAAAACAATTTAATTTAATAAATATTGTACGATTAAGAGTTTATCTAAAAACAATTTATAAAATTTAAAAATTTATTCCTCACTTAAATAAATATAACTAAGAATCAAAAATTCAAATTTTAGACCAGAGCTTAAAAAAAACTAAAGATTCTTAGATTTATTATGTTCTTGTTAACTATAATACAAACTTGATTAGCTTAAATTTATAGTTTAGAAAGAGATAATAAACAATCATTGGCGTATCAATATGTCTTAAACAATTATTAATTAATTGTCAACTTGGATTAGTAGTTTTTATGTAAAAATATGCGACAAAAAATAATCCTAATTACAAACAAATATATTTTAAATTTAATGGTTCAGGCAATTGATTTAGGAGAAGATAATGTTTGACAATTTGCTTCCGCCACTTAACGATCATAATTTACCTTATCCCGATACAATTCATCCCATTGTGGTTCATTTTGTGATTGCAATGGTGTTGTTTGCTGTTTTTTGCGATGTGCTTGGCTATTTCACTAATAACTATAAATTGTATGAAGTGAGTTGGTGGAATATGTTTTTTGCCACCATCTCTATTTTTATTGCTATTATTTTCGGTCAAATTGAAGCAGGACTAGCATTAGCTTATGATGCAGTCGAACCAGTTCTTAATTTACACACCATTATTGGTTGGTCGCTTTCTGGCATTATTGCAGCAATTACAGGTTGGCGATACGTGATTAGATTAAAAGACCCTAAAACTCTTCCAGTCAGCTACTTGGGAATAGGATTACTTTTGACCTTTTTGGTATTTTTTCAAGTTTATCTTGGCGATGAATTAGTTTGGGTCTATGGATTGCATACAGTCCCAGTCGTAGAAGCTATCAAGGAGGGAATTTTGTAATGAGTTTAGGTGCAAACGGACTTCCCTACGCCATTCCCATTCATCCCAATTTAGTTCATTTAACCTTGGGATTATTTATTATCGGTATTGCTTTTGATATTGTCGGGGTTTTATTTCCCTTTGAGAAACCAATTTTTAAATACCTAGCCATTCCTGCCACTCGTTCCAGTTTATTTGATGTGGGCTGGTACAATATGCTAGCTTCCGCCATCATCACCTTTTTTACGGTAGCAGCAGGTTTTTACGAAATTATGCTGATTGACTCCCCACCAGAAATCAAAAGCGCTTGGGGTTTGGATGCGATGGAAACTATGCTTTGGCATGGTGTTGGTGGAGTAATTTTATTAACCGCGATCGTGGGAATGACTGTGTGGCGAGGTTTTCAACGCTTCGTTTGGCGCAGCGATCGCAGTAGACAAGTACAGTGGAGTTATTTATTAGTAGGGCTAGTAATTATGTTTCTAATGTACCTTCATGGAACTCTAGGTGCGCAACTAGCTGCTGAGTTTGGCGTTCATAATACCGCAGGAAATTTATTACGCATGGGACAACAACCCAATGTGTTATTGAAATGAGGTGAGAACGTGAACAGAAACAGAACTTTAATCATTATTGCGATCGCTCTAGTCTTAACTGCTGTTAGTATTTGGGTAGGGCAATTATCTTACTCTTGGCTTCCTCCTCAAGCCTCAGCAGAATCTCAACTAATAGATAATTTATTTAGCTTTTTAGTTACTTTGGGAACGTTTATTTTCCTGGGAGTTACAGGAACATTAACTTACTCAATTATCTTTCATCGTGCAGGAAGATACGATACCAGCGATGGACCACCAATTGAAGGAAACGTTACGTTAGAAGTAGTTTGGACAGCAATTCCTTTTTTATTGGTATTTTGGATAGCTTTTTACAGTTACCAAACCTACGAAAAGATGGCAATCAAAGGACCAATGGAAATTGCTCATCTCCATACACCGACAGTAATAGAACCCGCCTATGCAGCAGAAATCAAGCAAGTTAGCGAACCGATGGAACATATTAACGTAATGGCAAAACAATGGGCTTGGGTTTTCCACTATCCAGCCAAAGATATCACCAGCACCGAACTACATTTACCCGTTAATCGTCGTGCTCATTTCGCTTTGCAAGCAGAAAAAGTCATTCATGGCTTTTATATTCCAGCTTTTCGAGTCAAGCAAGACATTATCCCTAAACGCACGATTGATTTTGAATTTACCCCCATTCGCATCGGTAAATATAGATTGAGAGATTCCCAATACAGTGGAACTTATTTTGCAGCGATGCAAACAGATGTAATTGTAGAATCTCAAGCAGATTACGACCGCTGGCTAGAAGAAACTTCTCTTCGTCAACCTTCTCCTGCACCCAATCAAGCTGCTGCTGAATATGCAATAAGAGACAAGACAGCATGGGCAACAATTATTCCTGTCAAACCGCCTGTAGTTAATTATCATCCCTAATCGTAGGGGTGAATGGTCATTCGCCCGTAAAAAAGTTACAAGCCTATTGTTTCTGTCTGACTATCTAAACAAATTTTGATATTTAAGATTAATTTTTGAAGAGGTTTAATGACTCAGATTTCATCAGATTTTCAGGAACAAAAAATACCTATTCCCGAACTACCTCCTGATTGGCGACGCTATTTTAGTTTCAGTACCGATCATAAAGTGATTGGGATACAGTATCTCGTTACTTCTTTTATTTTCTTCCTCTTAGGTGGCATCTTTGCCATGATTATGCGGGGAGAATTGATCACTCCAGAAACAGATTTATTAGATCGCGCAGTTTATAATGCTTTGTTTACCATGCATGGGACAATCATGTTATTTGGTTGGACTTTCCCTGCATTGGTAGGACTGGCTAATTATCTCGTTCCCCTGATGATTGGGGCGAGGGATATGGCATTTCCCCGACTCAACGCAGCAGCTTTTTGGATGGTTCCCGTAGTAGGGATTTTATTTATTCTTAGTTTTCTTGTACCTAGTGGTCCCGCCCAAGTTGGTTGGTGGGCATATCCTCCCGTTAGTTTGCAAAATCCTAGTGGACAACTGCTTAATGGTCAATTTCTTTGGCTGCTAGCGGTGGCAATTTCTGGCGTTTCTTCGATTATGGGTGCAGTCAATTTCGTGACTACCATCGCTCGAATGCGCGCACCAGGAATGCACTGGTTTCGGATGCCTGCCTTTGTCTGGACAGTTCTCAGCGCACAAATTATTCAACTGTTTGGACTACCAGCCCTCACCGCAGGGGCAGTAATGCTGTTGTGTGACCTCACTTTTGGGACTGCTTTTTTCGACCCTGCTAAAGGTGGTAATCCTGTATTATTTCAGCATTTTTTCTGGTTTTATTCCCATCCTGCTGTTTATGTGATTATTCTGCCGATATTTGGCGTTTTTTCGGAAATATTTCCTGCCTATGCTCGTAAACCTTTGTTTGGTTACAAAGTAGTCGCAGTTTCTTCTTTAATCATTACTGGATTGAGTGGGATTGTTTGGGTACATCATATGTTTGCTAGTGGTACACCTGGTTGGATGCGAATGATCTTTATGTTTTCTACCATGTTGATCTCAGTTCCTACAGGAATTAAGGTATTTGCCTGGACTGCCACCATTTGGAATGGTAAACTTCGCCTCGATACGCCGATGCTATTTGCTTTAGGAGGCATGATTAATTTTGTCTTTGCTGGCATTACTGGGATTATGTTGTCATCCGTCCCCATCGATATTCACGTTAACAACACCTATTTTGTCGTCGGACACTTTCACTATGTAATTTACGGTGCAGTTGTCTTTGGAATGTATGCTGCCATTTACCATTGGTTTCCCAAAATGACGGGGAAAATGTACTACGAAGGCTTAGGTAAACTCCACTTTTGGTTAACCTTTATTGGTACAACTTTAAATTTCCTACCCATGCACCCCCTTGGTTTGATGGGAATGCCCAGAAGAGTGGCTTCTTATGACCCTGAATTTGCCTTCTGGAATGTGATTGCTAGTCTTGGGGCATTTTTATTAGGGATGTCTACTCTACCTTTCCTATTAAATATTATTAGTTCTTGGATTTCTGGCAAACCAGCACCAAATAACCCCTGGCGGGCAATTGGTTTGGAATGGCTAGTTTCTTCTCCTCCTGAAGTAGAAAACTTTGAAGAACTTCCCATCGTCGTTTCTGAACCCTATGGATATGGGAAAAAAGAACCGCTAACAGAAAATATGGGTTAGTCATTAGTCATTAGTCATTAGTTATTTGTCATTAGTCATTAGTCATTAGTTATTTGTCATTAGTTATTTGTCATTCGTTTTT
>CAZLUP010000010.1:13955-31370 GCA_964562685.1 uncultured bacterium
GTCATTAGTCATTAGTCATTAGTTATTTGTCATTAGTTATTTGTCATTCGTTTTTAGTTGCAATTGAATACAAAGGAAAAAATTATGACCGATAGCGCAATTACCGACCAAGAAATAAAGCGATCGCTTGAACATGAGACTACTCACGAACATGAGGAAGAAGACAATCGTATGTTTGGCTTCATTGTCTTTCTTTTATCAGAAAGTGTAATTTTCTTCAGTTTTTTTGCTGGTTATATTCTCTACAAAACCACAGTTCCTAATTGGCTTCCTGCTGGTATAGAAGGTTTAGAAATTAAAGAGCCTACTATTAATACTGTTGTGTTAGTTTCTAGTAGTTTTGTCATTTATATTGCCGAACAATTTCTACATAACAAAAATCTTTGGGGTTTTCGATTCTTTTGGCTGCTAACTATGGCAATGGGTAGCTACTTTCTTTACGGACAAGCTGTGGAATGGATGAGCCTGAAATTTGGTTTTACTTCTGGTGTTTTTGGGGGAAGTTTTTACTTATTAACTGGGTTTCATGGTTTGCACGTTTTCACAGGAATACTATTACAAACCATTATGTTAATTCGTTCTTTTCTTCCTAATAATTACGAAGGCGGGCAATTTGGAGTTGAAGCAACTTCAATCTTTTGGCACTTTGTTGATGTAATTTGGATTATTTTGTTTATTTTGATTTATGTTTGGCAGTAATAATTTCTGATTTTAATAGAATATTGTGAATTGAAATGTGGCAAACAAAAGTTTTTTAGCAAATGATGACTTAGAACATCTTTCTGATTTAGAACTTATTATTGTGCTTCACAATGAATTTTTACTGAATAGAGCAAAAGCTTTGTTTTTTTTAGGAAAACGCTGCGCTATTAATCCAAAACTAATTAATTTAGTCCAAAATGAAATCCTAGCTAAAAAAATATTAATAGAAAAGTTATTGGAACAGTTTCCATATCTTTTTTTTGAATTGCAGGTTTAATAGAGTCAAATCATCCTCAAACTAGAAGTGTTGTTAACATCTTTTTAGAAACAACAAAAGAATATCCCTATATTAAGGACGATTTATGCTATTTTCTTAAAGGATTTGATTACAAAATATAAAATAGACATTCATAATATGGATAAATTAACTCACTATGCATTAATTGATTTGTGAGTTTTTGTAAGATTTTGCCAAAGGCGACCGCGAAACACAATTAATATTTAATCCCGGACGCGATCGCTGTTTCAACTATTCATAATCTATCAAGCAAATAATGATTTTCAATTATGTTAAAAGATACTCTCAAAAAAGAAATAGATAACCTTAACGAAGAGCAATTAAAAAAAATTGCTGATTTTGTGACTTTATTAAAAGCTGAGGATAAACAAAAAGATGAAGAATTTGAAGCGATCGCCAATAAATTAGCTGAAGACTTCAAAATGTATGTAGGGCAAAATATTCTTAATTTATCGGACGATGCTGTTAGTCGTGAGGGAATTTATGAGGAGCATCTCTAAGTGTGATTTACCTAGTAGATACGAATGTGTTGCTGCGCTTTGCTGATTCTTCTCATCCGCTTTATCCTCGAATTAGATCTGCTCTCCGTGAGTTGCGCCTTCAAGGACATACACTGAAAATAACCTCTCAAAATTGCGTTGAATTTTGGAATGTTGCGACGCGCCCAACTGACAAAAATGGTTTCGGATTGACTCCTGCTAATACAGAAAAACTATTACAGTCTATCGAACAACTTTTTCCAGTCTTACCAGATCGTTCGGACGTTTATCAAGAATGGCGCAGATTAGTAGTTAAGTTTAATGTTTATGGGGTTCAAGTCCACGATGCTCGTTTAGTCGCATCAATGAAGGTTAATAACGTATCACATATTCTCACTTTTAATTTTAAGGATTTCGAGAGATATGCTTCTGAAAAGATCGTAGCAATTTCGCCAGAAACAATCTAATAGATAACAATTAATAACAGGACAAATAACTATCATGATTATCGACGACCAATACTACGATGTAATTATTGTTGGCACTGGTGCAGGTGGAGGAACCCTGACTCGGAAACTAGCACCTACTGGCAAAAAAATTCTAGTTTTAGAACGAGGAGAGTTTTTAGAAAAGGAAAGTTCGGAATTAGTTGAAGTTGAAGTCTTCAAAAAAGAAGATTATCAAGCATCCGAACACTGGTACGACGATGCAGGAGAACCGTTTCATCCTCAGACTTGTTACTCAGTTGGTGGCAATACCAAGATGTATAGTGGTGCGCTACTAAGAATGCGAGAGAAAGATTTCGAAGTAGTCCAGCATCAAGATGGTATTTCTCCAGAATGGGGACTAAAATATCAAGATTTTGAACCTTATTACACAGAAGCAGAAAAACTCTATCGCGCCCACGGTAAAACAGGTGACGATCCTACCGAACCATCTCATAGTGAAGATTATTCTTTTCCCCATCTCGAACACGAAACTAATATCCAAGATTTAAGCGATCGCTTTTCTAAATATGGTTTACATCCTGCCTATCTTCCCATTGGGTTAGGAGATCAAGGACGTACTGACTCAGAAGATACGGGAGTCACGCCAGCAATTCAAGCTAGCGATAATGTCACTTTAAAAACTGCTGCCAAAGTTGTCTGTTTACACACCAATCCATCAGGTTCGACAGTTAAAGCGGTAGAAGCAGAAATTGGCGGACAATCCTATCTGTTTATGGGGGATATTATCGTTCTTGCTTGTGGTGCAATTAATTCAGCAGCCTTATTATTAAGTTCTGCCAATGAAAAGCATCCTCAAGGATTGGCAAACAGTTCCGATCTGGTGGGACGCAACCTGATGAAACACCTAATGACGGTAATTTTACAACAATCTCCTCAGTCTAACTCTGGATTGTTTCAGAGAACCCTATATATTAATGATTTTTACTGGGGTGATGATAATTTTACCTATCCCATGGGACATATTCAAAATTCAGGTGGTATTCTGCAAGATGTCATCTTTTCTAAGTCGCCACCGATTTTATCCGTTGCAGCTAAATTGATGCCAGGATTTGGTTTGAAACAGTTGGCAAAGCGTTCCATCGGTTGGTGGTTGCAAACAGAAGATTTACCCAATCCCAATAATCGAATTACAGTTAATGGTTCTAAATTATATCTAGATTACACTCCCAACAACGTAGAAGCACACGACCGCCTTTTATACCGTTGGCAAGAAGTACTAAAAGCTACAGATAAACAGTCTCGCGGTATCCATCCTTATGGTAGTACTCCCATTCAAGTAGTGGCGCATCAATGTGGTACTTGTCGCTTTGGGGAAGATCCCAAGTCTTCAGTGTTGGATCTCAACTGTCGCACTCACGATCTGGATAATCTCTATGTAGTTGATAGTAGTTTCTTTCCTTCTAATCCTGCCGTGAGTCCTGCTTTGACTGTTATTGCTAATGCTTTAAGAGTAGGGGATAAATTGATTGAAAGATTGGGTTGATTTAACAAGAAGTTGATGAGAGTGATAAAATCTTTGGAATACTAACGGCAAAGACTCTTGAGCTAATAATGGCAACTAAGTTGATTATGTTTATCTGCTAAAATTATTGCCAAGAAATACTTTCATCAATGCTCCACCTAAAAACAGCCAATCTACCCACAATGAAAGATGGATTGTAACAATCACCCAAAACACAATCTGATATGACTTCTTGATGGTTTTGTGGCGCAAT
Source organism: uncultured bacterium (assembly GCA_964562685.1). Lineage (GTDB taxonomy): Bacteria > Cyanobacteriota > Cyanobacteriia > Cyanobacteriales > Xenococcaceae > Stanieria. The sequence continues at coordinate 17,659 of CAZLUP010000010.1, forward strand.
CTTTTTTGGGCTATAAATCCTCCCAACCATCCACCAGCAAGTTCACATAGGTGCAATGTCTGCTCTGGAATTCTCCAGTCTCCACGTTTTGCACGAGACTTATCGTTAGCATATAGGGCAAAGGTCAGTAGACTCATTACGGAATAAAGAATGAGCGGAATGGGATTGCCAGTTATCCAGGCAAAATGGAGCGATCCAACCAAAGGGAGGATTGATAGCAGGAACACCTCCAAGCTTGGCAAAAGATATTTGCTTTGAGCATTAGATTTGATTTTGTTATTTAAAGATGTAGATTTAGAATTCGACTTATCTCTTGCTCCTAAAATGAAGGCATTGTCAGCGCGAATTTTTCCATCTTTCACTACAGTATGGTAGTAAATTGTGTCGCCTACTTGGGGACGGCGAGTCGAGTCTTTAAGTGCGGAAATGTGCAGGAATACTTCTTCTCCTCCGTCGGCTGGCTGGATGAAGCCAAATCCTCGTTCATCTTTCCATTTTGTGAGTTGACCCTTACACAAACCAGGTTCCATTTATTAGTCCTACACTTATGCCCGTCTCACAATATAGAGAACGATATTTAAATATTGTTCGTAAATCTACTTTTTTGGGGCAAATATGGAATGTCTATAGATATTGCTAGATAATAGCCTACCGATTTTTAAGTGTCACTTTGAAATTATAATTTTCAAACAAGTTATGATTTTTGGAAATGTTTAGGCTAGATTTTCGCGATTGGTTCAGCAGCTAATCATAAAATGCGATCGCGTATGCGCCAGCGAAGCTGACCGTGACCGAAGGGAGTGAACCTCTTGCGACCAGATATTGTCCTAATTTGAGTATTAGAAATTAATATCAAATTGCTAAATGTCTGCTACAGATCATGCATCTAAAAAAATAGGAAATAGAAAAAAGAATGCTATGATTAGTTAACTCAAATTTAAGAGTCTAGGTATCAAATTTATTCATGACCTATGACCTATTACTTATTACCTATTACCTATTACTTAAACAACAATCTATTTGTAGCAATAATTTAACTAATTGATATAACTTTCATCATCTTCATCATCTTGGTAAATAGAGTCTGAAGCTGGCTTGTTGGCTGGAAGAACAATATCGCTAGAGCCAAGAAAAAGATCGAAACTTTCCCCACCATTCGTCGTAATTTCTAAATCCTCGATCGCTTTGTGCCTTTCTTCTCCAGCTTTAATTCTCTCATTTGCAGCAAGAACTTTTGCCTCAATCACAAAAGCTCTAATAGCTTGAAAAACAGCTTTATTACCTTCTGGCGAAAACATAGCATAAAGAGTGGGAAACTCTGAATCAACCGCATTGTCCCAAATGAAATAATAATTGATTACCTCATGAAGTCGTTCACGAACATCGGTGTCTGTAAGCTCGTCATGCTCTTCGGCAATCTTTTCAAGTTGGTTTAAAAATAAAGTGTAGCGTTCTTTGAAAGTCATCAGGTTTTCGTGTCTAACTATTTATTAGACTGAAAGTTTTTATCTATTCATCTATTAGGTAAAAATATCCAAAATATTGCTTGATAATAGCCTACAAATTGTTGAGTGTCACTTTGAAATTATAATTCTCGAAAAAGTTACGATTGTTAGATTTTATAGCGTATGTTTTGGCAATCTGCTTGAATACCAAATTGAAATAATTATGATTTACTGTAGCTTTTCTATCAGGCGATCGCAAATTAATCAAATATTAAAAGATTATCTTGGATGAGATTCAAAATTGTTGCTCAATTGCTCGATTCAATAAATCCAAACCTTCGGCTACACTTTCAATTCTAGTTAAACAGTCTCTTAATTCGGCTGCCCCAGGAAAACCTTTACAATACCAAGCTAAATGCTTACGAGATTGTTTAATTCCTCGCTCTCCTTTATATTCCCATAAACCTTGCAAATGTTCCTTGGCACACTCTAATCTTTCTTTCACCGTTGGAGGAGGTACACTCGTTCCTGTTTTGAAAAAATGATCGATTTCTCCTACCAAAAAAGGATAACCTAAAGTACCTCGCGAACACATCACACCGTCTGCATTAGTCTGTTCTAAACAACGAACTGCTGCTTCAACAGAAAAAATATCTCCATTAGCAATAACGGGAATAGATAAGACTTGTTTAACCTTGCCAATCCATTCCCATTGGGCTGTACCATTGTAACCTTGAGCGCGAGTACGAGCGTGCAAAGTTAACATTTTTGCTCCTGCATCCTCCATTCGGCGGGCAAAATCCAAAATATTAATTTCATGTTCGTCCCACCCAATTCGGGTTTTAACAGTTACAGGTATATCTACTGCTGTGACTACTTCCCTCACAATTGCTTCGGCTATTGCTGGTTGACGCAATAAAGAAGAACCACCCCCTTTTTTAGTGATTTTGTTGACAGGACAACCCATATTGATATCAATGGTGTTGGCACCTTCAGCTACTGCTTTTTGGGCTGCTTCTGCCATAAAATCAGGACGGCAATCAAATAACTGAATACTAATAGGTTGTTCGCCTGGGTCAATTTCCATCAGTTTAGGCAATGAGCGTAAGTGATGTAATTCACTAGCACTAACCATTTCGGTATAAAGCATTGATTTGTTTGCGTATCGCCTTACCAGTCGCCGAAAAACCAAATCGGTCACCCCTGATAGGGGAGACTGTAAAACTCGGCTTTCTATGGTAACAGTACCAATTTTTAAGGGGGTAGATAATTTTGCTTGGAGTTGGGAAGATAAAGCAGTCATCTAAAATTTAATTAGTAGTAGCAACGGAACGCCAAACACCAACGAGAATACCTTGGACTTCTACTGTATCTGGTTCTACTTTAATAGGTTCGTATTTTACGTTAGAAGGCTTGAGAGTAACTTGGTTTTTTTCTCGATAAAAACGTTTTAAAGTTGTACCATAACCTTCTACTCGGGCAGCAACAATCTCACCATTTTTAACTTCTTCTTGAGCGGAAACTTCTCGCATAATCGCTAAATCGCCTTCAGTAATCAAATCTTCGATCATGCTGTCTCCTGTTACTCGTAAAACGTAGTAATCAGAACGTTCAAATAAGTTAGATAGATCTAACTTGGCTTGATCTTCAGTAAATGGTTCGACTAAACCCCCTGCTGCGATCGCACCTAAGATGGGTAAGCCTTTTTCGGGTGGATTGATAATCCGAATTGTCCGCGCTTGACCATCAACCCAATCAATATAACCTTTATTCCGTAGTCGTTCTAAACGACTTTGAATCGGGGCAGGCGATCGCAAATTCATGGCTTTCATCATCTGTCGGATCGAAGGCGCGTGTTGGGTTGTACGAATATAATCAACCAACCAATCATATAATTCTTGTTGGGCTGGAGTTAAGTTTTCCATAGCCGTTTCTAGGGGTAATATTGTACTCAGAACATAGGTACTAACTATTAGATCCTATTTTGCACCCTAAAGTCAAGCAAATTTTTAATCCTAATCGCAAAATTAATTTTTGTTGTTAATGAATTGGTCAGGCGATCGCTTTTGGGAAAAGTTAAAGTCTTGATTGAAAACTGGTTCAAGATACACCGAAGTCTAGCCTTGAAATTTTGAATCATTAAATAATCCTGGTTAGCTTTACGAAATTAAAAATTATTTGGCAAACTCAAAGTTCAGAATAAAGAATTGTCGGTAGGTTAATTTAGTATCACTTAAACTATGTCAGAAACAACCATAGAATCAATTCTCCAAGAAAAACGTTTATTTTCCCCCTCCTCAGAATTCTCCGAAAATGCCAATATTAAAAGCATTGACCAATATCAGCAATTATATGAACAAGCGAAGAGCGATCCTGAAGGTTTTTGGGGCAATTTAGCTGAAACAGAATTAGATTGGTTCCAGAAATGGGATAAAGTCTTAGATTGGCAACCACCGTTTGCTAAGTGGTTTATCAACGGTAAAATTAACATTTCTTATAACTGTCTAGACCGACATCTAACTACCTGGCGTAAAAACAAAGCAGCGATTATCTGGGAAGGTGAACCAGGTGATTCTCGTACTTTAACTTATGCCCAATTGCATCGAGAAGTTTGTCAAATGGCAAATGTCTTCAAGCAACTGGGAATTAAAAAAGGTGATCGCGTAGGAATTTATATGCCGATGATTCCCGAAGCTGCGATCGCAATGTTGGCTTGTGCCAGAATTGGCGCGCCTCATAGTGTGGTGTTTGGGGGATTTAGTGCGGAAGCCTTAAAAGCCCGTTTACAAGATGCGGAAGCTAAATTAGTTGTCACCGCTGATGGTGGTTTTCGTAAAGATAAAGCTGTCGCCCTTAAAGATGCGGTTGATGAAGCTTTAAGTAATAATGGTGTCCCTAGTGTCGAGAATGTTTTGGTAGTTCAGCGTACCAAACAAAATATCAATATGCAGGAAGGCAGAGATCATTGGTGGCACGAACTCCATGCCAAGGCTTCGGCTGATTGTCCACCTGAACCAATGGACAGCGAAGATCTGCTGTTTATCCTCTACACTAGCGGTACAACTGGCAAACCTAAAGGGGTAGTCCATACTACTGGAGGTTATAATCTGTACACCCACATAACTACCAAATGGACATTTGATCTCAAAGATACTGATGTTTATTGGTGTACGGCTGATGTTGGTTGGATTACTGGACATAGTTATATTGTCTATGGCCCTCTTTCCAATGGTGCAACTAGCTTAATGTATGAAGGCGCGCCTCGTGCTTCTAACCCTGGTTGTTTTTGGGATGTAGTTGAAAAATACGGTGTAACTATTTTTTATACTGCCCCAACTGCCATTCGTGCCTTTATTAAAATGGGCGATGAATATCCTAATGCCCGCGATTTATCATCTCTGCGGATTTTAGGAACTGTTGGCGAACCAATTAACCCCGAAGCTTGGGTATGGTATCACAAAGTGATTGGTAAAGAACGTTGTCCTATTGTGGACACTTGGTGGCAAACCGAAACAGGGGGTTTTATGATCACTCCTCTACCTGGGGCAACTTCTACCAAACCAGGTTCAGCAACTCTTCCTTTCCCTGGAATTATTGCCGATGTGGTCGATTTAGAAGGTAATCCTGTGGATGATAATCAAGGGGGTTATTTAGTCATTAAACATCCTTGGCCCAGTATGATGCGGACAGTTTATAAAGATGATGACCGTTTCCGTCGTACCTATTGGGAGCATATTGCACCAAAAGACGGTAAATACCTTTATTTTGCAGGAGATGGAGCGAGGAAAGACGAAGACGGCTATTTCTGGATTATGGGTAGGGTCGATGACGTGATGAATATTTCAGGACACCGCATCGGTACAATGGAAGTAGAATCAGCACTCGTTTCTCATCCTGCGGTAGCTGAAGCTGCGGTAGTAGGTAGACCAGATCCACTTAAAGGAGAAGATGTCTATGCTTTTGTTACCCTCGAAAGTACCTATCAACCCAGTCAAGAACTAAAAGAAGAACTGAAAAAACACGTAGTTAAAGAAATAGGAGCGATCGCACGCCCAGGAGAAATTCGTTTTGCCGATGCCTTGCCTAAGACTCGTTCTGGTAAAATTATCCGTCGTTTTTTGCGGAATTTGGCAGCAGGTCAAGAATTAGTTGGCGATATCTCGACTATGGAAGACTTGAGTGTGTTAGATAAGTTACGTGAAGGTGCTTAATTAATTGATCGGGGTGGGCTTTTGCTCATCCTAAAACTTAAATTATCTTTCCAACTATTTTTGAGAATTGGTATTACTTTCGATTTGATACCTTAAATCAGCAACGCCATTTATTTTTTAGACTGTAATAAAAATAGTCGCGGTCTAGATTGTTATGATTAAAAACATTCAAATCAGTACTTTTGGGTTAGCTTTAGTTTTATTTTTGACAAGTTGTAATCAAAATAATTCCCAAGCAGAATCAACTACTTCTTCATCATCTACACCTACTCAATCAAAGATTACTACCAATGTTTTAAACCCAACTCCGATTCGCATTACTATCGATAGTCTTCCTCAACCCTTTGCCACTCAATCAGCTAGTAATAGTCCTAATGTCATTTCAGTACCAGAAAATCCGACTTTAAATGTACCAGCAGGATTTCAAGTTAATGTGTTTGCCGAAGGTTTAGAACAACCTCGTTGGATGGCTTTAACACCCGATGGAGATGTACTAGTAGCAGAATCTCGTAGCGATCGCATTCGCTTATTACAAGACCGCAATGGAGATGGTGTCGCAGAGACAAAGCAAGTTTTTGGCACTAGTGAAAATGGATTGGATCAACCTTTTGGAATGACTTTTGTTAGTAACAATTTTTATGTAGCAAATACAGGAGAGAAGATTTTTTAACTGGTTTTTTAACTAATCCTCAAGGACCCGATACCTTTGCCCGTCCTGTGGGGTTATTAGTATTACCAGATGGTTCTTTACTTCTAACCGAAGATGGCAACAATCGTATTTATCGAATTAGTTATGCAAATTAACTTTAAGTTAGATGAAATAAAAAAAAGAATGTTACCAATAGTTTGATTTTAGTTAATGATTCAGATAATAGCTAAGAGGAGGGGCTGTCTCTTGAATTTATTTCAAGAGCTTGTAAGCCCGGTCTAAAGCGGATTTCAACTGTAGCAAACATTAATTACTTCATATTAGTTAAATTAAATTAGGTAGAACTAAAGCCAAAGACAATAACAATCCACTCCAGAAATGCAAATTAACGGCTAAAAATTTAGAATTACTTACTTGATCGGGACAATCATGGTATTGATTAACATGATTAATTAATTGATAAGCTAAAGGAAAACTAGCCAAAATTAAGCCACTCCACAAAGGCAAATAATTTAATCCAACAAAAATTACAGTCAAAATAAAAATACTAAGTGTCAACCAATTAAGAACTTGTGAACCTTTTAAAGTTCCTAAGCGAACTATAGGTGATTTTTTGCCTGCTGCTAAATCATCTTCTACTTGATGAAAATGAGAACAAAATAAAATAATTGAAGTGCTAATTCCAATTAAGATTGAAGGAGCTAAACACTGAATGGAAAAATTTTGATTCTGAGAATAATAGGCAGCAGTAACTGCACCTGGACCAAAAGTAAAAAAACAAATAAATTCTCCTAAACCTAGATAACCTAAACGAAAAGGAGGTCCTTGATAAGTGTAACCCAACGCACAACAAAGCAAAATTATTTCTAATATTGTTCCATCTTGTTGCCACCAACTAATAGCCAAGATACCAATAATTCCTAAACTTAAACACAAATTAGCAATCCAAAAAACCAAAGATTTATTACCTGTTAAGTTAACTACAGAATGTGCTTTATTAGTATCAATGCCTGTTTCAGAATCAAACACATCATTACTCAAATTTAACCAAGCAATAATTAGAATAGCTGCGCCTAAAAAAGTAAAAAATATTTGGGGTTCAAAAATTCCAGTTTGATTGTAAGCTGCTGCTGTTCCTACCGTAATAGGAATGACTGCCACACTATACATTGGTGGTTTGATAGCAGCCAACCAGAGTTTGCGGTTTTCTACGGTAATTAGTTTAGTAGTCATCTAGGTTAAGATTTTGCCTTGATTGCTGAAAAATAGCGGTATTGGCTTTGATTACAACTAAAGGTTTATCTTGTAGCCTATCAGGTCTGTTACCTGATGTTTCTCTTCTTTTCATGAAAATTCACGATAACGACTCTAGGATAGTACTTAAATACTAAAATGATGACCGTATTTTTTTACACAATCTTCAAGAAATCTGATAGGCTGGCAATGATGTCAAGAATCTGGGGGTATCAAAGAGTATGCAGAATTAACTTGGATTGTCATTAGGAAGATTAGGAGTAATGACTTATAATCGATCATATAAATTAATGGAATTTTTGATTAGTTAACAACTAATAACAAAGCAATTTTTAAACTTTTTAGATACCGCTATAGTTCTCCTCTATAATGACACAATCTAGAATCTCCATGCCCGTTGTTTCTGAACTCGATCTAATTTTTCAAGATCATTTAAAATTAGATAACTTTTGGGATAAAGAGCAATTAGTAAGTGAACCGAACGAACCAAAAAAAATTATTAGTTTTGTGCAAAGGATTCCTACGGTCGATCCCTTAGCTTTTTTACAAACTTTTAATCAGTCTAATTCTCTACATTTTTATTGGGAAAATCCCCGTAAACAAGAAGCAGTTGTTGCTTGTGGAGTAACCCAAAAATTATTAATTGATTCACGTGATCGCTTTAGTATTGCTCAAAATTTTATTCAAAAATGTTTAAAGAAAACTGTTAGAAAAGGTGAGACTAGTATTGCTGGTGCTGGACCTCATTTGTTCTGTACTTTTAGCTTTTTTCCTGATGCGGATAAAAGTTATTCTCCCTTTCCTGCTGCTACAGTTTTTTTACCTAGATTACAAATAATTAAAAAGAACAAATCTTGCATATTAATTGTTAATGTACCAGTTAATTATACTGACAATTCTAAGTTAATTGTTGAAGAAATCAAACAGAAAATTAATTCGATTGATTGGTCAATTCAGCAAAAAATAAGTTCAGAAATTAATGAAGATTTTGCTAATAACTACAATTCAATTTCTGAAGACTCCGAATATTTTAAATCTGTAGTTACTTCTGCTTTAAATTCTATCGCAGTTGATGAATTCAGTAAAATAGTACTTGCCTATGCTACTGATGTCATTTCTCCTGTGCCTTTTCGTTTGATTAAATCTTTAGATAATCTTCGTCAACGCCATCCTGATTGTTATATTTTTTCTACTAGTAATGGTCAAGATAACAATTTTATTGGAGCTAGTCCCGAACGTTTAGTTAGTATTCAAAATAAACAGTTAGTAACAGATGCTTTAGCTGGTTCTGCTCCTCGCGGAAAAACCACTGCCGAAGATGTCCAATTAGCTAATTTGTTACTAAAAAATAGAAAAGAAAAACGAGAACATCAAGCAGTTAGTGATTTTTTAATTGAGCGTTTGCGTCAATTGGATTTAAAACCGCAACAACTTCCTTTACAATTACTGCAACTATCTAATATTCAACATTTATGGACACCAATTTATGCCCATTTATCTCACGATCTCAATCCTTTAGAAATTGTAGCTCAACTACATCCCACTCCTGCGGTTGCTGGTGTGTCTACAGAAATTGCGTGTGAACAAATTCGGCGTTATGAAAAATTTGACCGCTCTTTATATGCTGCTCCTTTAGGTTGGGTTGATTATCAGGGCAATAGTGAGTTTATCGTTGGAATTCGTTCAGCTTTAATTGAAGGAAATCGCGCTCGACTTTATGCAGGTGCAGGAATTGTTTCTGGTTCTAACCCTGATAAAGAATTTGCAGAGATTCAATTGAAATTGCAATCGTTATTAAAAGCCTTAGTTTAGTAATTGAAGGGTAATTTTTTGAGATACTGAAACTACTTAATTGTGATTGTTGGTTTAACAATCAGCCCTCAATTTGCTAATACCAATGATTGATTTTCGCAATTTAAATAGCCTATGGGCATCAATTATCGTTGAAACTTTTAATTGTGTGGGATTAACCACCGCAGTAGTATGTCCGGGTTCTCGTTCAACTCCTTTAACCTTAGCTTTTGCCCAACATCAAGAGATAGATACGATTCCGATTTTGGACGAACGCTCTGCAGCTTTTTTTGCCTTGGGTAAAGCTAAACAACTACACTTGCCTGTGGTTTTAGTTTGTACCTCGGGAACGGCAGGAGCAAATTTTTATCCTGCTGCGATCGAAGCAAAGGAAAGTCGTGTACCTTTAATCATCTTAACAGCTGATCGCCCTCCTGAATTACGTCATTGTCATGCAGGACAAACTATCGATCAAATTAAATTGTATGGTAATTATCCTAACTGGCAAACGGAACTCGCTTTACCAGAAGCAGAGTTAACCATGCTGCGTTATCTGCGACAAAATATTATTCATGCTTGGGAATGTGCTTTATTTCCCTATTCAGGAGTAGTTCATCTTAATATACCGTTTCGCGAACCTTTAGCTCCAATTATTGAACCAGAAATTGTTGCTTTAGAATCAAGTTTTTGTATTACAGAATTTTTTACTAATTTAGTTAATTATCAGCAAGTTTTTTATTACAATTCTTCTGTTTGCCTTCCTCTTCAACAATGGCAAAATTATCAAAAAGGAATTATTATTGCTGGTTTAGCTCAACCTACAGATCCAGAAAAATATTGTCAAGCGATCGCAAATTTATCGGAAATACTCCAGTTTCCTGTTTTGGCTGAAGCTTTATCTCCGTTAAGAAATTATGCTGACATTAATCCTGCTTTAATTACTAGCTACGATCTAATTTTACGTAATGAGCAATTAGCAGCACAATTAGAACCTGAAATAGTAATTCAATTAGGCGAACTTCCTATTAGTAAACAGTTACGTCATTGGTTGGAAAATATTTCTTCTCAACGTTGGATCATTGCCGATGGAGAAGATAATTTTGATCCACTCCACGGCAAAACTATTCATTTACGAGTTGGCATTGAAGCATTAACTAATAGTATTACTAGCAATGATAATATTAAAGTAAGTTCAGTTTATCTGGAAAAGTGGTGCAGTTTAGAACAGCAGGCTAGAGAAATTTTTCAACAGAGATTTGAATCAATCCAAGACTTTTATGAAGGAAAAATTGCCTGGTTAATTTCTCAATCTTTGCCACCTCAAACACCAATCTTTATTGCTAATAGTATGTCAGTGCGGAATGCAGAATTTTTTTGGCAAGCTAATAATAATTATATTAGACCTTATTTTAATCGAGGGGCAAATGGAATTGATGGTACATTGTCTACGGCTTTAGGAATTGCTCATTGTCATCAAAGTACCGTATTAATTACAGGAGATTTAGCTTTATTACACGATACTAATGGGTTTTTAATTAGCAATAAATTTCAAGGACATCTCACAATTATTTTAGTGAATAATAATGGCGGTGGTATTTTTGAAATGTTACCTATTGCTCAATTTGAACCACCCTTTGAAGAATATTTTGCTACTCCTCAAACAGTTGATTTTGCTCAACTTTGCCAGACTTACGGAGTAGAATATAAATTAATTAATACCTGGCAACAACTACAAAATTTATTAAATCCTCTACCCCAACAAGGTATTCGAGTTTTAGAAATTTATAGCGATCGCAAAGCAGATGCTTGGTGGTTACAAACTAATTTAAATCAATTAGCACAAAAATTTCAATAACAATTTAAATATGAAATATCATGTTATTTATGATGGTAATTGCCATCTATGTGTGACTTTTACCCAATTATTAGAACAATTTGACCGAGGTAATATTTTTGATTATATTCCCATGCAAAATAAAGCTACTTTAAAACAATTTCAGATTACAACTGAGGATTGTCAAATGGGAATGATTTTAATTGATGCCGAACAACCAGAAAAAAGATGGCAAGGTAGTAATGCTGCGGAAGAAATTGTCCAAATTCTACCAATGGGTGAAGTTTTTATTAATATTTATCGTAGTCTTCCAGGAATAAAATTTTTAGGCGACCGCGCTTACGAACAAATCAGATACAATCGTTATGATTGGTTTGGTAAAAGGAACTATACTTATCATTCAGCTTATCCTTTTGGTTGTCATAGTGAAGATAATTGTGAAATCAATTAAAGATAATAAAGTGATTCTGCTTTGAATTAATAGTTTAGTTTCTAATTTTTAAACACTGCAATAAATTCATTAATTTGCTTTTTTAATTCTTGTTCTCTTTGTAAAAATTCTTGTTCCCGCTTATCAAATTCATTAGCCATGTGAATAGCAGCAGCAGCTTGATTAGCAAGACAAGACAAAAACTCGACATCTTCATCGTCATAAATAGAAGGCATGAATAAATTATCTATGTATAACACTCCAATGATGCGATCTTTAATTTTTAGAGGCGCACAGATAGACGCATGAATTGAAGAACTAACAATAGATTTAGAACTTTTAAAGCGTTCATCTGTCATTGCATTAGCTGTGACAATGATATCTCCAGTTTCGCGAGCTAAGTTAGTGATTTTTGAACTATAAAATTCTCGACTATTTTTTACTTGGTATGCTAGTTTTACTGCTTTAAATTCTAACTGATTGGTTTGTTCGTTTACTAATAAAATTACAGCCCGATCTACATCCATTACTTTAAATAAAAAATCCAAAACCTTATTTAAAATTTGTTCTAGTTTTTCTGGAGAGCAAAGTTGTTTACTTATTTCTAGTAAGATTTTGAGTTTTTCTACAATTCTTTGTTCTCTGTTTTTACTAGCAATATTAATTAAAGAATGATGAGTTGATTGAGTTGTATTTAAAGTTCCAAATAATTGAGCATTTTGTTGAGAATTAATTTGTTTGACAATTATATGTTGTTGCTGATCAGCAACAAGATTAGGTTTAAGCTTATAAATAGAATCGTAAGTTAAAGTTACATTACCAAAACTAATTAAATCACCTTCTTTTAGTAAAAATTGACTAACTTCTACCTCATTAACAAAAGTGTGATTTTTGCTATTTAAATCTTTGATAATAGTTTGATTAGGTTGAACTTCGATAGTGGCGTGGTTGCGAGAAACACTACTATCAGAAAAAACAATATCATTATCGAGCAATCGCCCAATTTTGTTAATACCAAAATTTAATTTATAAACTTTTTCCCTGGTATTTTGGTCACGGAAAATTAAATAAGGCACGTTTAGTTCTGAATATTGTTATTAACAATTTTGTTGATTAAAAAGCTTTTTAATTGTAATAGTAAAAGCTTCAAATAATTTTTGCGTAAAATTTTATCAAAAATACCGTTTTTAAAGATTGACAATCTGAAAGAGAAAAAGTAATAACTAGTAGGGTAAAATTAACATCTGACTTCTGAGCAAAGCTACTTATTAATTAAAACACCTGATCGCTCTAAAATAGCTGCACTGGTTTGCATCATTTGAATCTCATAAGCAGACCAATTTCGGGGATTTTGACAATGATGAGCAATTAAAAGTCCCCACAATTGTTGTTGAGCAAGTACTGGTACTACCAAATTAGCTCGAACTTGTAATTTTCTTAAAAAATCTCGGTGACAATCAGCAATATCTTCGGTTTCAATATCTGCGATCGCTCTAACTCTGCCAGCTTGATACATAGCAGCATAATCACCATTGAAGCATTCATCAGGGCCAGTTGAACCTAAGATTGATAATTGAGGAGAACTAATAACTTCAAAGGTAACTTGTCCTTGCCATTGACGATAAAAATAATAAACTAAAACACGGTCTACATCTAAAGAAATTTTTAATTTATTAGTTATTTGTTGTACTAGAGAATCTTTAGCAAGATTATGGGACAAACGTTTTAAAATTTGCTGTAAACCAAAATCGGACATAACTTTTAGCTTATTTATGCTTTTTTTATAGATTAAATTTTAAATGGACTAAAGTAATAATTTCTCTTTACTTAATAATTAAATGATTTTTTCAAATGCGATCACTTATAAAGTAGATTAATTTTTTTCAAGTAAAACAATACCAATTTTTTGATTGATTGCTTGCCAATATTTTTGATTAAACCAACGCATCAGCAATTCTAATAAAGGTGCAAAAAAAACTCCTCGTTTCAATCGACGAGATTCTCGCCACATCGAACAAAATTGAGCTATTTGCCAACCACGTTCAGAGAAAAAATCAAGTCCATTTTCTGGTGCAAATTGTAGTGTGTTTGAAAAATA
>CAZLUP010000010.1:31470-98062 GCA_964562685.1 uncultured bacterium
AAAGTATAAGTGCGGACTGCAATCAGATTGACTGCTTGCTCTTGATTGCCAAACACTTCAGCCAAAAGTCTACCCTGTCCTCCTGCTAAAATACTGGCAAAAGGGTCTTGAAATAAAGCATCGGAACGCGCAGATTCAATCGCCCGATACATTGCTACTAAATAAGCAGTCTCGGATAAACTATTCATATATCCATAGTAGTTTTTTTAACTATTCTTTGCTTTTCGGTGAGACGACATTATGATTTTAGTAGAGATGTAAAATTTTACCTTGCTACTAATTTGCTACTAAATAGGTGTAACTATTAAGGCTACTTTCATAGTTTTGCAATAATCTTTGCGCTTCTTCTAAAGTAATTTTACGTTCTTGCAAAGCTATTTCTGTACGACGACGCATGGTTTCGACTAAATCTTCTGGATTGTATTGTACATAACCCAAAACTTCTTTAATCGTATCGCCTTTAACCACATATTCGATCTGATAGCCTTTAGGAGTCATCTGAATATGAACCACATTGGTATCGCCAAATAAGTTGTGTAAATTTCCCATAATTTCTTGATAAGCACCAACTAAAAACATCCCTAGGTAATAAGGTGCTGGCGACTTTTGTGTACTTAAATCGCCGTTATTTTGACTTTCTACAAACTGAAGAGGATGTAACTCTAAAATGTCTTTCACATCTCGTAAATCAATAAATTGATCGATTTTGCCATCGCTATCACAAGTAAGATCCGCCAGAATTCCTCTAGCTGTTGGTTTCTCTTCAAGACGATGAATAGGCATAATTGGAAATAATTGATCAATCGCCCAAGAATCAGGAACTGACTGAAAGATCGAAAGATTTATATAATAAATTGATGCCATCATCTTCTCTAAATCTTCCAAGTCGTCGGGAACATATCCCTGTTGCGGAATAATTTCAACAATTTTGCGACAACAAGCCCAATAGATTTCCTCCGCTCTAGCTCTTTGTGCTAGGGTAAAATAACCCAAATTGAATAAACTAATCGCCTCTTCTTTAAACTGAATCGCGTCATGATAGGTTTCCTGATAGTTTTGGGCATCAATAGATTGATAGGTTTCCCAAAGATTGCATAAAACTAAGTGTTCCTCCTCTTGTACTGGTGATGGTGGTATAATCGGGACATCGCTAGTTCCTAACACATCAAAAACCAAAACCGATTGATGAGAAGCGATCGCTCTACCACTTTCACTGACAATAGTTGGTACAGTAACATTGCCTTGAGCGCAAGCGTCTTTGATTTGTGCCACAATATCATTGGCATAATTCTGCATATTGTAATTTTTGGAAGCATGGAAGTTGGTTTTTGAACCATCGTAATCAACTGCTAAACCACCTCCAACGTCCAGATAATGCATATTTGCGCCCATTTTCACCAGTTGAACGTAGATTTGACTGGCTTCGCGGATCGCATCTTTCACCACGCTGATTGAAGAAATTTGAGAACCAACATGAAAATGCAATAGTTGTAAGGAATCAAGCATTTCTGCTGCTTGCAGTTGTTCAACTACTTCAACAATTTGTGGAATAGTTAAACCAAATTTAGCTCTCTCTCCAGTCGAATTTCCCCATCTTCCTGAACCTTTCGTTAATAATTTCGCTCTTACTCCTAAAATCGGCTTAATTTCTAACTGACGACTAACTGCGATCGCTAGATACAATTCTTCAATTTGTTCAATTACAATAATCGGTTTTTGACCCAGCTTTCTGGCAAGTAAGGCGGTTTCAATGTATTCTCGGTCTTTATAACCATTACAAATTAACAAAGGCTCAAAATTATCCTTCTGTTGATTGTAACCAGCCTCCAAAGCTGCTAAAGCAATCATTAATTCTGGTTTTGAACCAGCTTCTAACCCAAACTGGTAGGGTTTGCCAAACCGAACAATTGCCTCAACTAAATGACGATGTTGATTACATTTAATTGGAAAAACCCCTTGATATTTCCCTGGATAATTATATCTCGCGATCGCTCTATTCATTGAAGCGTGTAATCTTTCCAAGCGATCGCCCAAAATATCCGAAAAACGAATCAATAGAGGCAACCCTAAATTTCTTTTTTTAAGAGATTCAACTAATTCATAGAGATCTAAAGAAAATCCACGAGAATCGCCTTGAGGAGATACCGTTACATGACCAGCAGCATTTATGGAAAAATAAGGCTCACCCCAACCTTGAATACCATAAAGATTTTCACTATCTTCAATCGTCCAAGAGGTTGAAGTAGCGTGGTTGTATGAAGAATTAGCTTGTTGCTGATTTTGTACCAATTCAAGTTTACTTTTGACCATTGCAGCTTGCCGATCTGTGTAAAAGAAATAGAGCAGTATATTATAGCGTTTCTTGCCTAACTGAAAGTTAAGATAATACTTTCCTAAAAATCAAAAATTGTTCAAGCAAACTAATCTTTCCAACCAAATCAAATCTTGTGTATCGCATTGCTACCCGAAAAACAACCGTAACCTTTGAACCATCTATGGTACATCAATCTAAAAACGTCATCTTACCGTTCGAGCATAAGCTTCAATGCAAAAAGTAAATTGCAATTCTTGTAAACTGAGAAGAAACTAACTCTTGACTTTTAGCCGAATATCGGTGTAAGACGAATTGATGTAAATTTTCTCGACCAGGAACTATGAAGATTATTGATTCTAAAGGAAGACTCTTTGGTAAAGTCAGCATTCTCGATCTTGGTGCTGCTTTTGTCATATTTTTAGTGATTGTCGGGATTTTCTTTTTTCCTGGTACTCCCCTCACCGAAGGAATTGTCGCTCAAACCAAAGCTAAACCAATTGAAGTAGATGTTTTGGTGAGAGGATTGAGTGTAGGAGATTTTCAAGGCTTATTACAAGAATTTCAAACCGAAAAAACAGCTAATATCGTTATTCGTAATCAACCTGCTGGTAAAGTAAACATTAAATCTAGTAAACCTTTGCCTCGAACTACTGCTGTACCTCAACCAGACGGTAGTGTGAAAGCTCTACCCGATCCTCGTCCCGAAATTAC
Organism: uncultured bacterium; assembly: GCA_964562685.1. Classification (GTDB taxonomy): domain Bacteria; phylum Cyanobacteriota; class Cyanobacteriia; order Cyanobacteriales; family Xenococcaceae; genus Stanieria. The sequence goes on from CAZLUP010000010.1 coordinate 34,496, forward strand.
CATGATTCAAGACTTAATTCTTACTCTGGAAGGAAAAGCGCAAATTACTGATAATGGAGTGGTGTTGGATAACACTAAAAAAGTTAAAGTGGGTATTCCGATTCAGTTAGAAGGTAAAAATTACGATTTTAATGCTAGTGTAATTGCTGTTCGCGTTCAAGAATAATGAGCTAGGTGTGTTTCTATTCTTTAATTGTGATTAAAAAGAAACGCACCAAATATGTTTTAGGGAATTTACAGTTAAATTAAGGTATTTTTTGGCTAAAAAAGTTCAATTAAAATCTCTAGCTTTTTTCTATTCTTTATCTCGGCTCGATTAAAAGTTTTATTCCTGCTATAACTAAGTTAAGTTTCTCCGTCGTTAGATTACCTATTTTTTGCTGAAGATCGCTTTTGTTGACTGTAAGTATTTGCGAAATATTTACTACACTTGCTTTCGATAAATTTGCTTCCCCTTGTGCTAAAAAAACATTACCTGGCGAATTAGCACGTTTAAGATTAGACGTTATAATACAGACGGCAACGGTAGCAATTTTAGACTGGTTAAAAATATTATTCTGCACTACAACACAAGGTCTGCGATATCCTGGTTCGGAGGCTTTAGGTTTTCCTAAATCGACCCAATAAATTTCACCTTGTTCGATTACCATTGCTCGATTACATTTTCAGCTACATAAGTCATTCCAGCTTGAATTATGTTCGATTCTTCTAAAGTAAGTGTTTCATCATCGTAAACTTGATTAATTTGAGCTAGAATCTGCTCGTTTTCTCGACGGCGAACGTATTCAGTTAAAGCTTCTGTGACAACAGCACTACGACTAGTTCTCATTTCTCGGGCAATTTTATCAGTTTTTTCTAATAATTCTTGAGGTAGACTGACTGCTGTTTTAGCTGTGGGAGAATTCATATTTATTTTAAGAATACTAAAAGTCATACTTTAAGTATAACTATTTTGTAGAAGTAATGCTTAAGCACAATAGCATCTTGTACTTGTTGCAACAGTTTTTTAGAATACTATGTTGGTAAATACCATCGTTCTAGAAATTTTCTTAAAATCATGTCATCAGTAGAAACTACATCCTTCTCCCAAGCTATTCCCATCGAAGCAATTCGCTACAACGAACAAGGATTAGTACCAGCTATAGCCCAAGATTATCTAGACGGTACAGTATTAATGATGGCATGGATGAATGCAGAATCTCTCCAAAAAACTTTGGAAACGGGAGAAACTTGGTATTGGAGTCGTTCTCGTCAAGAATTATGGCATAAAGGTGCAATTTCTGGACATATTCAGAAAGTTAAATCAATTCGTTACGATTGCGACAGCGATGCTTTATTGATTAGTATCGAACAAATTGGTGATATTGCTTGCCATACAGGCGAGCGGAGTTGCTTTCATCAGGTAGACACTACTAGATCTGCACCACCAGCCGATACTTTATCAGAAGTATTTAGAGTTATTTGCGCTCGCAGAGATCATCCTATCGAAGAGTCTTACACTTGTAAATTATTGGCAGGAGGAGATAATAAAATTCTCAAAAAAATTGGCGAAGAAGCAGCAGAAGTTGTTATGGCGTGTAAAGATAATGACAGTAATGAGATCGCTTCTGAAGTAGCAGATCTTTTTTACCATACTTTAGTAGCTCTTGCTGCTCATCAGGTAGATTTACGCGATGTTTATCGACAATTGCAACAAAGAAGACGTTAAGTTGCTGGTGCATTTAAGTTATTGGTTAAGAAAGCCAGGCAATTTAAATGCACATCAGCCTAATTTATCACTTGAACTACACTTGGTAGACGAAATTAGCTTTTAACTTTTATTAAACACTTGTTGCAGTTTTTTGAGAAGATAAATGTTCTTGATATTTAGGATCCAACCAACACAGCGGTAAAGATTCACCTGAAGGAAATATTAAATTAGATTTGGCAAAAGTTTCAGGATCTTGCATTTCTTCACCAGCATGAAATCGACCTGTAATTTCTTGTTTACAAGGATCATAAATATCTTCCAAATCTAAAATTTCTACTAAATCACTACTATGTTTATGTTTTAAAAACATAAGCCCTCCTTAATTAATCTTGAGAAATTACGTATTACTTTTTTACTTTAGGTCATCTTTTTCTCTAAAATTCAGTTTTATCTATAAAATGAAACTTTTTCTAGTAATTACATAATCTCTCGTCCTGCTACTTTCACGCTAGCATAGGTTTTGATTGATAAATATTAAAAATAAAAGTATTACTTATGCTAGATGACAAAGACTTGTAATGATCTAAGTTATTTTTCTTTTATTAAGAATACATTCAAGAAACCATAACATTTTTCTAAATTTACTTCGATCAAAAAGGTTCTGTATTAGCATAAAAGTATAGTCTCAATTGGTAGATCGGCAAATGGGCAGCATCATTAAAGCGATCACTGGTACTCTCATTATCTCTAGCCTATTGGAACTGAGTTTATTTGCCAACACTACTCAGGCACAAACGACTACAGTAGTTAATAATCAAGTTAATGAGATACCAATAGACGATCAAGCTCGTTACTTGAAGGGTTTAGAAAACAGAAGTTCCTCCGATTGGAATTTTGCGGTAGGAGGAGGGGAATTCAGCGAGAATAGCTATCAACTAACTCTATCTCAACCAGATGTCCGTATTATTGAGCAAAATCAACCAGAATGGCGCAATACTGGTAAAGATGCTACTTACTCTATACTTGTAGACGTGTATAATTTTTCTCCTGAAGAATAATTAACAATATAATGTTGTCTACTACCTATACAAAAGATTTATTAAACAATAAAAAGGTTGTTCGCTGAAATCAAGCAAAAAATCTCAATCAAAAACATTCGACAATTGAGTCTATCAAAGCTTGAAAAAACAATTTTAATGGAGCCGAGCAGAGTCGAACTGCTGTCCAGACTGGATATTAACTTTCCGCTCATTCACAGGTTTAGCTCTTCTGATCCTCAGAGCGGGAACCATCTCTTATCCCTGATGGCGGGATATCTAGTGAAGTCTTTATCTTTCAGTCGACTAGATACAACTAAAAGATGCATCCGTTGGGGGTTAAACTTTTAGTCCTTAACGGAGTCAAACTAAAAGCGAGCAAGTCTAGTTTAGACCTAGGCTAATACCGCCTGACGCTCAAATTTTACGATGTTATTCGCAGTTACTTTTTTTGTTGAGCCTGGATTTGCGAGAGTGGACTCCCTCTCGACCTGCGTCACGAGTTAGCTTTCGCCAACCTGTCGAAACCGTTACGGCCCCTTGTGCATTTATATTATTTATTGTAGCGATTTTAGCAAAAATTGACAACGTTACAAAAGATTGAGTAGTACTAATCTTGGTATCTTTCCGCGAGAAGATCGCTTTATATTAATTAAATTGTGTTGCAAAATCACTCGATAAGTAAATCCAGATACGATCATGTTTCCTATTAATCGCCCTCGCCGTTTACGTCAAAATGCTCAATTGCGCCGTATGGTGCAAGAAACCCTACTTACTGCTAATGATTTAATTTATCCTCTTTTTGCTGTCCCAGGGGAAGCAGTGGCAGTGGAAGTCAAATCTATGCCTGGAGTGTATCAACTTTCCGTAGATAAGATTGTGGAAGAAGCTAAAGAGGTTTACGATTTGGGAATTCCCGCGATTATTCTCTTTGGCATTCCTGAAAATAAAGATGCAGATGCTACTGGTGCGTGGCATGATTGTGGCATTGTCCAAAAAGCAGCAACTGCTGTTAAGGAGGCTGTACCAGATTTAGTAGTGATTGCTGATACTTGTTTGTGTGAATATACTTCTCATGGTCATTGTGGTTACTTAGAAGTAGGAGACTTAACAGGTAGAGTTTTAAACGATCCAACTTTAGAATTACTCAAAAAAACGGCAGTTTCTCAAGCGAAAGCAGGGGCAGATATCATTGCACCTTCTGGAATGATGGATGGATTTGTTCAAGCGATTAGAGAAGGATTGGATGAAGCTGGTTTTCAAGACACTCCCATTCTTTCCTATGCAGCTAAATACGCTTCTGCTTATTATGGCCCTTTCCGTGATGCTGCTGAATCTTCTCCTCAATTTGGCGATCGCAGAACTTATCAGATGGATCCTGCTAATGGTAAAGAAGCCCTCAAAGAAGTTTATTTAGATATTGCTGAAGGGGCAGATATGTTAATGGTAAAACCTGCCTTATCCTATATGGATATTATTTGGCGAGTGAAAGAAATTACTAATTTACCTGTAGCTGCTTACAATGTTTCTGGTGAATATTCAATGGTTAAAGCTGCTGCCTTGAATGGTTGGATTGATGAGAAAAAAGTAACTTTAGAAACTTTGACTAGTTTTAAACGTGCAGGTGCAGATTTGATTTTGACTTATCATGCCAAAGATGCCGTGCGTTGGTTGAATGAATCGTAAAATAATTTAGGGCGATTGAATAGTAGAGGCAATTCGCGAATTGCCCCTACACAAACATCTAAAAAAATTATTGTAGTTAAGCAAGATTAAATATCTTTTAAACTGATTCAGAAAGTTTGATTGTCTTGACAAAATTGTCTAGCTTCTTGTTCTAATCTATTAATTTCTCTTTGCCAGTATTCTAATTTGGATCGTCGTTTTAGCCTGTTTTCAAAAGAAGGTTCTGGTAGTCCTGTTTGAGAATGATACTTGCTATATCTATCAGGTAAACCCATAAAATATTGTGTACCTTGATTTGGACGAATATTATTTTTTCTTAGCCATTGTTCACAATAATATTGCCATATAAATTCGTGATCGTGGACTTCTCCACCAAGGCAGCGCAGTCTTTTGACAGATAATTCGTGAGAATGAAAAAGTTGCTTTTCTAAAATAAAATCATTTTTAAACAAACGAGTTTCACTACCATTACCTCGAAAAAATTCGACAAGAAACCATTCACCAAAATCAAAAATACAAACTTCGGTTGGACTGCTACCATCTTCAACTAAAATACTGATATCTTGATCGGCAAAATTATTTTCTAAAACTTTGACTGAAGATTGAGGTAATAAAATACGAATTCGTTCAAAGCGATCGCTATAATTAGCCCAGAATTCTTTTCTATTTTTTAGTCGGTTAGCTTCATATTCTTGTAAATATAATTTTTTTAAGATAACATCAACTAATTTTTGAAAATCTCGATAATTAACTGCACCAATCCATTTTTTGATAGCAGTTTTTGCAGTTGAGGAAAGTTCACTCCAACGAGAATTAATAACACCTGAACCATAATTTTGAGATATCCAACTAGCTAATTCTGAATGAGAGTGGGTTATTTCTGGAGAAGTATTAATAAGTAAATAATCTATTGTTTTTAGCTCTTGTTCTCTAGACATTTGCTTTAAACAAAGCAATAACCATTCGATTTGTTGTTTGCTAGGATTCTTAGCTTTTGTAAACTGGATAGCAACATAGTCGAATGCCTGTTTAACAGCATTAATTTTATGGGGAAGATGATAATTGTTTAAAAGTTGTCGTGGAGTAAGTAAATTTTGCCAACTTAATTTTGCTAGTTCAGAAGCAGGGAATGGTTGAGATAAAATATTAATAATTTGTACTGATACTTTTTCTGAATTAGTTTGAGCAATAAAAATACTAAAGCTGTTAATTAAAGAAGAAGCTAGGGTTTGATTATCTTCATTATAATGAAGTACTAAATCCCAAAATAAACGATGCTTTAACCAAGCATTATGATTGGCTACTTTCCAAATTGCCTCAGAAGTGTTTTCTGCTTGTTCTGGATTTTGTAAATCCCATTCTTGTTTGAGATAAAGGCAATAAACCCACTCTAATAAGGTTATTCGATCAATTTGTGAGTTTTGAATATCTGAGATAATTTCATCTATTTTACGAAGTGGAGTTATGAAACTTTGAGGAATACAAGCGGGAATTTGTAGTGATTGAGGAAAACCATTTTTGGTGTTATTCCCTGCTAATTTAATTAATTCTTCACAACGAACTTGAGTCAGAGGAGGTAAATTTAATTGAGAAAAATGAAAATTCATTGTTATTTCTTTTTAGTTTCTTTTGGCTGAAGAAATTGTTCAAAATTTTCTCTACGGAATTGAAAACGAAAAACAACTTTGCGATCGCTTGAGTTATCAATTTTTTGGTTAGCATCAATTTCACCACGACCAGATGCTAAGATTTTCTTTTTGAAGCGTTCTTTAGTAGCAAATTTAAGCTGATTGGACAAAATATAATCGGAAACAGCTAAAGCTCTCCGTAAACTTAATTCCATATTCTCTTGATCGGAACCTTTGGAACTGGTATGTCCTTCAATTACCACACGAGTAATCTGACGCTCAAACAAATTATCTGAAAAGATAACGTTGCTGTAGATGGGAATAAATTGCTGAAGAAACTTTTTCCCTTCTGATTTAAGTTCAGCACTTCCCTCATCAAACAAAATGCGATCGCCAATACTGACATCTCCTGTTGCTGGATCGACTGTAAATAGACCTTTTCCTCCTATTTTTCCTTCTAAAGCGTTAAGAATTCTAATTGGTAGTTCATCAACTGCTTTTTTGTATTTTTCTAGTTGTATTTCTAATTGTTTTGCTCTTGTTATTTCTGTCTGAAGTTGAATTTGTACTGTAATAAATAAAAGAACAAAAATCATTAATACACTGGACATTAAATCACTAATCGATAAGTAAACTCCAGAATCTTGTTCTTCTGATTCCGTTTCTATTTCATAGTCAGGAAAATTACTCATGATTCAATGCTCCCTTGACCGTTTTTCAATTCATTAGCAGCAGCTACTAAATATTGCGCTACACTCATCAAACCGTGAGAATTTTGGTCAAGTTTTTGACAGACTTGAGCAGCAGCTAGGTCTAATTCTGTAAGGTTGTTACTATAAGATTCATGCACTTGCTGAAGATATTCAAATAGCTGTTTATTGCCTTGAATTAAAACATCGTTGAATTGATTGGTCATGTTTTGATAAGCTCTTTCTACCCGATTTGCTTCATTACCAATAGTTCGCGCTAGTTCGGTTAATTGACCTAAACGTTCACCAGAAGTTAATCCAAAGGTATTGGCAAGATTGCTAACCGTTTCTACTGTCTGTTTAATTTTTGCTATACTCTGGTTGACTTGTTCGCTCATTTCCTGGCGTTTCTGAATTTCTTCATCGAAAGTATGTTGTAAATTGACAACTACTTGAGCTAATCCTTCACGCTGCTGACCTAAAGTATCGTTGAGTAAGTTATTCTGTTGAGTAAAAAATTCTGAGAGTGCAGCTTGATAATCGAGGCGAAATCTTTCTAACTCTTGTTGTACAGTCTGACGAGTATTTTTCAGCATGAAATCGATATTACTTAAAGTACCAAGCAGATTATCTTTTGCTTGATTCATTAATCCAGACGCTTCTTGTCCAACTGTTTTTAAAGTATTTGATTGATCTTGGAAAGCTGCGGTTGTTTCCAATAAAATCTGCCTAGTCTGGGATTCAACTCCTTCTAGCATTGCTTTTTGTTGTTCCGCTTGAGTAGACAATGCTGATTCCAAGTCTTCCCTAATGCCTCGGAAGGTTTTAGCTGCTTTATTGGCACTTTCAGCAAAAGCTTGTCTCTGTGCTTCCATACCAGCTACACTTTGAGCAACTGCTTCATTAATTTCTGAACCAACTTGTTCTAGAACACCTTTAGTTTCTTCACGAAAATCTTTGAGAATGATGTGTAAGCTAGTAGCAAATTGTTGAAGTTCTGTAAGAGTTTCTTTTTGGAAGGTTTGAATAGTTTCAACTGCTCCTGCTAAACTCTGAGTAATACCCCCTAGCTCATTTTTCAATTCTCTGACAGCTTCAGAAGCTTCTTGGGTTAAGTTAGCACTTTGATCTAATCTTTCAACAACAGGTTCAATTAATTCACTGCGGAGTTGTTGAACCAATAATTCAACAGTCTGGGTTTGAGTTTCTTGTATTTCCCTAATTTTGCTCAAATCTTGAGCAACTGGAGCAAGAATTAACCTAAATTGTTCTGCTGTTTGAATTGCGATCGCTTCTGAAGTTAATTGAGGTAAATTAGTAGTATTTTCAACTAAATAATCAATTTGTTCTAATTTCTGACTAATAGGACTTATCAATAACTTAAGCTCCTGATTAATTGCTTGAGCGATTGACTTCGGATTAAATTGCTCGTTTTGGATTTTTTGTAGTTTCTGAATTTCTTTTAACTGCTGAACTAAAAGACTGTCTTCTGAAGCAAGTGCCTGTTTTACAGTATTGCCAATCGCATCGGGATGAAATTGACTTAAACCTTTAAGATTTTTTGCAACCTCTTCTAGTGTTTTAGCAGCATCTCGACTAGAGGTATGATCGAAACGAGAAAGAAGGCGTTCGGAAGTTTCTAAAAAAGCAACTTCACTGAGTTTTGTTCGCAGTTGATGACGATGTCTTTCTTTTTGTTTAGTCTGACGAGCAATAATAAACATTAAAGGTATTGCTCCAGAAAGTCCTGCTAGGGAAGTGAGGAAAGCAGTTTTCATACCCGAAAGCAATTGAGTACTCGCGTCAACTATTGTTTGAGGATCGCTTAAATTTTCAAGATTTACTCCAGCAATACCAAGAGATATACCCAGAAAAGTCCCAAAAATACCTAATGTTGTAAGTAATGTAGGTACAAAATAAACCGTGCTACGAGGTACTGGTTTACTTAAAATAGTTGGATAAGATAACAAGACAAAACGATTATCTTCTTTTCTTGGAATAAATTTTGAGCTTTCAAGTTGACCATCAACATGAATAAATAACCATTTTCTAATTTCTTCTCCTACTCCTTGATGTGGTATTTCTTGTTTTAATTGATTTTTTTTAAGACATTCGGTTGCTTCTTCAGTTAATTTCAACTCTTTTTTATAATCATTAACAGATTTTATCTCTGTCCATATAGCCCAAATTGCAACGGCAAAAATAAAAGCAACAAAAACTACATTTAATAGTAAGTTATTGAGCAAAAGTGTCATTATTTACTCCTGTTTTTAAATAATTCTGTTGTTGTAAAATTGGGATTTATTTAACTAATGAAATCTCATGTAGTTTTGGATTTCTTCGTTTGAAAAATGCTGTTGTGCTATTCTTACTGGAATATGTGCAGCGTCTTTCCAGTTTTCAATTGAGTTAACAAGAAGCAAACCATATAGTGGTTCTTCACTTTCGGTTTCTTGATCTTCAGCTAAATAAACTTGCTCTGGTGCATAAGTACGTAATAATCGTATCTGCAAGCGTGTTTTTAAATCTCTCAAAGATGTTACCAAAGGCGAAGCAGAATCATTCAATATTTCTTTTGCTTCTTTCCAAGCATGATTTATAGCTATTATTTCTTGAACTAACTGTTCTATTGATGGGTTTAACAGTTTCATACGCTAGTTTGAAAATAATTGTCTATTTAAAGAGTTCCCATTTCAAACCACGTAGTTACTAAATATTTTAATATTTTCTTAATAAGTAAAAAATGCGTCTACAGATAAACGCGGATAAACGCAGATAGAGTTATCGATGGGTTATTTTTTTTATTTCATCAGGTTTAGTCGGCATACTCAGAGTTAAAGAGATGCCGATTTTTTCTCGGTTAAAAACAAGAATTAAGTTATTTTTACGGATTACTACTAGGTGGTAATTGCCAATCAGGTATTTCTTTCTGACGAGAGCGAGCAATTACTAAACAATCATCAGGGACATCTTTAGTAACTACTGAACCAGCAGCTACTGTAACGTTTTGTCCCAGAGTAATCGGAGCAACCAAAACACTGTTAGCTCCAGTTTTAGTGCGATCGCCTATGACGGTAGGATGTTTATTTACACCATCATAATTAGCGGTGATTGTACCTGCTCCTACATTGACTCTTTCTCCTAAAGTCGCATCACCCAGATAGGCGAGATGAGCAACGTTAGTTTTATTTCCTAGGGTTGCTTTTTTCAACTCGACAAAATTGCCGATCCGACAACTTTCCCCTACTTTGACATCACCACGCAAGTGAGCATAAGGACCAATTTGAGTACCGGCATTAACTTCAGCATTATTTACCACTGAATATACAACAGTAACGTTTTCCCCAAGTTGGCTATTTTCAATCAAACTACCAGGTCCAATTCGGCTACCAGTAGCAATGCTCGTGTTACCCCGTAAATGAGTTTGAGGTTCGAGAATTACATCTGGTTCTAAATGGACAGTTTCATCAATCGTAATGCTATCGGGGTTAATCATGGTTACCCCTGCTTTCATCCAATTGTCTTTGATCCTAGCCTGAAGAATATCGTAGGCAGTAGCTAATTGTTTACGATCATTAATACCAAGTATTTCTAAATAATCTTCTACATCTACTGCTGTAACTGGAGCAAGATAATCAACTACTTCAGTTAAATAATATTCTTGTTGATCGTTGTCTGTAGAAAGTTTGGGTAATGCTTCGGCTAGTTTTTGCCAGTTAAAACAATATATTCCCGCATTAACACGACGATTTTGCCTTTGTGCGCTACTACAATCCCTGTCTTCAACGATTTGATTGACTAAATTATTCCCATCACAAAAGACTCTGCCATAACCAGAAGGATTGGGTAAATGAGCGGTTAAAAGAGTAGCTGCGTGCTTTCCAGTTTGGTGAACTTCTACTAAATGTTGTAAAGTTTCTGGACGTAATAAAGGAGCATCTCCATTAAGAACTAGTAAATCTCCCTCAAATCCTGCTAAATAAGGTAATAGTTGCTGAATTGCGTGTCCTGTACCTAATTGTTCTGTTTGTTCGACAAATTCCACGTTTTGACGAGAACTTAAGGCTTGTTTTAGTTGTTCTCCTTGATAACCAATAATGACAATTTGCCTTTCTGGTTGGAGTAAACGACAACTATCTAGTACTCGTTCAACTAGCGATCGCCCTCCTAAAGAATGCAATACTTTGGGTAAATCAGATTTCATGCGGGTTCCCCGCCCTGCTGCTAATATTGCTACCGCTACCATGCTTATGAGATCGAGTTGAGTTAATCCGATTGGAGTATAGCTTGTAGTTAGACCCGATCGCAAAAACTAGTTAAAAATTATTAGGTTTGAGGCTGCATCGTAGTTTGCACAAAAGCGGTAAATGCCTCAGCAATTTTGGGATTCCGCCAGCCTTTACTAGTTTCTTCTGCAATAATTTCTATCGCTTGAGCAGGAGTATAAGCTTGTTTATGAGGGCGATCGCTAGTCAGAGCATCATAAATGTCTAGAATTTGAAATATTTGTGCTAAATAAGGAATTTCTTTACCTACTAAACCATCTGGATAACCGCTACCATCCCATCGTTCATGATGATTGCGGATAATCGGTAAGACTCCACGACGGTTTCTGAGAGGTTGGCAAATTTTTTCACCAATCAAAACGTGTTGACGAATTAAATCAGTTTCATGGGCAGTTAATTCGCCTTTTTTGAGCATGACTGCATCAGGAATCGCAATCGTACCAATATCATGGAGGTGAGCAGCAAAAACCAAATTATTGATTTCTTCCTCAGAAAGTTCAAGATATTCGCCGAAAGCTTGAGCCAAAGAGGCAATTCTGGCACAAGAACCACTATCTGAAGAACGACTTTCTACTGCTTTGGCAATAGAGAATAATACTTGTTCAGTTTGATCCAAACCTTCATTAAGGCGTTTTTGCTGGATTAAAGATTTGACTCTAGTAGCGAGTTCAAAACGGTCTAAAGGTTTGATTAGAAAATCATCACTACCAACTTCTACACCTTTGCGACGATATTCTCGATTATCCGCTACCGCCATCAAAATAATTGGAATATGATTAATTCTGTCGTCTTGTTTGAGTTGTCTACACAGTTCAAAGCCATCTAAATAAGACATCATCACATCGAGCAGAACTAAGTCTGGTTTGTGTTCGATGACAAAGTCGACAATTGGAAATTCTCCGTCTGCTTCTAGTACTTCATAACCGTCCAATGACAACAGATCTACTGCGGTCATCCGACTAAGAGGATGATCGTCGATAACTAATATCCTAGCCGAAGCATAATTAGAATGATTCACCGCAGAAAAATTAATGTTAGTTGACCGAGGTAACCCAGATATTTGATTCATCATTATCCCTTTTACTGAAGACTTTTGATCACCATTAGTAAATTGTTTCAGTTCTTCAGTTTGTATAGGAAAACAAAAGTGAAGTCATAATTAGGTAGATTGATACTCCAAGCATGGCTTGAATTTTACGATCTAGACAATAAATAAAAGATTGTATATCAGTTTTTTTTATAATTATGTTTCTCATTATGGTAATTTTCCCTTGATTTGAAATCAGCTTTTCTACGGACATTGGATTAATATTTTTGACATCAATTACTATTAAATTCAAATTAATTGGCTAGAATCACTGAGGTACAAGGAAAATCGGTTGATTTCAACCAACGTTTTTTCCATTGACTGGTCGATTCAAGTGTACTGATTTGTTGTTCCTGCTGTCTTCTTTGTCGAATTTGTGAAGCAAGCTCTGAAAGGGTAGGATCGCGATAGGGAATAGAGGCACGAGTTTGAAGATGTTCTTGTTCTAAAGGCGATAGCAGGGGTAAATCTTTTCCAGAAAAATTAGCTACAGTTCCAGGAGCTTTTCTGCCGACACTAACAGTAGAACCAAATTTTAAACCAGCTAAAGATAAGGCAGTACGGAAGGCTGCTGCACAAGAATAGGTAGCTAGTCTTCCTGTGGGTTTTAAACAATTAGCAACTAAATTTAAAAATTCTACTGTCCATAATTGCGGACATTTTGGTGGTGAAAAGGGGTCAAGAAAAATAGCATCAGCTTGCCATTGCTGTTGCAGAATTTGCTTGATTGTAGTTCTGGCATCTCCTAGTAAAAGTTTGGCTTGTAAAAATTCACTATTAACTTGTTGAGTTGTTGCTAATTCCGTCAGTAGTTGAGGAATAGGCTCTTGCCAAGAAGATAGAAGTTGAAATGCGATCGCATTTTTGGGAACTGCGGGATTTAATTCTAAGCCAATTAATTCTACTTGACAATGGGGATTAATTGACCAAATAGCATCTAAGGCAGCAGCAGTATTATAGCCAAGACCATAACAAATATCGAGCAGATAAATAGTAGATAGTTGTGTAGCTTTAATTTTTAGTTGGGTTGGTTCAACAAATTTAACTTCTGCTTCTAGTTTCGCTCCGTAGTGAGAATGAAAAGCTTCATTAAATTCATCTGAAAAGAAAGTATAAGAACCGTCTTCGGTTTTTTGAGGAATCAAAGAATTATTGTTCATCAGGATATTGCGATCGCCTAATACTTTGGCTTAGTCAGAGATTACTCCGCTTTTTCAAGACATAACCTACTTCGACTTTGTCAAAACCGCTATTATTTATTGTAGCTCTAATTTAACTATCTCAAGCTCTTCAGGAGTATTACAATTAAACAATATTTGCCAGTCGCTAATGGGTAATTGGGCGACAAAATGTTGGTTTAAAAAACCTTGAAAAGATTTACCACCTTGGGCAAGATAGTCTTCTACTAAAGATAAACAGCTACGGCGATAAAAACCCGCTAAAGGTTCCCACCAACCTGAAGGATGACGAGGCAGAAGAGCGATCGCATTGTCAGGGATTTCTGGTAAGTAATTATACCAGTGTTTTATTTCAGTAGAAGTCAATCGGGGTAAGTCACAAGCAAGCAACAATACCCATTCCTGTTCTACCTGTTGTAATCCTTGAGCAAAACCGATTAAAGGACTATTAGAGCCATGATGGGTTGATAACAAAGTTTCTTGAATAAATTGGCATCCCTTGGGAACAATCTGCTCATATTTTTCTTTCCAAGGAGTAACTATATAAACTTGACTGGCACATTGTTGAGCTAGGGTACAAATTTGATTTAGTAGGTTAGTATTGCTAATGGTTAGCAACGCTTTATCCTTTCCCATCCGCGAACTTTGACCACCTGCCAAAACCATAGCGGTAGTAGTTTGTCTTAAATCTTCTCTCATGAATAGTAATTTTTAAAATACTAAATTAGCTAACAACTCAATCAAGATGAATAAATCAGAATTAATCACAGAAAAACAATTACAACTTTGGCTATATCTCTTGCCAGTTATAGGAATTATTCCTGCTCTTTGGACAATTTCTCGTCCCAATAGTCATCAACAACAACAAGAAGCTAGCCGTTTATGTCTTATTTTAACTTTGAGTTGGTTATTAATTTATTTATTACTTAATTTAGGTTCAATTCAAGCAAATGAATTATTAGCTTTTCGGCTGCTTTATTTAAATGCTTTAATTACTACTGGTTATTTTCTAACTTTTGTAGTTTTAATGTTGCGTTTAGTTAAAGGAAAATCAATCGATTTACCATTAATTAGTAAATTGTCCAATTCAATTGGACGTAAATAATGAGCCTAAATTGAAGGAGTACCTGCTGTCATTCTGGAACTATCAAGTTAAAATCAAAAGAAATTAATTTAATTTTTTTTTAATTATTTATTTAGAAGTTCTTGCCATTATCAAAGCAAGTTCAATTAGCTCTATTTAATGAGGTTGATGCATTAATTATCCTATTGGTCTTGATTAAGCTTGGGATTTATGTGTATAAATACCTAACATTATTTGAGAAAATCAATTTTAATTTATTTTGCAAGTGTGAGGAAACCAGTGTCAGTAAGAAAAGCTTATCAATCGACTCCTTCCGGAAGACAATATAAACCGAAAATTAAACCTCGTTCTCAAAAGTTGAAGCGAGGGAGCGCTGTTTTAATCGGAATAGGTTTAACAGGATTGTCTGTGGTTTCTGCTGTAGCTGGAGCTATTTTAGCAATTAGCTGGTCGGTATCTTCTCCTTTACAACAGACTGAACTAACGCCACAACAAAAAGCAGTGTTCAGTCAAGAAGAAACTGTCGCTCAAAGAAATTTGACTATACCCGAATTGTCCCGTCCTGTAAATATTTTAGTTTTGGGCATTAAAGTTCTTACTTCAGATATCGATGATTCTTTATCAGAAGAGGCTGGATATCATGCGTTAGTTAATTCTTTTGATGGTTTAAGCGATACGATGTTGTTGTTGCGCTTCGATCCAGAAAGACAAAAATTAACCGTGTTATCTATTCCCCGCGATACCAAAGTTCGTTTAGAAGGACATGGAGAACAAAAAATTAATATTGCTAATGATTTTGGTGGACCTGCTTTAACCGCAGCAGCAGTTAGCGAGTTATTGGGAGGCATCAATATTGACCGTTATGTCCGAGTTAATGTTCAAGGAGTAGAAAAGTTAATTGACGCTTTGGGAGGAGTCACAGTTGATGTACCCAAAGACATGAAATATAACGATTTCAGTCAGCATCTTTATATCGATCTCAAAAAAGGTAGACAGCATCTCGATGGAGATAAAGCCGTGCAGTTTTTACGTTTCCGCTATGATGCTTATGGGGATATTTCTAGAGTACAACGACAACAGATGTTAATGCGATCAGTTGTAGAACAGACATTACAACCTGCTACTATTTTTAAAATTCCCGAAATACTTTCAGTAATTCAATCTCATATTGACACTAATTTGACTGTCAAAGAATTGATGGCATTGGGAAGTTTTGCTGGTGGCACGAAAAGAAGTGACGTGCAAATGCTCATGTTACCTGGTGATTTTAGTGGCGATGGCAGAACAGGAGTTAGTTACTGGTTGCCGAATGAAGAACGTATTCAACAGTTAGTGGCTGAACATTTTGATGTGGTTAGCAGTGATTATCAGTTAACCGAAGGATACCAAGACTATAGTAATGTCAGAGTAGCAATTCAAGATAGTATTGATAGTCCTGAAGCTGTACAAGCAATGGTAGATAGCTTAAGACAAGCTGGTTATACTAGGGTTTATGTGAGTGAAGCTTGGCATGAACCACTAGCAGAAACAAAAATTATTGCTCAAGGAGGAAACGATCGCGCTGCTACATCTCTTCGTCGTAGTCTAGGTTTAGGAGAAGTTTTAATCGAAAGTACTGGTGTTCTTGATTCAGACGTGACGATTCAAATTGGTCAGGATTGGCAGACTTTTCAACATAATCTAGAAGACAAGGTTTATTCTGATGATCTGGTTAATCATCTTTAGAGTTAGGCTTGGTTATTAATTCTTTAATGACTAATCATAGCCAAAGCGCGATCGCGTCGCTCATCCTTTGCTAAGTGGGTGGGCAAAATTAATTAGATAGTTGAAAGAGGGAATAGGTAACGACGAGGCTTACAAGCATCGCCTGGTTCACTCGAATTCAATTCGAGTGCTTGCCTGGCGACGGATTCCCCGCCTGAATTAAATTCAGGTGACAGCCCCTTGGAAACAGGGAACAGTAAAATACAGAATATACAAATAATTCTGCATAAGTACTTATGTGCCTTGCTAAAAGCAATATTGCGTTAATAGACTAAATTACCAAGTTGTTCAATTTTAAAACTAGGAAGCAGATAAACTAAAGGTTTAACCAGAGTCAAAATTAACAACCGATGACTAATATACCTAAGCAGAGATGGCAGATTGCGCCAACCCAGTCAGATTTAGTTCAGGAAATCAGTCAATCAACCGGTCTTTTGCCAATTGTTAGTCAGGTGGTTGTTAATCGCGGAATTGATACCGCTCAATTAGCTCACTTATATATTGAACCAGAATCTCAACATTTACCTTCTCCTTTAGAGGAATTTCCCGATCTTGCTGTCAGTGTCGAGTTACTGTGTCAAGCGATCGCATCTGGGGAGAAAATTGCCATTTGTGGTGATTATGATGCGGATGGGATGACTAGCACTGCTTTATTATTACGTGCTTTAAAACATTTGGGAGCGGATATTGATTATGCGATTCCCAGTCGCATGAAGGATGGTTATGGAATTAATCATCGCATTGTTGAGGAGTTTGCTGCTACAGATGTAGGTTTGATCTTAACGGTTGATAATGGTATTTCTGCTTATGAACCGATTCTACACGCTGTGGAATTAGGGTTGACAGTTATTATTACCGACCATCATGATTTACCTGAAAAGTTACCTCCTGCCGATGCTATTTTAAATCCTAAATTATTGTCAGAAACTTCTCCTTATCGAGGATTAGCAGGAGTAGGAGTTGCTTATATTTTGGCTATAGCTACTGCTCAAAGTTTGGGACAATTAAAAGGTTTAACTAATCAAATTTTAGAGTTATTTACGTTAGGAACAATTGCTGATTTAGCACCTTTAATTGGGGTTAATCGTCGCTGGTTGAAAAGAGGTTTGCGACAGTTACCTAATTCTGAATTAGAAGGTATCCAAGCTTTAATGCAAGTAGCAGGAATAAGCGAGGAACAAAAACAATTAAAACCTGATGATATTGGGTTTAAATTAGGACCCAGAATTAACGCGGTGGGTAGACTGGCCGATCCCCAAATTGTAATTGAATTATTAACGACTGATGATTCTGGAATAGCTTTAGAGAGGGCAATGCAATGCGAACAAATTAACCGTAAACGTCAGGAATTATGCGAACAAATTGAACAAGAAGCGATTTGGTTAGTTGAATCTACACCAATACTTTGGCAAGAGGTAAGAGTCTTAGTAGTTGTGAAGGAAGATTGGCATCATGGTGTGATTGGTATTGTCGCTTCTCGCTTGGTAGAACGTTATGGTGTACCAGTTTTTATTGGTACTTATGAAGAAGAAGAAAAAACTAAAATTCGGGGTTCGGCAAGAGGAATTGAAGAATTTAATGTTTTTGAAGCTTTAAATTATTGTCATGATTTATTAGGAAAGTATGGTGGACATAAAGCAGCAGGAGGGTTTAGTTTAGCTGCTAATAATTTAGGAGCTTTTCAAGCAAGATTGAGTGAATTTGCTCATCAATGTTTAGAGTTAGAACATTTAAAACCTTTAATAAAAATAGATGCTCAGGTCAACTTTAAACAAATAGATTTGCATTTATATCAGCAAATTGAAAGTTTACAACCTTGGGGAATTGGTAATGATGTTCCTGTATTTTGGACAACAAATGTTTTACTCAAAGAACAAAAAATTGTAGGTAGTAATCATCTCAAATTAATTTTACAAGAAGAAAATTCCGACCAAGAAATGAAAGCGATCGCATGGCGATGGAAAGATTATTTTCCTCTACCTAATCGTCTCGATCTTGCTTATAAATTAAAAGAAAATAACTGGCAAGGAAATATTACTGTAGAACTGGAAATAGTAGGAGTAAGATTACCAAATATTAATAAGCAAGAAAACTTTCAAGTTTCTTCTGAAATTAAAAAAGCAGTTTTTAATTATCAAGGTAGAAGTTATGCTTGCAGTTGGTGGTTGTCTTTAAATGAACTAAGAATTAGAAATGAACAAGGAAAAATTTTAGCTGTTGAACCAGGAAATAAAACTGGTTTACTGGGAACAAGTAGAGCTAATGCCAAACAAGTCGATCTTACTCAACCTTATTTTCAAGAATTAATTCAAGTTGCTCAGATAGCTTTAGCTCAAAATCAAGAACAAAAGGTTTAGTTTTCTCTATTTTCTTCTAATTGCTGACGACCATTGCTAATAATTTGTAGCATCTGTTGAAGTTGTTGTTCAATATTATCTAAGACTCCATCAGCGTAATCATCTGCTCCATTTTGAATATCTCTACATTCAGCCATAGCCAATTCTCGCCAATGAGCTATAGTTGCTTGAGTTTGTTGTTGTAATTGTTCGCATTCTTGTTCTACTTGATATTTTAGTTGACTTGCTTCCAATTCAGCTTGATGAATAATGGCTGACTCACTCAAGATTTTACTGGCTTTTTCTTGAGCAGATCTGACTAAATTATGACTATAATTTTCTGCTTCTTCGATAATTTCTTGTCGGCGGTGTAAAATTTCAATGGCTCGATTCAAAGCTTGAGGTAAACAGTTTCTAATTAAATGAAGTTGATTAAGAATGCGATCGCGGTCAATAATAGTTAGTTTAGAAAAAGGAAGATTAACTCCATCCAAAACTAAATTTTCGAGAGCATCTAGTTCTCTTTCTAATTTTAAATCTGATTCTGGTGTTAGTTGAGGATTTTCTACTCTTTTGTGAGTTGGCGAAGGAGACTGGTAATGATGAGAAGGATATGAATTTAGCATTAGTAAATTAGATTATAAATTGTTTATTATATAACTAATTTTTTGGTAATTTTATTTAAATTTTAAAATTAAAAAAATTGTGACATTTTTAGTTAAAAATTGGCTATCTTTTTAGCAACTAAAAGACGCTTAAGATTTTCAGTAGGTCAAACAAGAATGACTCAAAAACCCACTTTCTCAACCGCCAAAAACAGGAAAGATTAAGTTAAATATAATAAACCTAAGCGTTTAGTGATGGGATTATTAATTTTGCCAAAAAAAATTAATAAAAGTCAATATTTAATTTTGATATTTTGATAATGGAGATAGAGATCTTGAGCAACATTTTCAGGAACAAGATGATCGATTGAGCCACCAAATTGAGCAATTTCTTTAACGACACTACTACTTAAAAAACTATATTCTTTAGCAGTAGCTAAAAATAACGTTTCTATTTCTTCACACAAAGTTTTGTTTGTATGTGCCATTTGTAGTTCTTTTTCAAAATCAGATAGAACTCGTAAACCTCTTAATAAAACTCCTGCACGACTTATTTTGGCATAATCAACAGTTAAACCAAAAAAACTATCTATTTCTACATTAGATAAATGCTGCGTACAGATACTAATTTGCTTAACTCTTTGTTCCACACTAAATAAAGGCTGTTTACTCGTATTGGCAAGAACCGCCACAATTACCTTTTCAAACAATTTAGCACCTCGTTCGATAATATCGAGATGACCAAGAGTAATAGGATCGAAACTACCTGGATAAATAGCAATCATTGATACATTTTTTGAAAGCGATCGGCAATTCATCTTATAACTAATTAAGAGTAAGACTAATATCTTTTAGTTAAAAATAAGAATTGCAGTTATTGAACTGAATCAAAATTATTTAAGATAAACAATCAAAAAACCTTTGTCCCTGATAGCTGTACTGTTCTGTCCACAAACACAGTAAAGTTTTAAGTACATTGAGATCGAGTCCCAAAATATTAAACTTAAATTCTTGACTTACAATTCCTGGAGAACAAAATATGCCAACTAAACCTTGCCTCCGTTTCCTGAGTGCCTGTCGCCTGGGGTCTCCCCAGGCGTTTATAAGGCACGTCCCTACGCTAAGCCGAGTACAGTTATGGCGAGGGTCTCCACGGAGGTTTAGATGAAAAAAAATCGCTTTTGGTTCTGGGATAGTTTTTCTTTTGGATTTCGAGGTCGTATTATGGCAGTATATTTGCTGCTGATACTCATTGCTTTTTCTGCTGCTATCTTTGGGATTCGACGGGTTTTGTTGCTTCGTTTTGAAGAAAGAATTGAAAAAGCTCTCCAACAAGAGGTACAAGAGTTACATCTTTTGATAAGTGGAACAAATCCGACTACAGCAAAACCCTTTGGAGAAAATATTACCGCCATTTTCAACGTATTTCTTAGTCGCAATATTCCTGAAGCTCATGAATATCTAATCGCTTTACATCCAGACGGTTTTTATTACTCTAGTCCATTGGCACTACCTCAATCAATTGATCGCAATTCAGAGATAGTTCAGCACTGGCAAAAACTGACTAAACCAGAGCAAGGAAAAATAGATGAATCTCAAGATCAAATTGTTTATTTAGCAGAACCTATCGAAATTAATGGAAAAGTCCGAGGAGTGTTTGTTGTTGCTATTGCTGCTGGATATGAACGTCAAGAAATTGATGAAGCAACTCTGATTATTGTCCAGGTGACTATTGTTGTAATAATTAGTACTACTATTTTGGCTTGGATTTTAGCTGGACAAATATTAGCTCCTCTGCGTATACTCACCAACACTACTCAGGCTATCAGTGAAACTAATTTAGAAAAACGTATTCCAGTCCAAGGAAAAGATGAAATTGCTCAACTGAGCATGACTTTTAATGAAATGTTGAATAGGCTTGAGTCTGCTTTTAATAACCAAAGACATTTTCTCAATGATATTAGTCATGAACTAAGAACACCGATTACTATTATTCAAGGACATTTAGAATTAATCGGCTCTACTCCTGAAGAACAACATCAAACTCTAGAATTAGTGATTGATGAATTAAAGCGGATGAGTCGTTTAGTAGCAGATTTGATGTTACTGGCTAAATCACAGCAACCTAACTTTTTGCATTTAGAAACTGTTCAATTAAGCAAGTTGACTGAAGAAATGTATGATAGATCTACAGTTTTGGCAGATCGAAACTGGCATCTAGAGCAAGTTGGCTCAGGTTTAATTGTGGTAGATCGTCAACGATTAATACAAGCAATCATTAACTTAGTCCAAAATGCAACTAAACATACACAAGTTAGTGATGTAATCGCTTTAGGTTCGGAAATAAATCAAGGTTATGTTCGTTTTTGGGTAAGAGATACAGGAACTGGAATTTCCTTGTCTGAACAATCGCAAATTTTTGACCGTTTTATTAAAGGAAATAATAGTAGAAATTCAGAAGGAACAGGTTTAGGATTGGCAATTGTTAAAGCGATCGTACAAGCTCACAAAGGAAAAATAGAATTATGTAGTCAACCAGGAAAGGGAGCTAAATTTACTTTAACTTTACCTGTCGATACTCCAATTAATTATAATTAAACGTAATCATTATAATTGTCTTTTAGAGATAACAGATTAAGGAACTATTTTTAAGATTTTTGCTATTAATAATCACTTTTAAATAAGCTTATAATAATTGTAATTTTTCTGAGTATTTAAATTTTAAAAAAAACCATAAAGACATTGATTTTATTGTAAATGCAATAAATATTTTCTGCAAATACTGCTTAATAAGCATTTAAATATAAACTTAAATCTATTTAGTTTAAGCAAATAACCTTGAGGTAAAAAATGAAAAAAGTAGAAGCAATTATTCATTCTTACAAAATAGAAGAAGTGAAGTTAGCATTGGTTAATGTTGGTGTTATTGGCATGACTATTTCAGAATTAAAAGGATTTGGTAATCAAAAAGGAGTGACTACTCGTTATCGAGGTAGTGAATACAAAATAGAATTTCTTCCCAAAATCAAAGTTGAAATTGTAGTTGAAGATGAACAAGTTGATTATATTGTTGAGCAAATTTCTCTAGCTGCACGTACAGGAGAAATTGGTGATGGTAAGATTTTTGTTCGTCCTATTAATGATGTAATTCGGATCAGAACAAATGAACAAGGAATTGCTGCGATGTAATTTTTTTACCAGTTAATTAATAAATTTAAAGCAAAATTAAAACAATCTTAACTTTGATTAATTAAGCTAGCCCCTGTGAGTGAGGAGTTAGCTATGTCAATTATAAATATTTTGCTGGTAGCATTCCTGTTATTGTTAATTGGAGATTTTTTATCTACTTTTTTTTATCATGTTCCAGAACACGTTTTTGGTAAGTTTCATACTTTAGTTCACCATGGTAAAAATCGCAGTTTTATTCATTACGCGATTTTGACTAAAAATCCTTTAGTGTTGTTGGATGGAATGGTTGGTGCTTTGCCTTATTTTATATTTGTACCTTGGTTGTGGCAAATTTCCCCGCTTGGGACACTTTTAGGTTTAATTTTAGGTGAATTACACGTAGTTTGGCGACACGTTTCGATTATTAATTGGCAGACTCCCCAAGTAATCAAATTTTGTTGTCGACTTTTGTTTATTACGACTCCCGAACGTCATTGGTTACATCATCAAAATGCTAGTTTAGCTTATGGTGATATTTTCACTTTTTATAATTATCCTGCCCAATTATGGCTCAAATTTTTAATTGTGATCAAACACAAATTTCAAAAAATTGTTCGTATTTCCAAAGCTTAACCTGTTAATTATTATTTCTTTACCAAAATAATTTAGACTCGAACTGGAACTTTTTTAAGCTGAATAATTGCCCATTATGCTGCTCGCCAATCAAATAACATCGAAACTTTATTTAGAGCTAAATGAAGATAAGCTTTTACTACAATTTTATGAAAAAGGTGAAGAAATTCCTTTATTTGAGCAAGGTTTTTGGCAAGTTTATCGAGGAGTAGTACAACTAAGTAGAATTAATTTAAAGGGTGAAGAGATAACTGTGGGTTGGGCAATAAAAAATACAGCTTTTGGAACTCTTTTAAAACATACTGGTGTTGATCGCGCTCAAGCTTTATCAGATGTATATGTGCGATGGCTTTCTCCTCAAGATATTGAAAAGTATCCTCATTTTGGTCGCATTCTTCTAGATCAATTAAGTCGTCGTTTGATAATTGCGGAACATTTGTTAACTATTACAGGATTAAAAAGAGTTGAAGATCGTTTGTGGGAATTATTATTGCTGTTAAAACAAGAAATTGGGCAAACTGCGGTTAATGGTACTCGTCTAACTGTACGTTTTACTCATCAAAATTTGGCTGATATGATTTGTACTACTAGAGTTACTGTGACCAGAATGTTAGGTGATTTTCAAACTAGAGGATTAATTGTAGTCGATCACGACCGCCATTTGATTATTCAAGATGTTTTAAAAGACAGTAATTAACAATCCTAATAATCCTCCTAATAAAATCAATTTCCAAGTAGCAATTTGGTAACTAATTAGGGCTATTAAAGATAAAATTAAAATCAATCCTGCTCCAATTGAGTGGGATATTTTTGTTTGAATTAAAGTATTTTGAGCAATAGGAATAGCAGCAGCAGCAATTGCGCCTAAAACGGCGGGAGTTACTCCTTTTAAAAAACTTTTTATCCACTTATTTTGACGGATTTTTCTTAGTAGAGGAGCAGCTAACATAATAAAAGCAAAAGACGGAGTAAAGATTGCGATCATAGCAAGTAATGCACCTAAAACTCTAGCAACTTTATAACCAATAAAAGCAGCAGTTAAAACTACTGGACCGAGACTAATTTGTCCAATCGCTACACCATTAATAAAGTCGGTCATTGTGAGCCAATGCAATTTTTGGACAACTTCCGATTCTAAAAGTGGAATAATAACTAATCCTCCGCCAAAAATAAAAGTCCCTATTTTAATAAAAAATAAAGCTAAAGTTAACCCAAATTCTTTGATTCTTGCAATTCCCCAAAAACTAGAAAGAGCTAAACTTTCTGAAGGTAAGTTACTTGAAACTAAAGAAAAGAAAGGAAAATAAAAACTATTTAGTTGATGAAACTTTGGTGGATTTGGTGGACGAAAATAAGATAAACCAACTAATCCAGCAATAATAAATTGAACAAATACATTAACAGGAGAAAAAAGTGTGGCTAATAATACACCTATTGCGATCGCTATGCTTTTTAGTTTTAAGAATTTTTTTGCCTAACTTCCAACAAAAACTAAAAATAATAGCAGTAATAACTGGAGCAATTCCTAAAAATAAAGCGTCAATTTGAGGTACTTCTTGCCACCTAAAATAAGCCCAGGAAAGCAAAACTACAATAAAAAAAGCAGGGGTAATGAAACATAACCCTGCAATAATTGCCCCCAATTGTCCTCCACGAAGATATCCAGTATAAATACTTAGTTGGGTAGAAGCAGGACCAGGAAGCATTTCACAAATAGCTAAACCTTCACTAAATTCTTCTGGACTTAACCATTGGCGTTTCACTACTGCTTCATCGTTAATCATCGCCATGTGAGCCTGGGGCCCACCAAACCCAATTAAGCCTAATTTGAGGAAAACTGAAGCTAATTCTTGATATTTGCGATTTGAGTGCAATTCACCCATGATTTATCTAAACAAATCTTTATTCTTCCTCATCAAGCTTAGTTTTTGTGACTAAATTTGGCTCAAATACAGTTAACATTTGACGACGTACTGCGATCGCCCAAAGTTCAAAATCAAAATTGTTACTATTAGGATTGATTGATTCTAAATTGTAGTTAAGATTTTTTTGAGAAAGATCGATCAGATTGGAATTCATTGGTAGTAAAGTATTATTGGTTAAAAAAATTAAAATTTCAACAAGTTTGTAACAAGGGTTACAAAGTATTTATAATCATTATTATTTTTTTGCTCAACGAGCAGAATTAAATTTGAGCAAGCTTTTTGTTAAGGCAAAATTAGCCAAAAAATAAGTATCCTGTTTATTATTGAATTCTTATAATCAAAACTTACTCGCTCCGTAGCCAAGCATTTAGTTAAGATGAAAAACAATATTTTTTTTATTGTAACTATCTTTTTGATTATTGGTTTTAAGATAATCTGTTTGACTACTAAACTTGTATTAAAACAACAGTGTCAATTGACTGAAGTTATACGATCTTGGTTTTAGCATCAATATTAGGATCAATAAGCAAAAACATAGCAAGTTCTTTTTTAGCTCTAAAAATATTTTAACGGAATTACTAAATATTATCTTAGCTTAATTGATTTTTCTGAGTCAGTAGAATTGTTTTACTCTCAAAGTTTAAAAAATATTACTTTGACCAAGAAAATCTTTCCTATTTAAAAATTATGTGTTATCACAACTCCTTGAGCAAATGTTACTCGTACTAAGTTACTAATTGTTTGACTAAGCTATTGGAAATTACTTAAATTTAAGTAATTACTTTTTTTACAAAACAATAAAATTGAACTTTGAAAATCGCCAAAACAATCTTAACTGAATTGCAATGGTTATATCAAGATTAATCAAAAAATTGTTACTAATTTATTCACAAATTCCTCACATTGTTTTTCTAAACTAGTTTTGGTAGATCACTTAAGATTGTTAGCTCGGAGGTTGGGTTAAGATGTTGACAAAAAATCGTAATACTTGGTCACCTGCTATCGATTTACAAGAAACAAAAACGGAGCTAGTTTTAAAAGTAGAAATTCCTGGAGTAAGAACTCAAGAATTACAAGTTCATGTAGATTCGGAAGCAGTCATAATTAAAGGAGAACATACAGAAAGATACGATCAAGAAACTGATGATTATTTATGTCATGAACTCCATTATGGTAAATTTGAACGAATTATTCCTTTACCAATGGCAGTATGTTATAAGAAATCCATCGCAGAATTAATCGATGGCATCTTAACAATAACGATGCCTAAAGTTTGCTAAAAATTTGTCATAAATTTTTAGGTTATTTGAGTTTTTTGAATGTGGTTAAGTAAGAGTCTGGTTGGTATTTGATCGTAAATTTAAATAACTCCTCAGATTAGCAAAAAAAGAGTAATAATCGTCGGGATTTGGGTTAAACCACCAGTGTGAGAAGTTAAATTGCTTTAATAATTTAACTTGTAGTGGAGATTTATTTGGCAATTAAGCATCAATTTGTTCTAAGCTGAGATAGAGAGAATGAACGTACTCTACAAATGCGCGGTCTTCTTCAGAATGTAACGAGCGATCGCTTAAACCCAATCATTTAATCAGTCTAGAAAAAAAGTTTCTCTAAGTAGAGTAGGAATGATAAATTAAATCTTTACGCTGGAATAGAGTCACAGGTAAATACTTGAGTTAAAAGCAGGTAAACCTAAGATTTGGACTAGATTCTTTGCTCTATCAGTTTCAAACTCTGATTTTATGAATTCCCTACTCGAACAGCTTAAAATATCTGTTAGTCAAGCTTTGGTTGCTGCTTTTGGTGATGAGTTAGCTAATGTCGATCCTTTAGTTGCGGTTGCTAGCAATCCTAAATTTGGAGATTATCAATCTAATGTGGCTTTATCGTTGGCTAAACAACTAAAACTACCACCAAGAGTGATCGCGGAAAAAATTATTGCTAACCTAGAAGTAGATGAAGTTTGTCAAAAGCCAGCCATAGCTGGTGCTGGTTTTATTAACTTTACAATCAAACCAGATTACCTTTCTACTCAACTAAGTTTAATTCAAACTGATCCACGCTTAGGAATTGAACCAGTACCATCACCACAAAAAGTTATAGTAGATTTTTCCAGTCCCAATATTGCTAAAGAAATGCACGTAGGACATTTACGTTCTACCATTATTGGTGATGCGATAGCGAATGTGTTAGAATTTCGAGGACATGATGTCTTGCGGCTCAATCATGTAGGAGACTGGGGTACTCAGTTTGGGATGTTAATTGCTTACCTCAAAGAGGTTTATCCAGAGGCTTTAACTACTGCGGATGTTTTAGATTTAGGAGATTTAGTTAGTTTATACAAGAAAGCCAAAATCCGTTTTGATGAGGATGAAGAGTTTAAAGAAAAGGCTAGAAACGAAGTAGTTAAATTACAAGCAGGAGATACTGAAAGTCGTCATGCTTGGCAATTACTTTGCGAACAATCTCGTCGAGAATTTCAGGTAATTTATGATTTATTAGATATTAAATTAACTGAGAGAGGAGAATCTTTTTATAATCCTTTTTTAGGAGATATTGTAGCTGAATTAGACAAGCAAAGTTTATTGGAAGAAGATGCAGGTGCAAAATGTGTTTTCTTAGAAGGCTTTACTAATAAAGCAGGTGAACCTTTACCTTTAATTGTACAAAAATCTGATGGTGGTTATAACTACGCAACTACAGATTTGGCTGCACTAAAATATCGTATCGAACAAGATGGTTCAGATCGAATTATTTATGTTACTGATGCGGGACAAAGTAATCATTTTGCAGCAGTATTTCAAGTAGCAAAAAAAGCTGGAATTTTACCCGAACAAGTAGAAGTTGTTCATGTACCTTTTGGATTAGTTTTAGGAGAAGACGGCAAAAAACTAAAAACTCGTTCTGGGGAAACAATTAAACTAAAAGAATTATTAGATGAAGCAATTATTCAAGCACGTCATGATTTAGAATCTAGATTGCAAGAAGAGGGTAGAGAAGAAACAGCAGAGTTTATTAATCAAGTTGCTCAAACTGTTGGTATCAGTGCAGTAAAGTATGCAGATTTAAGTCAAAATCGGACTACCGATTACAAATTTAGCTATTCAAAAATGTTGGCTCTTCAAGGCAATACTGCACCTTATTTACTTTATGCTTATGTAAGAGTACAAGGTATTAGTCGTAAGGGTGAAATTGATTTTGAAAAATTAGGAACTGATACCAAAATTGTCTTAGCAGAATCAACAGAACTTGTCTTAGCTAAACATATTGTACAGTTAGGAGAAATAATTCAAGAAGTTGAACGAGAATTATTACCTAATCGTTTGTGTTTATATATCTATGAACTTAGTCAAAAGTTCAATCAATTTTATGAATCTTGTCCAATTCTACAAGTAGAAGAACCTTTGCGTACTTCAAGATTAATCTTAGCTAATTTGACTGCTCGTACTTTAAAATTAGGCTTATCTTTACTGGGAATTTCTGTGGTTGAAAGGATGTAGTTTTTAACTGAGAAATTATTCTCTATTTTACTAAAACGACCAAATAAGATTAAGGAGAAAAAATTAGCAAAAGGGCGAAGAGTTATTCGCCCTTACAATTCAATCTAAATCTTTTCTTGAATTACAATAAAAGGCTGAATAATTAAAGTCAAAAACTGTTTATTAGGTTCACCATTCCAGTTAGTTAATTGTTCTGAAGATGGTTTAGAAATTAATTGTTGTTCGATCCAACTACTTACAGCAATTGAATTATCTTGTGCGATCGCAGTTCCAACATCGAGAATATCTAATTCTTTTTTGACAACAATTACGACATCTCTTTTGGCGTGAGGTAATAAATCTTGCCAATTGATTTCTGCTAAATCATCGTTTAATCTATCCTTAAGTTCTTGCATTTGTTATAAAGTTTTATTAAACTGCTCGGTAGTTTGATTAATCCTGAAACTAAATCGGATAATTTACAAGTTATGCTCTTTTAAAAAATTGTTCTTTTATAAGTTACAGAGAGTACATATAATTTATTGATTTGCTCTGTTCATGTGTAAAACAAAGAAGAGAATATTTTTCACAAATTAACACTAAATCAAAAATGTTGATCATGGATAATCAGCGTAAAGCAATTAAGTACATAGGCAGAATCAATTACACCAAACAATAGTTCATAGTTCATAGTTCAAAATCAAACTGATAACTGGTGAGTGATGGCTATTTTCTGTTCTTGGTTTTTTTTTATTCACCAGTGTATTTAATTTTGCATTACTACTTAA
This sequence comes from uncultured bacterium, assembly GCA_964562685.1. GTDB lineage: Bacteria > Cyanobacteriota > Cyanobacteriia > Cyanobacteriales > Xenococcaceae > Stanieria. The sequence continues at coordinate 63,559 of CAZLUP010000010.1, forward strand.
TTGATATTTCCCTTCCGTATCAACAATCAAAAAATCTTGCTGATTATTCATTGTTAATTGCTATCAACTATCAACAAAAAACACCACCAAACAATAACTTCATCCGCGTTCATCTGTGGACATTTTTTTACGCCCGTTTTACTCAGGAAACTTATGCTCTTGAACATCTTTAGCAAAATCTTTGACTGCATTAGTAATAACTTGTCTTAAATCGAGATAAGACTTAGCAAAAGGTGGTAAACGATCTGATAAACCCAACAAATCCGCCGTAACCAAGACTTGTCCATCACATTTTACACCAGCACCAATGCCAATTGTAGGAATAGTAAGTTCTGCTGTAATTGTCGCTGCCAATTCAGAAGGAATATGTTCTAAAATAATCGCAAAAGCTCCTGCTCTTTCTAAAGCGATCGCTTCATCAATAATTCGATTTGCTTCTTCGACAGTTTTTCCTTGCTGTTGATAACCAAGGCGACGAACAGATTGAGGAGTTAAACCAACGTGTCCCATTACAGGAATACCGATCGCAGTCAGTTCAGCTACAGTATTAACAATACGAGGACTTCCCCCTTCAATTTTAACCGCACTTACTCCTGCTTCTTTTAAAACTCTTCCTGCCGAATGAATAGCTTGAGAAACACTTTCTTGATAACTTAAAAACGGTAAATCGCAGACCACTAAAGCCCTCTTTACCCCTCGACTCACTGCTTTAGCATGATGAATCATTTCCTCAAGGCTAACAGGTAAAGTCGTACTATGTCCCAAAGCTACCATTGCCAAAGAATCACCTACTAAAATCAAATCTATTCCTGCCTCATCCAAGACTTTAGCAAGCAGATAATCCCAAGCAGTCAGACTAACAATAGTACGCCCTTGTTGTTTCCATTTCTGGAGTTGTTGAATTGTAATAGCCATATAAAAAGATAAGTCTGGTAACTGATATTTTGTTAGCTACATTTTGATTGTAGAGGTTAAACTAAATTCTTGATTTGTGGGAATTTGGGTAAATGATGGAATTGACAATTGGCTGGCTTTATCCTAACTTAATGAGTACCTACGGCGATCGCGGTAATGTAATTTGTTTGCAACGGCGTTGTCAATGGCGAGGTATCCAAGCAAAGATTTTACCTCTAGATCGTCAAACAGATGCAGAGCAATTTAAACAAGTAGATCTCATTGTTGGTGGAGGCGCACAAGATCGTCAACAAGAAATTGTCATGCGCGACTTAAAAGGAAAGAAAGCCGAAGCTCTAAGATCTAAACTAGAATCTGGTACACCTGGAGTATTTACTTGTGGTTCACCGCAACTGTTGGGACATTATTATGAACCAGCTTTGGGACAAAAAATAGAAGGTTTAGGATTATTAGATTTAGTCAGTAAGCATCCTGGCATTGATGCTAAACGTTGTATTGGTAATGTAGTTTTTGAAATTACTGCTTCTCCTTTAGCAGAAGACTTAAAAACTAGTTTAGGTACTCAACCTCTAGTAATTGGGTTTGAAAATCACGGCGGCAGAACCTATTTAAATAATGTTGCACCATTAGGCAAAGTAATCAAAGGTTATGGTAATAATGGAGAAGATGGCACAGAAGGAGCATTCTACCGAAACGCGATCGCTACCTATTCTCATGGGCCATTGTTACCAAAAAATCCTTTTCTAGCTGATTGGTTGATTAAAACTTCCTTGCAACAAAAATATCAACAAGAAATTTCTTTGACTAAATTAGAAGACAACCTAGCTGTTGCAGCCCGTAAAGCAATATTGCAACGTCTAGATTTATCTAACATCAATGCAACAATTTAGTTGATTGTTATAAATCTTTGCCATCCTTGCGTGCAATGCAACGCAATTTGTCTTAAGATTGGCAATTATTAACCATGCAATGCAATTAAACAAAAAGTTGCAACCAGAATCATGACTGGAAGAGTATTAGATAATAGTTCTGCTGGCATTCTGATTTTAATTATTCCCGTCGCCTTCGTGGTGCTGGTTTTGTATAAGTTTTGGCTAGTTCTATTAATCTTAGCCCTATTAATTGTTGCTTGGAAAACTTGGCAAAATTATCAATGGGCAAAATGGTCTGAACAAGTTAATCCTTATTTTAATCAATTAGTTAGGGATAACAAAGGTTATTTGACCCCCTTAGATTTGTCCTTAGTGGCAAATCTTACTTCAAGAAGTGCCAAAGTTTTCCTAGAACGCAAAGCCGATGAATACGGTGTTGCCCCTAAACAGGTTCAAGACAAAGGCGTAGTTTACTATTTTCCTACAGCTAGCGCGCTTGGTCGAATTTTTGACGATAGCGAACCTTTTGGTGATTTTGATGATGATGAGGAAGACACTTCACCTACACCGCAATTAGTTAGTGCTGTATCTGCTAGTAAACCACCAACTAAATCTCTGTTTCGAGAATTAGCAGAACAAAAAGCCAAACAAGAACAAAACCAAACTACTACTCAAGTAGAACTAGAACCATCTACTTCTGCTGAATCAACCAAGGTAGATGCTCCTATGCCAGCAGCAACTGCAACCGAACCCCAAGATTCAGCAACCACCACAGAACAATCTAGCTTAAGTTTATCTCAAGCAGATTTATCTGATCGTCTAGAAGTTCACTCTAGCACCGTCGGCAGGCGTAAAAGTCAACCTGACTTTCCTGAATGGAGTCAAAGTCGAGATCCCGAAGGAATTGCTTGGCGATATTTAGAAGAAGAACAAATCTTTGTTCCACTAGAAACTTAGTAGAACGAAAACTATTAGGGCGTAGCGTGCTACGTCCATACCTATTTATTTGTTATTTGCTTCTGTCGGTTGAGAATTGCCTGACGAAAACCCAAAACGACCAAAATATTGGAAAGAGTTAAAAATGCTTCTGCACTGCCATGTAACCAATCAACATTAGCTAAGGCTTTGCCGTAATGAACCTTAGCATAAATCCCAGCAGGAATAGTGACTCCCACAAACACTAGCAACATATAAAAGCCAATTAAAGCCAAACGAGGAGTTTTTTGCGATCGCGTCAGAAACCAGAGAAAACCAAGATAAGGAAACAGCGACAGAGCAAATAAACTATCTTTATTCATTGATTATTGATTTTGTAAAGAAGAACGCCAAATCCACCAAGCAGCTAAACAGAGAGTACAGTTTCCGATCACTGTTGTGCTTGCTTGCAGAGTTACTAACCATTGAAACGATGGTAAATTATCAAAGAAATGCCAAGTACAAGCACACATGGCACTAATTAGGGCTGGTAACATCGCAAGTGATAAACCATACCAATATTTTTCTCCTGTAATCTCTCCATATCGCCAAATAAACCAGATTGCTGCTATCCATTCGATGACGCTAGAGACATGAATTATCCAAGTGGGAATTGAAAGAGCGTGCATTTTTCAGTTACCAGTTATCAGTTATTAATGTTTATTAATGTTCCTTTTCTCCTTTTCTCCCCCTCTCCTCATCCCTTAATCCATTATTTGCCCCTACTCTGACGATATTGTTCCAACCATTGAATTACTTGTTTTCCCAAGTTTACATTGTTGAGGCGGTCTATTTCTCTAATTCCTGTGGGACTAGTAACATTAACCTCAGTCAGATAACCACCAATCACATCAATGCCAACAAAATATAAACCATCTGCTAGTAGTTTGGGAGCAATAATTTTGCAGATTTCTTGTTCTCTTTTTGTAATTTCTGTTCGAGCAACTCTACCACCTACTGCCATGTTGCCCCGAAATTCATTACCAGTCGGAATCCGATTAACCGCCCCAATCGGTTCACCATTGAGTAAGATAATCCTTTTATCTCCTTCTTTGGCTGCTGGTAAATACTCCTGTACCATGATAGGTTCTCGTCCTTGTTTGGTACTAATTTCAATCAAAGAGTTAAAATTGCGATCGCCTGACTCTAGAAATAAAATTCCTTCTCCTGCTTTACCTCCTAATGGTTTTAAAACTGCTCTTTGTTTGGTTTCCAAAAATTTGGCAATCACAGATTTATCTTGACTGACAATAGTTTCAGGAATTACGGTGGGAAACTGAAGCGCGTACATTTTTTCATTAGCCGTTCTTAAACCGTGGTGAGAATTAATCACCAAAGTTTTGTTGGGATCGATTAAGTCCAAGATATAAGTAGCATACAAATAAGGAATAGTTACGGGCGGATCGGTACGCATAAAAACTGCATCCATCTCTTCTAAACAAGTTAGCAGACTATTTCCTACTTGATACCAATCACGCTCTACTTGCCACAATCCATCAACTAATTTGACAGGTTTCAACTCCAATAAAGAAAGTCTTGCCCAAGCTTTCCCCTCAATAATTGATAAGCTATCCGCTTGAGTGATCCAAACTTGATGACCTAAAATTTGGGCTGCCTCCATGATGGCGACGCTAGTATCGTGTCCAGGATCGAGTTTCGAGATGGGGTCAATAATAAATGCTAATTTCACGCCCTATTTCCTTTTTTATGCTGCACTGCCTTCAAGCAGAGGGTCTAATTCACCTTGACTTTCTAAGTCATAAAGATCGTCACAACCACCAACATGGCGATCATCTATAAAAATTTGGGGTAAGCTTCTTCTACCCGACGCTCGTTGTGCCATTTGATCTCTGGCATCTTCGTCACCATCAATACAATATTCGGTATATTCGACTCCTTTACGATCTAATAAGGCTTTAGCACGGATACAGAAAGGACATCGACTCCAAGTGTAAATTTCTACTGTTGCTGTCATGGTGAGTTTGATTGTTAAGTAATGTTACTTTAATCTTTATACCGCATTTATTTTAAACGTTGTTAATAGTTGATAATTGTAAAGACGCGATAGCTCGCGTCTTTACTAGCTTCAAACTTGTAGTGCTGATTTTTCTTCTTCTAAATCTTGAAATAAAGGTGTACTAAGATAACGTTCGCCAAAGCTTGGTTGAATCATCACAATCAGCTTGCCAGCATTTTCAGGACGTTTACCTACTTTAATTGCTGCATAAAGGGCAGCCCCAGAGGAAATACCTGATAAAATACCTTCTTCTCTAGCCAAACGACGGCTATAGTTAAAAGCTTCTTCATTGGTAACGGTAATCACTTCATCGATCAGATCTAAATTCAGCACTTCAGGCACAAAACCTGCCCCAATTCCTTGAATTTTGTGAGAACCAGCATTACCACCAGAAAGTACAGGGCTGCCAGTTGGTTCAACTGCGATCGCTTTAAATTCTGGTTTTCTGGGTTTAATTACTTCTGCTACTCCTGTAATCGTTCCACCTGTACCTACTCCAGCAATGAGAATATCAACTTCGCCATCAGTGTCTGTCCAAATTTCTTCGGCGGTAGTTAAGCGGTGAATTTCTGGATTGGCTGGATTATTGAATTGTTGCAGCATATAAGCATTGGGAATAGTGTCTACTAATTCTGCTGCTTTGCTAATCGCCCCTTTCATACCGTCTTTAGCAGGCGTTAATTCTAATTTTGCCCCATATCCTTTGAGCATTAGTCTTCTTTCTAAGCTCATACTTTCGGGCATAGTTAAAATTAATTGATATCCTTTAGCTGCTGCTGCCATTGCCAAAGCAATTCCCGTGTTGCCTGAAGTTGGTTCAACTAAAATTGTCCGTCCTGGAAAAATTAAACCTGCTTTTTCAGCAGCATTAATCATGTTCACTCCAATGCGGTCTTTAACTGAAGCTGCGGGATTCATGCTTTCTAATTTAACGACGATTTGCGCCAAACACCCTTCACTAAAAGGAATTCTATTTAAGCGTACTAGAGGAGTGCGACCAACCAGTTCAGTAATATTGTTAGCAATACGCATATCAAAATCTTGGTGATTGTTTGTGAAAAAAAGACTGTACTTTATTTTTAATTATTTAAGGCTTGATTACCATTCCAACTAAAATTTCTTACTTGATTTTAGAATTATGGTTGTTCTGTAAACTGGTAAAAAATACCGCATTTACGACAATAGCTTGACAAATTAGAATTATTTTCTTGAAATTGAGATGGAAACAATTTTGGCAATTGCTATCAAAAAGCTTCTGAAATGAGCGAATTAATCAAAAAGTTTTATCAATCAAAACTAATTAAACAAGCAAAAGAATACGAAGCCCACAATTGGCAGAAAAATACTATTATTTTTGCTCCTCATCAAGATGATGAAACCTTGGGTTGTGGAGGAACAATTATTAGAAAAAAACAAGCTGAGGCAAAAGTTAAAATTGTTTTTATGACTGATGGCAGTCGTTCTCACGCTCATTTAATTTCACCTGCCCAATTGAAACCAATTAGAGAACAAGAAGCGATCGCTGCTGCCCAAGTTTTGGGTGTCTCAGCAGAAGATGTGGTATTCTTGCAACATCCAGATGGTGGTTTACAGAAGTTTCAAACCGAAGCTATTACTCAAGCGATCGCAATTATTGCTCAATTTCAACCCGAAGAAATTTTTATTCCTTATCATCGCGATGTCATCAGCGATCATATTGCGACTAATCAAATTGTTTTGGCTGCTTTGAAACAAATTAACTGGCAAGGGACAGTTTATGAGTATCCAATTTGGTTTTGGCGACATTTCCCCTGGACAGGTTTTGGTAATAATTGGCGAGATGCTATCTCTATTTTAAAAAGCACTGTGGCTGCCCATTTTGGATTTGATTTCCTGAGAGACTTTCGTTATCAAGTTAAAATTAATAACGTTCTCGAACAGAAACAACAAGCTTTAGCTCAACACAAATCACAGATGGAACAATTGCTGCCTGATTGCGGTTGGATTTCCTTAAAAGATGTCGTTAATGGAGATTTTTTAGCTTGTTTTTACCAAGATCATGAATTTTTTTATCGCAGAGAACTTTTTTAGTCTTTTTGGGAATGATTGAGGAAAAACTTATAGCCGAAATATAATAAACCTGCCAAGATAGCAATACTTACCAAAGAACTGATCAGACGTAGGAAAGTATTAAGAATCGAAAAACTTACTAAGACTCCTACTACACCTACTGCTATTCTTCCTTCAGAAGATAAATTATTAAACCAGTCTTTGGCGAAATTAAGCCATTTTTCTACTGATTGAGCGCGATCTATTTCGATATGAGGACGAACCGTTTCAGTGGTTTCTCGACGAGGATCAGATTCACTATAATGTATTTCGGCTTCTATTTCTTCTAAGCGATGTTGCCAATCTTGATTATTTGAGGAACTCATAGTCTTGTTTAGTTGGGGTTTGTTGCGAGTTGATTGATACCAGAAGACGATATTTATATCATAGATGATTGTCTGGAACAGATGATTATTTAAATTTATCCTAAGTTTTGAATAGATTTACAAAGGGCGTGATCGCGCTTCTTCGAGAAAAAATAAATCTAATTTTGAGGTGTGCCAATAATTCAAGATCATGTTTGAGTTATGTATAGCGTTTTTTAGTTAAATAAGATACAGTCGATATCTTGGTATGAAGGTTAATTGTTGATGGTAAAAAATATGTCCACGGATAAACGCGGATGAACGCAGATGGAGTTATTGGTTGGTGGTGTTTTTTTGTTGATAGCTGAGACCTACGGTAGTGCGCTTCGCTTATGTTAATTGTTAATTATTCATCCCTCATAATTAGTAATTAGTAACTGGTAACTGGTAACTGTAAGGGCAGTACTTCGTACCCTTCGGGAAGCGCGAACTGTCCCTACGGGTAACTGGGAACTGGGAAGCTTTCTTAATCGATTAAAACAGTGTCACAATATACTTTGTAGTAAAACCCCAAAATGACCTTGTGGTAGTACCGCGTTTACATCAAGACACGATTGATGAAGTACAACAGAGAGTAGACATTGTAGATATCGTCTCTGAATATGTTGTGTTGCATAAGCGAGGAAAGTGCTATCTTGGTTTATGTCCTTTCCATAACGAAAAAACTCCGAGTTTTAGCGTTAGTCCTGATAAACAATTGTATTATTGCTTTGGTTGTGCAGCAGGAGGCAATGTTTTTAAGTTTTTGATGGAAATTGGCAAACAATCTTTTAGTGAGGTTGTGTTTGATTTAGCTAAACGTTATCAAGTTCCGATTAAAACTTTAGAACCAGAACAAAGACAAGCAATTGTTCATCAACTCTCGGTTAAAGAAAAGCTTTATGAAATAGTAGCAACAGCAGCTAATTTTTATCAACACGCTCTTTATGAAACTCAAGGACAAGTTGCTTTAGAATATTTAAGAGATACTAGAAAGTTTGGTGAATCTACTCTGACTCAATTTCAACTAGGTTATGCCCCTGCTGGTTGGGAAACTTTGTATCGTTATTTAGTAGAGCAAAAACGTTATCCAGTTAATTTGGTTGAACAAGCAGGATTAATTAAACCGCGTAGTTCAGGTAATGGTTATTATGATGTATTTCGCGATCGCGCTATTATCCCTATTTTAGATGCTCAAGGTAGAATTATCGCTTTTGGTGGTCGTACCCTCACAGATGATCAACCTAAGTATCTTAATTCTCCTGAAACACCTTTATTTGATAAAAGTAAAACTCTTTTTGCTCTCGACCAGGCACGTAGTAGTATTGCTACAGAGGATCGAGCAGTAGTAGTAGAAGGTTATTTGGATGCAATCGCTCTTCATGCGGTGGGAATTACCAATGTGGTTGCTTCTTTGGGTACGGCATTAACTTCTTATCAACTCAAACAATTATTACGTTACACTCCCTCTAAGCAAATTATTCTCAACTTTGATGCGGATCAAGCGGGTACACAAGCTACTCAAAGAGCGATCGCAGAAATTGAAGATTTAGTTTATGCTGGAGTAGTTTCTTTGCGAATACTCAATCTTCCTGAAGGGAAAGATGCGGATGAATTTCTTAATAGCAATCAAAATGCGGTTGAAATATATCAAAAGTCTTTAGAAGATGCGCCTTTATGGTTAGACTGGCAAATTCAACAATTACTCGCTACTCAACAGCTTAATACACCTTCGGGGTTACAAAAAATAGCCCAAGGTATGATCAAATTACTCAATCAAATTCAAGATGCTAATCTTCGTAATTATTATTTAAGTTATTGTGCCGAATTACTTAGCCAAGGAGATGGTAGATTAATCCCTCAAAATCTAGCCAATCTGCGATCGCAATTAACTAATACCTCATTTAAACATTACCCTAAAAAACAACAGCAATTAAAAAAATCATCTTCGCAATTTCAAGCTAATGAATCAAATGCACTCAATCTTGCTACTAATCCCGAACAAGAATTATTAGAAAGAGCCGAATCTTTACTCTTAAAAATATATCTTCATTGTCCTCGTTATCGAGAAGAAATTATTGACAGATTAGAAGAACAAGATTTTGTTTTTAGATTGCCTCACCATCGATTCTTATGGCAGCAAATTATTAAAATAGAAAATAAATATCAACAAAATTTACCAACAACTGATAATTATTTATTAATCGAATTACAAAATCTCAGTCTAACTTTTGCTGAGGAAATGCAACCAGTAACTAAATTATTTTATCTCGATCAAAACGGACAAGAAGATATTTTCCGTGCTGCGACTAGAATAGATAATGCGATCGCAACTTTAGAACAAGTTGCTTGTGTTAAACAACAAATTGAATATACTCAAGAACTACATAAACTAAATCCGACTACAGATTTAGATTCAATAGAAACTTATTATCAAAAAATTCAGAGCTTGAAAAAACGTATTCAAGAATTAGAAAAAATACGCCTTGCTTCAGCACAAAATAATTAAGTTAATGCAGAAAAAAATTTAGTTTAATCAGTCTTGATTTTGCTCATCTGATTTAATAGTTTGGCTAGGAAACAATTCTCTATAAATTTGCTTAAATAAACCAATAATTGTATCCAATAAACTCTCTTCAGGGGTTAAATCTTGTTGGCTTTGACATAATTCATGAGATGACCAAAAATGTTCAAAATCATAATAACTCATCACAGTTTATCCCCAACTCATCTAAAGCACAACTCCTCAACCACACCTAATAACAATTGCCAAAAATATTCAGCAATGAAAAATATTTTTTAAGTTATGCCCAATCAGAATTAACTATAGCACTACGTATTTAGGTTAGGACGAAAAACCCTGTAAGGGCGATACTCCGTACCCTTCGGGAAGCGCGAATCGCCCCTGCGTTTAATGATGACGTCCTAATCTTTACTTGTACCGCTATAATCTGTTTTGCCTGAACTTAGATTTGATAACTTCTAATATAAATCTCTGCTTGTGCCTATGTCACTGAAGCGATGACCTGTTTTTAGTTAGATTTACGGAAAATAAAGTTTATTTTCGTGGTTTTACTGAGGTTTAATCTAAATAAACGATAAATTTGAGGATTTTTAGTGCCAGAAACAACAACAACAACAAAACCAGAAACAGGATGGTATGGTGGTCTTGAATTAGTTTATGCTCATTGTGAAGGAAAAACCAAAATTCTTCATTCTTTTCACCAAGCACCCCTAAAATTACAAAGTCCCTTTTATCCCGAAGGAGAACAAATCTGCCACAGTGTAATTTTACATACTGCTGGAGGCATTGTCGGAGGCGATCGCTTGAGTCAAAAAATTCAGCTTCAATCCAACGCCCATAGTTTAATTACTACCGCAGCAGCCAGTAAAATTTATCGTAGTAACGGACAAGTTGCTCAACAAAGCTTAACAATTGAGATCGAACCTGGTGCAACTTTAGAATATTTACCCCAAGAAAATATTATTTTTGCTGGCGCAATTTATCGGCAAGATTTACGGATACAATTAGCCCCAGAAGCAACTTGGATTGGTTGGGAAATTAACCGTTTTGGACGTTCTGCCAGAGGGGAACAGTTCCTAGCAGGAGAATGGCGTTCCTATACAGAAGTATGGCAAAATAATCGACCTCTTTGGATTGACAGACAATGGTTACCAGGAGAAGCAGAATTAATTAATAGTATCAATGGTTTAGCAGGAAAACCCGTAGTCGGCACACTCAGTTATTTGGGAAAATCATTTGACAAAAAAATTCTGGAGAAAATTAATAATTTAGAGAAAACAAGCAAAAATAAAGCAGAGTTTGGAGTCACAGAGTTGATGTCAGGGTTGTTATGTCGCTATCGCGGTTATTCTACTGCTAAAGCAAGAGAATGGTTTAGTCAAGTTTGGCAAATACTCAGAAGTGAACTATGGCAACTTCCTACTATCAAACCCAGAGTATGGTAACTGTAAACAGTTATCAGTTACCCGTAGGGGCAGTTCGCGCTTCCCGAAGGGTACGAAGTACTGCCCTTACAGTTACCAGTTACCAGTTACTAATTACTAATTATGAGGGATGAATAATTAACAATTAACATAAGCGAAGCGCACTACCGTAGGTCTCAGCTATCAACAAAAAAACACCACCAACCAATAACTCCATCTGCGTTCATCCGCGTTTATCCGTGGACAAACAATTAACCTCACCGAAGGTGCGCGTAGCGACCAACAATTAGAATTTTAAAACTACTGTATTATTATAAATTTCAGCTTATCCCGAACTCAGGTTAAGTCAAAACAATGAAATTATCACCTCAAGAAAAAGATAAATTAATGATTTTCACTGCTGCTTTACTAGCAGAACGCAGAAAAGCCAAAGGTTTAAAATTAAATTATCCTGAAGCTATTGCTTATATTTCTGCTGCTATTTTAGAAGGTGCAAGAGAAGGAAAAACCGTTGCCGAATTAATGAGTGAGGGTACAACTCTTTTAACAAGAGATGATGTCATAGAAGGAATTGCAGAAATGATTCCTGAAGTACAAGTTGAAGCTACCTTCCCTGATGGTACTAAATTAGTAACTGTACATAATCCCATTAAGTGAAAGTAAAAAGTACAGACGTAACATGTTACGTCTGTACAAAAGTAAAAAAGTGATAACGGATAAAGGCAGGAGGCAGGAGGCAGGAGGCAGGAGGCAGGAGGCAGAAGGCAAAAAATTTATAATCTTATTACCTATTACTTGTAGTAACTGATAACTGAAAAAAATGATCCCAGGTGAACTATTTACTCAACCAGGAGAAATTGAATTAAATCAAGGGCGAGAAACTATTAAAATTTCAGTAGCTAATACTGGTGATCGCCCTATTCAAATAGGTTCTCATTTTCACTTTTATGAAGTCAATTCCGCTTTACAATTTGATCGGGAACAAACTAAAGGAATGCGATTAAATATCCCTGCTGGTACGGCAGTACGTTTTGAACCAGGAGATGAAAAAGAAGTAGAATTAGTTGCGATCGCAGGAAGTCGTGAAATTTATGGTTTTAACGGCTTAGTTAATGGTCAATTGAGTTAAGCTTCAATAAATTAAATCACAAAAGAAAATTTAACTAAAAGGAATCTTCTCTAACTGATAACTGATAACTGGTAACTGGTAACTGAAATGACTAACGAGCCAACTTTATCATCAGATTTAATTAGTTTGGCAAAAGAAATTGTTATCGGGAAAGGTTACATTTTACTACCCGATCTGCTTACTCAAACAGAAGCTCAAATTGCTAGAAATCGAGTTTTAGAATTAGCTGAACAAGAAAAAAAAGCAGGTAAAGTAATAATTCAGGGAGTAAAAGAAAGGTTATATGGTTTAATTTATCAGGGCGAAATTTTTGAAAAAATGGTACAGCATCCTACTGTACTATCAATAGTTGAAACTCTGTTAGGACAAGATTTAATTTTAGGAGGTTTTTCGGCTCATATTCTTCATCAAGGGTCAAAAAGAATGGGTGTTCATGTAGATTATCCCTATTGGGCGATGTCTTCTCCTTTCCCCAAATTCCCTATTTTAGAAATACAAGTTATTTGGATGGTTGAAGATTTTACTGAAGATAATGGCGCACCTTTATTCGCTCCCCAAAGCCAAAAATTAGCTATTAAACCCGATCTTGAAGAGTTTGAAAAAACTGCTACCAAAATAACAGGAACCGCAGGAACGGCGATTATTTCTCACGGACTGTGTTGGCATGACACTTCAGTAAATAATACCCCAAAACCGAGAGTTTCAATTTTAGGTAACTATACACCTCAATTTATTCATCCTTTAGAAAATAATTTATTTAACTATCGTCAAGAAGTTATTGAGCAAGCAACTCCTAAATTAAAACATTTACTTAGGCACGATTGGCAAGCGCATCAACAGCAAATGTTTGCCATGACTTTTAAAATGAATTGAATTAATAATTAACGGTTGGCTCAATCTAACCAAATTTTAATTATTCCAATAAAAGCAAATGATAGTTTTTTGTCGCTAATCGGGAATATTAACTTTAAAACAATTAAAAATCAGTTATAGTCTATGGCTAAGCGATCACTCAAAGCATCTGAGATAGGTATTACCAAGGCTAAAAGAGCATTTGAGAGAACCGGATGGACGCAAGAGTATCTAGCAGCAGAAGTTGGTTTATCTACTCGTCAGTCGGTGTGGAAATTTTTTAGTGGTAGAGCGATTGAACGTCACATTTTTATCGATCTTTGTTTTCAATTAAATCTTGATTGGCAAGACATTGCCGATTTGCCCCAACATCATCTTGGAGCGGAGCAAGAACTAGAATTAAATGATTCTTTGGCAATCAACCAAAATCCTAACAATGTTGAAGAACTAGTTAAACTAGCGCGATCGCGTTTAAGTAGCCAAATTAAGACTCAATGTAGCACATTACAATCTTCTTTTGAACTTTCTCAGCCTTTACAGCTAGAACAAATTTATACCAACATCAATATTTTGACCAATCTTTCTAGTCAGAGATGGTTAGAAGTATCAGATTTGCAAGAGGTTTGTTGGCAATCAGAACGCCCTAGTTTAACTTTAGCCGAACGACAAACTATTCCGATTGAAAATGCGATCGCACTTCATCCTAAATTAATGATTCTGGGTAAACCAGGAGCAGGTAAAACTACCTTATTACAATATTTAGCTCTTCAGTGTAATCAAGGCAAACTAAACATAGAAGCAATTCCAATTTTAATCCCGTTGCGAGTTTTTGCCCTCAAAAGTAACGAGACTAAAGATCTTAGTTTATTTAACTATATATGCCAAACTTGGAGTTGTTGCGTTTCTGCCGAACAAGTAGAAATGTTATTACAACAAGGCAAAATATTGGTTTTACTTGATGGTTTAGATGAAGTTCCTCAGCAATATAGCCAAGACATCCTCCAACAAATTCAACAATTTGCTGAGGTTTATTACCACAACAAAATCATTGTTACTTGTAGATTAGCAGCCCAACAATATCGCTTTTGGGGATTTACCTATGTCGAATTAGCAGACTTTAACGAGACTCAAGTAGAAACTTTTGCTAAAAAATGGTTTGTCGCTACAGCCCAGAATTCTACCGCAGAGGGATTAGCCAAAGCTAACCACTTTCTCGAACAACTACAACGGCAAGAAAATCAGCCTCTTCGAGAATTAGTCACTACACCAATTTTACTGAATCTAATCTGTTCTGTTTTTCAAGAAAGATCGTCTTTTCCTACCAAACGAGCCAAGCTATATCAGGAAGGATTAGATATTTTATTAGTTCGTTGGGATCAAACCAGAGGTATTTATCGAGATCGAACTTATCGGAATTTATCTCTGCCAGATAAAATTAAACTTTTAAGTCAGATTGCTGCGATTTCCTTTGAACAAGGTAATTACTTTTTTGAAAAAAGCGAAGTGCTAAGAATTATCGCCGACTATTTACTCGCTTTACCTAATACGAATGCAGATCCAGAAACTTTGCATCTTGATAGTGAAGCTGTTCTCAAAGCGATTGAAGTACAGCATGGTTTGTTAATTGAAAGGGCAAGAGGCATTTATTCTTTTTCTCATCTGACTTTTCAAGAATATTTAACTGCTAGAAAAATAGTAGCTAGTGCTAATTCCCAAGAGCTAAATCAGTCTTTGCAAAAACTAGCCACTAATATCAGTAATCCTCAATGGCGAGAAGTCACTCTTTTAACCGCCAGTATGTTACCTCATGCTGATTTTTTACTTCAGCAGATGAAAGAACAAGTCGATTTAATTCTTGCAGCAGAACCAGAATTACAAAAATTTCTGCATTTTCTCGATAAAAAAGCTAATTCCTTAACTGTGCCTTATCAACCAGCAGCAGTCAGAGCTTTTTATTTTAGTTTGTTTCAAAATCGAGACTTAAACTTAGCCGTTTCCATCGATCCTAAATTAGCTAGTAATTTATCTGAGGATTTGGCTTTAGATCTAGCATTAGCCAGAGCAAATGTGATCGCTATAACTTTAGTAGACAATCCCGATCTCAAACAAATTTTTAATTTAAGTTTTGCTCTAGATTTTGAGCGTACTTTTGAGCTTACTGAAGCAATGAAACAGGCACTAAGTGAGCTAAAAGAACAACTTCCCGATCCTTCCCAAGGCAAAGCTCAATTAATTAGTTGGTGGCAAACTAATGGTAGAGATTGGGTCAAAGATTTTCATAATTTAATTAATCAACATCGCTATCAAGGTTACGACTGGCAATTTACTAACTCACAACAAAAGTTGTTGCATCAGTATTACCAAGCTAATCAATTTTTAAATGAATGTTTCCAGAGTGACTGCAAATTAACTTCTGTCATTCAAGAACTAATCGCAACAAAACTGATCTTACCAATCGAATGGGGAGAATCTTCTCACTTGGAACGAGACGAATATATCAGGGCAGAAGTTTAATCATCACCATGCCATAGCTAGCAAAAAAATCCTAAACTAATAGCTGTGTCGCATCTAAAATTTAATTGCTAATGATACTTGACCCCCACATTCCTCCTGGTAGACTACAAGATAAATGGAATTATTATCAAGACCACTGCAAATTAGTTAGTCCAGCAAATAAACGCAAATACAATATCTTAATCGTTGGCACGGGTTTAGCTGGCGCATCTGCTGCTGCTACCCTAGCGGAATTGGGTTATAACGTCAAAAGCTTTTGTATTCAAGATTCTCCTCGTCGCGCCCATAGCATTGCTGCCCAAGGAGGTATCAACGCTGCCAAAAATTATCCTAATGATGGCGATACAGTTTGGCGATTATTCTACGACACCATTAAAGGTGGTGACTATCGTTCCCGTGAAGCCAATGTTTATCGTCTAGCACAGATTAGTAACCAGATTATCGATCAATGTGTAGCCCAAGGAGTTCCTTTTGCGAGAGAATACGGCGGTTTACTCGCTAATCGTTCTTTTGGTGGGGCGCAAGTTTCGCGAACTTTTTATGCGAGAGGACAAACGGGACAACAATTATTATTAGGTGCTTATAGTGCCATGTCTCGTCAAATTGCTGCTGGCAAAATTCAGATGTACACCCGTCGGGAAATGTTGGATTTAGTAGTTATAGAGGGGAAAGCTAGAGGCATTATTGTTCGTAATTTAATTACAGGAACTATTGAACGCTATAGCGGTGATGCGGTTTTACTTTGTACAGGCGGTTATAGTAATGTTTATTATCTTTCTACCAACGCCAGAAACTCTAATGTAACTGCTGCGTGGCGATGTTATAAACGAGGGGCTTTATTTGCTAATCCTTGTTTTACTCAGATTCATCCTACTTGTATTCCTGTTTCTGGAGAATATCAATCGAAGTTAACTCTGATGAGTGAGGGGTTGAGAAATGATGGTAGGGTTTGGGTACCAAAACAACCAGGCGATTGCCGTAGTCCAGATCAAATTCCTGAATCAGAAAGGGATTATTTTTTAGAACAGAAATATCCTTCGTTTGGCAATCTTGTTCCTCGTGATGTTGCTTCTCGTAATGCTAAACAGATGACCGATTTAGGAAAGGGAGTAGGGGAAACTGGTTTAGCAGTTTATCTAGATTTTCGTGATGCTATTAATAAATTAGGGAAAGATACTATTGTTGAACGTTATGACAACTTATTTCAGATGTATCAGAGAATTACAGGAGAAAATCCCTATCAAGTACCGATGCGAATTTATCCTGCGGTTCATTACACCATGGGTGGTTTGTGGGTAGATTACAATCTGATGAGTACTATTCCTGGTTTACACGTTTTAGGAGAAGCGAATTTTTCCGATCATGGTGCTAATCGTTTAGGGGCTAGTGCTTTGATGCAGGGTTTAGCAGATGGTTATTTTATCATTCCTTATACTTTAGGTAATTATTTAGCCATTATCGATTTAATCCCCATCGATACTACTCACCCTGCTTTTGAGGAAGCCGAAACAGCAGTAAATAATGATATTGACAAGCTGATTAGTATTCAGGGCGATAAAACCGTAATGGAATTTCATCGCCAATTAGGTAAATTACTTTGGGATTATGTAGGGATGTCTCGTCATCGGGAAGGATTGAAAGAAGTCATTAATGCGATCGCTTCTCTGAGGGAAGAATATTGGCAAAATGTTAAAATTCCTAGTGATAGTCATACTCTCAATAAAAATCTTGAATTTGCAGGTAGGGTAGCAGATTTTCTCGAATTAGGTGAATTAATGGCAAAAGATGCCCTCAATCGAGAAGAATCTTGTGGGGGACATTTTCGCGAAGAATATCAAACTTCTGAAGGAGAAGCAAAGCGAGATGATGAGCATTTTGCTTATGTTGCTGCTTGGGAATATCAAGGCAGTAATCAACCTCCTGTCATGCATCAAGAAAAATTGCATTTTGAAAATGTTGAGTTGACTCAGCGTAGTTATAAATAGCTTGTTAAATCAAGTTCGGTTGAATACTTACATTTGATTTGGAGGTTAAGTCTGAAGTCTAAAGTTGTAATCAGCAGAAGAAATAGCCACCAATTAATTAAACAGACTTGATATTAGTAATAAATCACTTTAGACAAATAAGAATCCTTGATTTGGTAATGAACTTGCTATAGAAGCAGCATTTTCAATTAAAACAATGGTATCTGTACCATAACCAATCAAAATATCTTGTTGATCGATTTCTACTATGTAATCACTAACACTACCAAAAACTTGCAATTTGTCTCCCTCTGCGAGGCTAAAATCAGTGATTGTGGCATAGCCCTTATCTTGATAATAAGGTTTAGCACTATCGCCCAACACAAATAGATCTGCGCCTAAACCTCCAGTAAGAGTATCATATTCACCGGTCCCAGAATTAAGTACTCCTGGATTTGAACCAGTAAGGGTATCGTTACCTGAACCACCACTAAGGCGATCGCTTTTCTCCAAACCTGTTAACTTATTACTAGCACTATTCCCAATAATTGAATCATTACCTTTACCAGCGATCGCATTTTCAATTGTGACACCATTAGCGATCGTAGCACCACCATAAATACCAGTTACACTAAAAAGATAACCCCCTGCATTAGAACCAACTAAAGGTGCTTGATTGAGATTGATGGTAGCATTAGCTGTAGCGGTTTGGGCAGTAATAGTATCAACTCCGCCAGCATCCCAAATGGTAAAATAATAAGTCCCAGCAGCATTAACAACAGGTAATTCGTAAGTGTTATTGCCAGTGTTATAAGTTGTATTTGCGCCATAAAGATATTGAACCGCAGCAATATCAAAAGCAGATGGTGTAGCTTGATAACCATAGTTGTATCCTGGAGGAGGATCATTAACAAGACCATCGTTATAAGACATGGTTGTCCAAATGCCTTGATTTAGTCCATGAGTTCCTGTATCATCATCGGAATCGACTCCAGGAAAAATTAAAGAGTTACCACCATTATCGTGAGGATGAGCTAAACCTAGACCATGACCAAGTTCGTGGATTATTGTAACAAAACCGTAACCTCCTTGTTGTAAACCCGATTCATCCCAACCTGTTCCTTCCCAGTTAAAGTAACCGATTCCCATTCCAGGTTCACCAGGTGGATTAAATCGACCTAGAGTGATAGTACTGTTGTCATTATCAGAATCAAGTTGTTCACTATTAACTGAATAAAACTTTAGGGTGGCAGTCGAAGAGTTATTTGCAGTAGGAACAAAAGAAATATTTGCTACATTTGACCAAACTTGTAATCCTTTTTGAATCGCTTGAATTTCATAATTTAACCAAGAATCAGCTTGAGTAGCTATGTTGCCATAATTATCATCAAAAGATTCTGAACCTGATTGTAAAAAAGAATAAAGAATTACTGTAGTGGAGTTTGTTGTTGTAGTTGGGTTTGTCCAGTAATTTCCACCCCATAAAATACTATTTATATAAGAATTATTAGTAAAAGGTTTAGTTGCTACTCCGTTGTAAGGCATTAATGATATTCCTTGCTCGATTTTTGTTATGTTTTTATACGTAAACAGGTCAAAGAATATGCTACAAAAGAAATGTTATACCAAATCAAATAATGTTTGCTACAGATGATGTTTTTGTAGGGGCGATTGGTCAATCGCCCTTACGAGATGTGTCGCATTCTTTTTTCTATTTGGTATTAGTAAAGTAGTTAAACCTATCAGATAGTCTTTTAATCTGTTACCATCTTCAGCCAAACCAAAAATAGCTTTTATTTGGGTGTTAGCTAATTCCCCTGTGGATAACGTTAAACGAAAGTAAACAGGAAATATTTCTAAACTGCATACACGCAATTGTTCGCGCCATTGAGATTCTGTTCTACAAATACGCTATGTGGCGTGAAGAACAATCTCCTGTTAGAGAAAACTTAGTCTGCCGTCGTTGGGTAGTTGCCGAAGAAGGTACAGTTAAATGGCGCGAACGCTGGTCAAGCTGATTTAGTGGAGGGGAAAAACTAAAGTAGTCGAATATCATTTTTAGTGCGGTCGCAGCTAAAGGAGATCAACAAGAAAGCCCAAGGTTTTCCTCTCCCCTTCCCAATCATGGTAAATTTAATTTAACTATTCATAATAGAGATCAAAGCGCGAGCGAGGATATTTTCACGGTTAATTAAAGTTTCCAATTCTTCTGGAGAATAACGTCCTTCTGCTACTTTCAAAGAAGCATCATCGATTGCATTTAAGTAAGCTTCTTCGAGAATTTCTTTTAATTCCTCTTGGTTGAGATAGTAGCCTTTTGCTTTGCGCATCTTGTTTTGCCGTTGAATTTCGCGAACACAATTGCGAATAGACACATCCCAAGAACGTGTGGTATGTTTTTCGGCTTGTTGTTTGATCAGATGTAGCAATAAAATTACTGCATAACTACGAATAGTTTTAATAATACCTTTGCGACCCATTTCTTCTAGTTCTTCAACGATCGCTAAAGATCCTTTAAGATCGCCTTTGAGAAGTAACTGTTTGAGTTCTAGTAATTCTGCCATAACTGAGAATTGGTAAAAGAACTGAACTGTCTTTAAATTATGCTTAAAAAATGAAATATTTACCTTTAACTGCTCGTGTGTGTCTTTGCTTAATTTTTTTGAAGGCTGGAATTAGCCATCTTCTAGATTTTAATAATACCGTTCTAATGATTACTAACAAGGGCTTGCCTATTGCCAATATCTTGTTAATTTTTACAATTTTATTTCAATTATTGGGGGCTCTTTCTTTACTGCTAGGCTATCAAGTGAAAATCGGCTCGATACTCTTAATTTTATTTTTAATTCCCACCACGCTGGTATTTCACAATCCCATCGCTGACCCCAATGAGATCAACGATTTTCTCAAAAATATTGGTTTAATTGGTGGATTGTTGATGGTTATTTACGCTGGTGCTGGGGCTTTAAGTATCGACTCACGGCAAAAATTAAATTAAGCGATCGCGCGCGTCTTCAATTTGCTTACGGTTTACTGATGCTTAAAAATCCAACTCAAAGCTGATTTGTAGTCTTAATCAACAACGCTAGGCTTTATTTATTTTCGAGCTAGAACATGGATTATTATATTCTCGATCTGCTAGTGATTGGTTTGCTGCTGCTGGCTGTAACTCTAGGTTCGGGTTGGATTGCTCGTTTACCTTTGTCTTATGCACTAATTTATATAGTGGTAGGAGTTGCTCTTGGTCCTTATGGCTTTAATCTGATTAATGTTCGACCCGATGCTAATTTTTTAAAAAGATTGACCGAATTTGTAGTGATTGTGTCGGTCTTTTGCTGCGGTTTAAAGATGAATCGTTCTCTCAACCTGAGAAATTGGCAAACTACGATTAGATTGATTGGTTGGTTAATGCCTTTCTCAATTTTTACTCTAGCTGCGATCGCACATTGGCTTTTAGGAATGAGTTGGGGTGCAGCTATTTTACTGGGAGCAATTTTAGCTCCTACCGATCCAGTTTTAGCTTCAGAAGTACAGTTGGCTAGTGTTACAGACAAGGACGAATTGCGCTTTGCTTTAACTTCCGAGGGTGGATTAAACGATGCCTTAGCTTTTCCTTTTGTTTATTTTGGTCTTTATGCTTATAAAGATTCTAACTGGGACAATTGGTTTAAAAGTTGGGTAGCCGTAGATTTGCTTTGGGCGATGCTGGTATAGTTATGGGCATTATTGTCGCTAAAGCTGTGATTTGGTGCGATCACAAATTACAAAAGCGACGACGAGCAGATGAGATCATGGAAGATTTTATCGCTCTTAGTACTATTTTACTAGCTTACTCATTGACAGAATTAGTTAATGGCTACGGATTTCTAGCAGTATTTGTAGCTGGGGTAGTGGTGCAAAAAAAATACTTTACCAATCAAGATAAACGAATGGCACAACTAGAATTTGCTGAACAACTGGAGAAATTATTAGAAATAACGGTAGTAGTGCTACTCGGAACAATGCTCTTAATCAACCCCATGATTGAGTATGCCTGGCAATCAATCGCGATCGCATTTTGCCTGTTTGTTTTGATTCGTCCTATTGGAGTTTGGTTATTCAACCTCAATGGTTATTTACCTCGTCCTACTCAATATTTAATCGGTTGGTTCGGCATTCGTGGAATTGGCTCAATTTATTATTTAGCCTATGCTTTAGGAGAAGGCATTAGTGGCAACATAGCAGAACAAATTTCTTGGATCACTTTTACCGTCATTACTATTTCAGTAGTTATTCATGGAATTAGTGCATTGCCGTTAATGAATTGGTACGAAGGCAAAAATTAAAAGTCAAAAGCCTTGTCCTGAAATATAATGATCAATTTTTCTTTACCAAAATTCAGGCGGTTTTCCAGTTTGATAGCCATCGGATTAGTAATTACAACTGCTTCGGTGGCTTCAACTCAGGAAGAAGAAATACTAATACCGTCGAATAATACTCCAGTCGAAGCTATTGCTGGACTTTATTTTGCTGACGTTTTGGTTCGAGGTAGACCAATTTTTCAAATCGGGAGTTTACCTGAAATCAATGCCACTCAACGAGCAGAAATTATTAATCGTCGAATTGCTAGCATCCTAACTCAATCTGAGGTGGTAGAACAAGTTACTGTCAAGCCCGATAATCCTCGTCAAATTGCCACCTTACAACTTAATAATCGCGTGTTAATGACAGTAACCCAGCAAGATGCAGAAGATTTTGGTTTAGAAGTCGAAGATTTAGCTCAAAGATGGGCAAAACAACTTAATCAAGCTCTCAATCGACCCCCTCTAGCCATTGATGTCGGACAACGTCTTTATGAGACTGTTCGTCAACTTCTACAAGATACAATCAATAATTTACCTTCTTTGGTTGGAGTGATTATTGTAATTGGGATTACCTGGAGTGCAGCTACTGGAGTTCGTTATCTTGCCTTTCGTTGGGCGCAGCAAACTGAGGGTGATTCTAGTACTGAAATACTAATTGGGAGATTGAGCTATGGCGGAGTTTGGTTGTTAGGAATAGTAATTGCTTTAGGTGTAATGGGTTTAGACTTCGGAGCTTTGCTAGGAGCATTAGGTTTAACCAGTGTTGCCATCGGTTTTAGTCTTAAAGATGTATTGAGTAATTATATTTCTGGCATTATTTTACTATCTGCACGACCGTTTAAAATTAACGACCAAGTTATTATATCAGGTTCGCTTAAACAGTTAAATGTGATGATTGATACGGGGATACGGGGATATGGGGATACGATACGGGGACACGGAGACGCGGAGAGAATTTATTTTAAGTGATTATCAGAACTTGATATTATTGGTGATTATGAGGGAACAATTGCTCAAATTCAACTACGCGTCACAACTATGAAAACCTATGATGGGCGATTAGTTTATATTCCTAATCAAGAAGTGTTTCAAGCCAGTATTATCAATAATACTGCTTCACCTCGTCGTCGTAGTTCAGTGCGAGTAGGAATTGATTATGGTGAGGATATTGATACAGTCAAAAAAGTAATCAGAGAAGCAATTGATAGAATTCAAGAAGTTGAAGCTACTCCCGTCCCAGATATTTTAGTCTGTGAACTGGCAGCTAGTACGGTTAATTTGGAAATTCGTTTTTGGGTCGATTCTCGACGTTCAGGTTTTTTAGCTACTACTTCTAAAGTAGCTCAAGCAGTTAAAGAAGCCTTAGAGAAAGCAGAGATAGATATGCCTACGGATATTTACACCTTAATCTTACGAGAATTTCCGACTAAAATTCAGATTGAAAGTGAAGAAGTCTAGGCTAATTAAATAATATTATATTGTCAAGCTACAGATAGAATCAAAAAGATTAGCCAAAAGAGAGAGGTTGACAAATTAAGTCTAGAGTATTTTAGAAATAAGAAGCCAGATTAGATTACGAGTGTAAGAGTGATAAGTTTATGTCTAAATCAGTTTTAGTGGTAGATGATTATGCTGATATTCTCTACCTTTTTAAATTATGTCTAGAATCAGAAGGTTACGAAGTTAAACAAGCTAGTAACGGCAAAGAAGCGTTGGCGATGGTTCAAGAAATTAATCCAGAGTTGGTTGTGTTAGATGTGATGATGCCTGATACAGATGGACTTGAAGTTACTCGCCAAATTCGTAATCAACTAAGTTTATCTACTATGCCAATTTTACTCGTTTCTGCTAACTACGAGATTAGCCAAGACTGTGCTTACAACAATGGGGCTAACGATATTCTTTACAAACCGTTTCACCTCGAAAATTTCTTTGATAAAGTTAAAAATTTGATTAAATCTAAGAGTACAATTTCCTTTGTGAAATAATTCCAGTTTTTAAAAGTAACAAGAAATTTAGTCAAACGGCAAAAGCTGGCACTGAATAGAGTAAATTTGCCAAAAATTGTAGTTAAACTTCTATAATCTTCCCTTTTCAAGGATATATAGCTGTGTAACTCTTTTGAGGAGAGATAGGCAGGTAGCAGATTAAGAAGAAAGAGTGCGTTTCCATTAATTTATTTTTCATAAAAATAACTAGGTTACTAATTGATTGTTTTATCCCGATTTGTTCTCGATCGCTTGCTATAATACCAATCAATTTTAAATTCGAGTTTGATCAATAAATGGTGTGGCATTATCTCCAAAAAAATCGTAAAAACTTCAGTCTCTTTCTCTTAACTATCTTTTGTATTTTTACCTTCAATAACCTGTTTATTACTTCGTCATCCGCTACTCAAGAAGAATTGGATGGTAAACAACTGAGTGAATTAATCACTAATCTGGAAGATAAATGGGAAAGAGACTATGAAGAGTATTTTTCTGCCGATTTTAACAATTATTCTTTTGATAGTGGCGAAATCGCCGAACGTTTAGCTGAAATTCATCAAAAAACAAAACTTAATCCAGCTGTAATTTGGGCAGTTCCTCAAGAAGAACAATTACAATTACTTTTAATTACTCCTAGCAATCAAATAACTCTCGAAAGAGTTAAACCAGCTAATAAAAGAGCATTACCCGATGTCATTAAACAATTAGAGCGGGAGCTTGTCAAAACTTCTAGGAATAACTACACTTCCTACTTACCTCCAGCTAAACTTTTGTATCAATGGATTGTTGAACCCCTTGAACCCCAACTGAAAGCAGAAAATATTGATACGATACTATTTTGTACAGGGTCTTTATTGCGATCGCTTCCTTTTGCTGCTCTTTATGACGAGGGCGACCAAAAGTTTTTAATCGAAAAATATAATCTAGCTCGGATTCCTGCTTTTAATTTAACTGATACTAGCTACCAAAATCGTCAACCTAAGCAAGTATTAGCAATGGGTGCATCAGAATTTGCCGATCAACCTGCTTTACCTGGAGTAGAAGTAGAATTATCACTCATTACTCCCCAAATTTGGTCTGGGACAAAGATGCTGAATAAAGATTTCACCGTCGAAAATCTGAAATCTCAATATCAACAACGCAAATATGATATTGTTCATTTAGCTACCCATTCTCAATTTAACCCAGGTTCACCCAAAGATTCTTATATTCAATTTAGCGATCGCAAACTAACTTTAGAACAAATTCAAAATTTAGGTTTAGATCGACCGCCTGTAGATTTATTAGTACTTAGTGCTTGTGAAACTGCACTTGGAGATGAAGAGGCAGAATTTGGTTTTGCTGGGTTGGCACTGCAAGCGGGTGTGAAATCAGTAATTGCAAGTTTGTGGTTAATTAGTGACGCTGGTACTGTAGCTTTAATGAGTGAATTTTATCAGAATTTAAAATCTGAGCCGATTCAAGTAACAGCTTTAAGAAAAGCACAAATTGCCATGCTTAAAGGAGAAGTATACGTAGAAAAAGGTCAATTGCGAGGTTTTAACACACCAATTACTTTACCACCAACTTTATCTCAAAGTGACCTGAAAAATTTATCTCATCCTTTTTATTGGTCTGGTTTTACTATTATTGGCAGTCCCTGGTAAGCTCGATGAGTTTTCTGGAATAGTAGAGAGATAAAAAAGTAATAAGTAATAAGTAATAATATGGGTGAACCGCCGTTTGCTCCTAATGGTGATTTTTTATTTTTAAGTATCAAGATTTGCTTGAACTTCTTGCTGAATTTGTAGCATGACATTAGTAACGGTTTTAATGCGGTCTTGTTGATAGCTAGCCCAAAAATCTTTAAGATTTAAAGGATTACCAATTTTAACTATTGCTTGCCGAAATCCTTTTGGTTTAGGTTTATCAATATTAAAAACTTCTCTTTCCAACCTAATCAACGTATCCAAAAATCTTTCTGAGGTAGGATTTTCTCTAACATAACCATCATAAATTGCATCAAAATTTAAAAGACGTTTAATAGATTTATCAATTAAGTCTAAATTAAGAGCAGATTCTGTTGTTAATAAATTAGAATCTAAACTCACTTCACTTGATTCTAATTGTTCAACTTTAGTTTTGAGAACATATTCAAGTTTATAAGTACGTTCTCGTACCATTTCATTAGGATTAGTAATAATTCCAAGTTGCTGCTCGCAGTTTTCTAAAATTTTAATTCTTAGCTTTTCAATTCGTTGCTTCCAAGATTTTTGATTTGTTTCAGCAGTTGATAATCCATAATCTTGCTCAATTTTTATAATCACTTTTTCAGCAATTAATCTGAGTCTTTGATAAGGAGAAAAATGAGATTCTGGAATTATATTTAATGCTTGTTCTAATCCTGCTAAAGTTCGAGCGATCGCATTTTCCATGTTTTCGGTATATTTATATTTAATACTGATTGGAATAACATACAAATCTGGTAATATTTCATCTTGTTTTGCTTTTTTTTCAATTGCTTTAAAAGCAAGTTGTACTGTACCCGATCTAAAAGGCATTACTGTATCATTCTGAAAAGAACAACCTCCTTCAGGAAAAACCACCAAACGAGATTCAGGATTACTCAATAATGCCAAAGTTTCTGTAATACTAGGACGATCTACTAAACCTCTCCGAATTGAATAAACACCCAATCTTTGAAAGAAACCTGCTAACCAACTGTTAAATAATTCGTAAGCTGCTAAATAATAAAATTTTTCTCTTAATTTAGCAGACAAAACAAACATCACAATAGGATCATCAAAAGTAGGATGATTAGGAGTTAAAAGCAGAGTTTTATATTGTAGCGACTTGATTTTGTTTAAAGATTCAGAACTTATTACCAGTTCAAATTTATAAAACCACCGCGCACCATAAGGAGCAATTATTTGAACGAAACGAACTAATAAAGGATTAAGTCGGGGTGGATAAAACAAATGTTTCATTTAAACGTTATTAAAGCTAGTTTTTTGATAAAGTTAGCAAAAATTTAGTTTTAAAAGGTGTTACTTGGTATCAATTCAATTAGCAGAGTCCGATTCTCAAATTCTCCAATGCTTTCCTGTTATGTCTCAATTACGTTTACATTTAAAAAAAGAAAGCTTTTTAGAACGAGTGCAGCGTCAAAGACAACAGGGTTATCAGGTTGCTTTTACAGAATTAAATAGTCAAGTAGTAGCCGTAGCAGGATTTTCTATTTCTGAGTGTTTATCTTGGGGAAAATTTTTATACGTTTACGATCTAATTGTTGATGAAACTTTACGTTCCCAAGGCTATGGACAAGCTTTGTTTAAATGGCTAGTAGATTATGGTACGCTTAACGGCTGTGAGCAATTACATTTAGATTCAGGAGTTCAACGTTTTGAGGCTCATCGATTCTATTTAAAGCAACGAATGAATATAGTTGCTCATCATTTTTCCCTAAATTTATAAATAATACAACCCGTGGGGAGTTTAGTTTCCCACGGGAATGTTCTTTAATACTCTACTAAACTAATTACAGGTAGGTTGGGTAACTTTTTTCGCCCTTCTAAAGCAGTTAATTCAATCACAAAAGCAAAACCGAGAACGTGAGAACCAATTTTTTCTAACAATTCAGCCGTTGCTTTAGCCGTACCGCCAGTAGCAATCAAATCATCGACAATTAAAACTTTTGTGCCATGATCTAAAGCATCTTGATGAATTTCTAAACTATCAGTTCCATATTCCAACTCATATTCGATGGTATGCACCGCAGCAGGAAGTTTTCCAGGTTTGCGGACGGGAATAAAACCTGCATTCAATTGATAAGCTAGAGGTGGACCAAAAATAAAACCGCGAGACTCCATTCCCACAATATAGTCGGGATTTAGATTCATTGCTTGACATTTTTGTGTGAGGCTATCGACTGTGTATTGTAATCCTTCGGAATTACTTAGTAGAGTGGTAATATCTCGAAAAATAATTCCAGGTTTAGGAAAGTCTGGGATATCGCGAATGAGAGATTTTAGATCCATAAAAAAAAAGTCAATAAATTTTCTGCTCTTGATGTTTACTAAAATACCTATGGCATTATGGCAGCAGAGAGTGATTATTTTACTCTCTCTTGAACATATAAGATAGTTAAAATATGGACTTAATTTTAGAATGAGTCAATCTGCAAGTATATTATCCGATTCCCAATCTGTCTTTCCTCGTAAACCTCCAATTTTGGCAAGTTTACCAGATATTCCTCTTGCTTCGGGAGTATGTTCCCCTCATACTCAACAACAAATTGATTTGTTATTGCTCGCTATTGAAGCTTTAGAATTAGGAGCATCAGAACAAATACTAGTAACAATTAGACAACTAGAATTACAATCTGTAATTAAAAATCGGGTTAGCCTGTGGCGTTTGCGCTGTAGCAATCCTTGGCGACGTTCCTATAGCAGAGAGGATTTGACTATCGATCAAGCTAAAGCTCTAGTTATTTTAGCAGGCGATCGCGCTAAACGTTTGACAGTTTTGATTCGTCAATTGTTGGTGGCAGAGCAACAAATGAGAGAAAAGCATCTTCCCCTAGAAAATCATTTTCGTTTGTCTGAATATTTAGAGCGATTCCGCGCTCATTTTGGTAGCCGAATGAATCGTCGTCGTGCTAAAGTTTCGGCTTATTTAGCTTCGGAACAAGAATTAAATGAACTAGCTCTA
This sequence comes from uncultured bacterium, assembly GCA_964562685.1. Classification (GTDB taxonomy): domain Bacteria; phylum Cyanobacteriota; class Cyanobacteriia; order Cyanobacteriales; family Xenococcaceae; genus Stanieria. The sequence goes on from CAZLUP010000010.1 coordinate 92,197, forward strand.
ACATACTTGAGTAAACTATTATTTTGTACTGGGACAAAAGGTTTACAACGGGTTTGGTACAGTTTATTTGATGGGGAGGTAACATGACAATTAAACGGCAATATATTTTGCCTAACTGCACTTTAACTTTAGAAGGATTTGGGGATAATATTCAGGCTGAAGCTGAAGAGCCGAGTGAATCAACCGCAATTTCGATTTTAGTTAATGCTGAATGTCATTTTGTTGGTTCAGATCGTTCTCTTTCTGGGGGGGGAGTTTTTTTTGAAAATCTTGTCAGAGCGGTAAGTACTTATGCTCAAGAATTCTTAAGCGGATTATCTCATCCTCACCAATCTCAAACCGATTATCCTATTGTCAAAATTGAATCCCTTAGCGAACAACGTCTTCATCGCTTATCTGTAGATTCCGAAGCTGAAACAGGTAAAGAAAATGTTGCTATCGATCTAACTACCGTGCAGTTATTTGATCTCGTCGAAGCAATCGATCAAGTTTTAAGCGATCGCAATACTCTTCCCGATTTATCTTTCCAGATCCAACCTGTTAGCAGACGCTACCGTAAACCAGAAGAACCTTTAGTCGAAAGAGTTACTCCTATAGCGGTAGGTGTTGGCAGTTTAGCTATTGCTGCTGCTGCTTTTTGGATGATTCCACCGCCAGAAATTCGTGAACCTAAACCGCAACCAGAAGTTTCACCGACAGAGACTTTACCCACTACTCCTCAATCACAACCGCCTGTAACACCACCTCAATAGTTTTCTAGGGCTGTTTTCGTTCGAGATAGATAGGGAGATGGTGAGATAGGGAGATAGGGAGATAGGGAGATAGCTAGTATCATTGTTAATAAATTCTCCTGTTGCACCAGAAGCACCCTTGCTCCTCTTCATTTCTCCACTCCCCGAAATCTAATCAAAAATCGCCTTGAGAAAACATTAAGCCACTGCTTCTAAAGAACCAAGCGGATTGGGAATCGAGTCTGACGGTGCTTCAAATTGTCCTTTGAGAACATATTCCAATCTAAGTTTTAACCAAGTAATGAATTGGGAGTTAGTAGAAATAACTGCTACTGAAGGTTGAGGAACTTTTGCTTTAATGGCAGCAAATTCTGGTGCTTCTAAAAAAGCAGGTTGTTTAACTAACCAAAAGTCTATTTCTTGATTTTTCTCTTGGTAATTTCTAGTTCTTTCTTTTAATACTTCTTCAAAGGGTTCTTCTTCAAGTAAAAACTTTTGACTGCCTAAAACGTAATAGTAAGTTGTCATTTTTTTCCTTTCCTATTTAAATCAATTACTTAAAATAATTTAAAATTCGCCTCGCATTGCAAGTTTCATGTCTTTAACTGCTCTTTCCATGCCTACCAAAACAGCACGACTGATGATGGTATGACCAATATTTAATTCTTCCATACCTGGGATACAAGCAACAGGGTAAACATTCCAATAAGTTAAACCATGACCAGCATTAACTCTTAAACCCTTAGCCAAAGCTTGTTTTGTTCCTTGTTGTAAAATTGTTAATTCTTGTTGTCTGGTAGCTTCATTCTCCGCATCGGCATATTTACCTGTATGCAGTTCAATAAATTTTGCTCCTGTTTTGGCAGCAGCATCGATTTGTGCTTCGTCTGCATCAATAAACCAACTGACAGGAATTTCTGCCTCTTGGAGTTGCTGAACAACTTCAGAAAAACGAGTCAGATTGCTAACAATATCAATTCCACCTTCTGTGGTTACTTCTTCTCTTTTTTCGGGTACTAAAGTAACGTAATCGGGTTTGATCTCAATTGCGATCGCAATCATTTCTGCGGTTGGTGCCATCTCTAAGTTAAGATGAGTCCTAACGGTTTGACGCAACAAACGAACATCTCGGTCTTGAATATGGCGACGATCTTCCCTTAAGTGTACAGTAATTCCATCAGCACCGCCTAATTCAGCTAAGACTGCTGCTGCTACGGGATCTGGTTCTACTGTACGTCTCGCTTGACGAATAGTAGCGACATGATCTATGTTGACTCCAAGGGTAAGCAAGCTGAACTTCTCCTGTTGAGGATTTTGATTTCAGTTTTTTATCCTATCAACAAACAAAATCAATTTTCTAAGCTTGCCAGTTAAAAAATTTGACATAACAATAGGCGATTAATTCAGAAAGGGTTTTTCTGACTCCTTCACTAGAAGTCCACCAAGACTTTGCTTCATATCTTACACTAGGATGAGCGATCGCGCCAACTCGGATTGAAGCAGGAATCGCTTGTCTAAATAAAAACCAAGTTCTACGAGTATGAACATCATCAGAATAAACATTCATACCAGTAATTTTAATCTTATTTTTTTTTAACCATTGTTGAACGGCAATTGCCCCTGCTAAAGTACGATCTTTTTTGACTTCTGGAGTCGGCACGACAATTAATTTGCTTTTGTCTAAGCCTAGGGTAATCAAAGTAGTTGCCGAAAGTTGAGCAAAATTTTTATACCTGGAAAGGTACATTCCTCGATCAAGAGGAACACCTGTAGTCATTAAAAATCGATAATTGCCTCGTCGAAATTCTGTCAGCGCGCCTATTAACCCTTCATCTTCAATCCAACCTTCCACAACTAATACTTCCGCTTTTACTGGTGCTGTGTAGGCTAAAAAAGGATGTAATTGAGAACCGATTAACCAGATTACTATTGTAGTTAATAATAAAATTGACAACCATCCTTGAAGAGTAAGTCCCCAACGGGGTTTATAGTCAATTAGCCACCAATTTTTTGTTTTTTTGCGGAAGTAGTTAGCTTTTTTGGTCATTTATTCTAGTTAGTCGCCAATTTTTTTTTCTTTTAAATAAGTAAAAACTGATTTATCACCAATATCTGGATCGATTGGTTGAATCATTTTACGCACGGCAAAAATTGTAAACAGAATTGTCCACATTCCCAATAAGATTTGTTCTATTCCCACAGGTAACCAACCAAATAAATGTCCTAATAACAAAAAAGGCACAATTACAGTCAACAATTTAGTTTCGAGACGATTAAAACAAAAGGCTTCTTTAAAATAAATTCCTGTTAAAGCCACAAAAGTAAAACCAATCCCAAATAAAGTTATTGGATGATTATAAACATAAAGTGCCAGTGGTTCGTCAATTTGCCAAGCAATGATGATGCTAGCTATTGAACCAATTAACCAACACAGTTGTAAAACTCGATGTAAAACAGCTAAATAAATATGGATCGTAACTAAACTAATTGCTAAGCAGATGGAAAAAATTACAAACAAAGGTGTAATTAAACTTACAGCCTGTTGTCCTTGAATAAACAGTAGATTAGAAACGATAATCAAACAAATGGCAGCTAATACCAAACCAAAACGATAAATAACTACCCCAATGCGATCGCTTTTAGTGATAGTATATTCACCAAATTGACCTTGATATATCTGAGGTTGGGCAAAAGTAGTTGATGTCATAAGGTTTTCCTCACTATCTCTTAATTTATTTTACTGAGAGACTATCTACGCATTAAAATCTGAAAGGCTTTTTTAAAATTCAATAACGTGACAATTTTTTAAAAGTTACGACATCATATTTTTAGTAGGGATAATTCATAAATTATTTCTACTTTTATCTAAAATATTAATCTTAACTTGTCATCAAAAAAAATTAAGGCTAAGAAGATAATTGCTTATTTCTAATTTGTAGCAATAACAAAAAAACACTAATTACAAAACCAATGATTAAGCCAAAAAGATGACTACTAAAACTAACTTCTGGAATAATATTATCAAATAAAAACTGAATAATTATTACTAAAATAATTAACCTTAAACGTCTAGCATTCAGCTTAGTTCTTTTTTTGAACCAAATTTGCAAGAAAATTGCTAAAATACTGCCGATCAAACCCATAATAGCTGCCGAAGCACCAACTAAAAGCACATTTTCTTCTCCTGTTTTTAAAGTAAAAAAGGTATACAAAAACATTGCACCAATTCCACTAAAAAAATAAACAATTAAATATCTTATGCCACCCAAACTTACTTCAACCAAACGTCCTAAAAGATAAAGAGCAGCCATATTAGTTATCAAATGTAACCAACCAAAATGCAAAAAATTAGCAGTTAATAACCGCCACCATTCTCCCGCGATCGCTTTCTCGGGAATTAATGCTCCAAGATAATCTAATGTATCTAAATTTTCACTACCACCCAATTTAATTTCTAAAGCAAATAAAGTTAAATTAATACAAATTAAAATATAAGTAATTGGATAAAATCTTTTTTGGTGCGTTTTGTTCATAAAAAACTAGAAATAAATAATTTAATTGCTAAATTTTTAATGAATTTTATTTAGATAATTTTTTATATAAATTATAATATTTATTACCTAATAAACTATAAGAAATAGATCAATTTCTGTTAATAGACGAGCGTTCCTGGAGCAGAAACCTTACCATAGGAAAGGACTAGAAAAATTGGTTGATACAGATCCCATCACTAAAAAATTTTAACTTTTGACTTTTAACTTAACGTAATTAGGCTACAAAAAACTTGTAAAAGAATTTTAATGATGATTATGAGCAAATATTGACCCGATTATACCCTTTTATTTTCTCCGACAAAATTAAGTAAATTAGGAGTTTACCTCACCGTTACCACTAAGTGATAAATTATTACCTGTTGTCTAATCATCGATTATCAAAGCAAGCACTCACCATGACCCAACAATACCGTATAACTTTACTTCCTGGAGATGGCATCGGTCCCGAAATTATGGCAGTCACAGTAGAAGTACTTAAAGTCGTGGGCAAACAATACAATATTGAGTTTGCTTTTGAAGAAGCTTTAATTGGTGGTGCAGCAATTGATGCTACAGGTGAACCCTTACCAGCAAAAACTTTAGATATATGTCGTAATAGTGATGCTGTTTTGCTAGCTGCAATTGGTGGTTACAAATGGGATAATTTGCCTCGCCATCAACGTCCTGAAACGGGATTATTGGCATTACGGGGAGGATTAAATTTATTTGCTAATTTGCGTCCAGCGACCATTTTACCGCAGTTAATTGATGCTTCTACCCTTAAACGAGAAGTAGTAGAAGGGGTAGACATTATGGTAGTAAGAGAATTAACTGGCGGAATTTATTTCGGACAACCCAAAGGAATTTTTGAGACAGAAACAGGGGAAAAACGCGGTGTCAATACAATGGCTTATACTGAGTCAGAAATAGATCGCATTGCCAAAATCGGTTTTGAAACAGCCCAAAAACGCCGAGGTAAGTTATGTTCGGTTGATAAAGCCAATGTTTTAGATGTTTCTCAATTATGGCGCGATCGCGTTACGGCAATGGCAGTTAATTATACCGATGTAGAATTGACTCATTTATATGTAGATAATGCAGCAATGCAATTAGTCCGCGCTCCCAAACAGTTTGATACCATCGTTACGAGTAATTTGTTTGGAGATATCCTTTCTGATGCTGCTGCTATGTTAACTGGTAGTATTGGGATGTTACCTTCTGCTAGTTTGGGGTCAGATGGACTAGGAGTTTTTGAACCTGTACACGGATCTGCACCAGACATAGCTGGACAAGATAAAGCCAACCCCCTCGCTCAAATACTTAGTGCAGCGATGATGTTACGCTATGGTTTAAATGAACCCGAAGCAGCAACCAAGATTGAACATGCAGTAATCGAGGTTTTAGATCAAGGTTATCGAACTGGAGATATTATGTCTCCTGGCATGAAAGCAGTTGGTTGTCGTGAGATGGGTGAAGTATTAATTAAAGTATTGGAATCGTAAGTAAACTGTCAGCTATATAGTAGTTTCTTCTAAACTAATCGATGCTTCTGGCAAGTACAATCGCTCTTCAGTAGCATCATACTCGAATAACTCCCCATAG
>CAZLUP010000011.1:0-62979 GCA_964562685.1 uncultured bacterium
CAATTAATTCTAGGGCTACTGAAAGCCCCCGTCTTCTAGACGTGGGGTAGTTTACCCAACGGCTTGCGATTGCTAAACCACTACCACTAAACAAAGTGAGTAATGAACTGATTAATAAAAATTGGCTGACTAATTTGTCTTCTTTTTCCTGAGTCAGGGATTCAATGGCATAATCAATAAACTTAGCTTCACGAGACATTTTCAAAGCGATCAAACCACCAACAATCCAGAAAATTCCAAAGAGGCGAAATAACCATTCCAACAATAATATTAAGACAGTAGCCATAATCAAGTGTTATCAAACTCAAGTTAGGTAAAGTTGTTCAATGAGCTTAGTATTTGAAACTCAGAGATTATTATTAAAACCGATCTTACAAAGTGATCTTGAGACACTACACCAGATTCTGATCGACCCTTACGTGAGAAAATATTTGTGCGATGACAATATCTTTTCTTTGCAGCAAACTGAAGAGATGTTATTAGAAAGTCAAAGGCTCTTTCAGGAAGAACAATTAGGTCTTTGGTTAATACAAACTAAAAATAATCAAGAAGTAATTGGATTTGTCGGTTTGTGGTATTTTTTTGCGGAAGCTCAACCTCAGTTAGCTTATGCATTGCTACCAACAGCTACTAAAAAAGGTTATGCAACTGAAGCAGCAACTAAGATACTAGAGTATTGTTTTAATGAGCTTGATTACGATTATCTAATCGCTAGTTCTGACAAACTCAACCTTGAATCTCATCAAGTAGCGGAACGATTGGGCATGAAAAAAATTGAGGAAAGAATAGTTAATAATAATCTTATCTTGTTCTTCAAAATTGAGAAAGAGCAATGATATTAAGTACAAATAATTGGCTGAAATAAAAAGAGTTGTTGTAATAGAAAAATATTTATTGCCTATTACCTATTACGTGACCTCAACTAATGTAAGTATTCAACTTAACTTGATATGAGTTGTTAAACAGAAAAATAAAGGCAGCACAAAATCCTAAGTTTGTTAATTTAAAACCAATCCAGCTTAACAGGCTCATTATTATGGTTATGTCGAACTAATCTCTATTTTGCTAATAGAGCTATTTTTGAGATTTATTTTATAGAAATATTTTGAGCAAATTATTTTTTAGAGCAGTTAATTTACCTGCTTAATAGTTTTAATTTTAGCTTATTTTAATAAACTTCTTTAGAATAAATTCGTAAAACCACTTAGTTGCTTAAAGAGATGATTAACTTCCGTCTTTTTAGGGAAATTGCTCTAGACAACTTAGAAAATACTTAGATATATTTGACTAGAAAATAAATAAAATAACTAGATAAATTTCATGAAAAACAACTCTTTAAATTTAGTAGGTTTTTCTTTATTAGCCACGGGTTTAGTCATTGGTTCTTCTACTTTATCTCCTGCTTTTGCAGTTCCTAATCTTCAATTAGATATCTTAGGTGGTTCTTACGATCTTTCAGATGAATCAATTTTTATTAATACCAATAGCGACTTTAACTTATTAGCTTATTGTAGTCCTAGCAATCAAAACAATTGTCTTTCTCAAAAGCATTTTATTTCTATTGCAATTTTAGATGAAAATGCAAATTCAGTAACTACTGGTACTAATTTTGGTTCTTTCATCTTTAATGGAATTACTTATGGTAATGGCGGTAATGCACTAACTTTTGGTACCCCACCTCTCAACGATCCCGCAGGTCAAGATTCTGATGCAGGAGATTTGCAACCTCATGGTGTATTTCCTACTTTATTCACTGAAATTAGTTTTGACTTTGATTTAAATAAAACTAGAGAAGAAGTAAATACCCAAGATGATCCTGGCACTCTTTTGAATGCCGATACTAGCCCTACTAATAAAACTCTTTATTATCAAGATTTTAATGTTGATATTTCTGGTTTAAATACTGGTTATCGCGTTCACTTCGATCTTTATAATGAAGAATTTAAAACAAATAGAAAGGGTTCAGATCTTGATGTGGATCAGAATGCTCCTTTTTCCCACGATGCTTATGCTAAAAAAACAAAAGTTGATAATCCTCAAGACGTTCCTGAACCTGGAACAACATTAGCTCTTGGGTTATTAGCTCTTGGTTCTTTATCTTCCATGAAAAAAAGAATAGCTTAAGTTTATTTTAACCATTCAATAATCAATTAGATAGTAGAAAATTTTATTTAATATATAGATATTTTCTACTATTTTAATTTACTCAATAAATTATTGATTTTAGTTTGAGATGTGTATTTTTTATTGGTATTGCTATTTTGAAGGGTAAAAAAATATTTTTTTTAATCATCACCAAGACACCAACTCAAAATAAATAAAAAAACTATACCACAAAACATCCAACTAAAAGAACCTACATAATTTAATAAATCAATTGGTAGAAAAATTAAGCTTGACAATAGCCAATTGCTTAAAAGTAAAAAAATAACAATAATTCCAATTAGCATCTCAATTTAGTTAAAACTACAAAAATAATTCTATGATGTTGGTCTTTTGGAAAAATATGATTTAATTATAAGTAAACTTGATATAATTACACAAAATATCTCCGTAAAACAATCTCAAAATCAGCGGGGATATTTTCGATTTTTTAAAGTTTATAATCAAATAAAAAAAATAATATTTACTTCATTACTAATTTTGTTTTAAGCTAATTTCTATCAATTTAACTCTCGACAGATGAATAGTTGTGGGAATTGATAAGACAATTACTCATCTTCTCCCATACAAAAAGCACAAAATAATAATGTTAAAATTACGTAATTCTAGTTTAATTTTAATAGTTTTAACAGGGTTTACTTACCCCACTTTACCTGTCTTAGCACAAAAACATGATTTTAATAACTTTAGTTTAGTAGCCGGTTTTAATCCTCTAGAAATTATTGTGACTGGTTATACTAGTGGTGCTTATTCTTTAGCTTCAATTGTTAATCAAGATAAGTACGGAAATCCCTGCATGGGTTATGGGGATCCAAAACCAGACCACGTGATGGTTTTAGAAGATGATTTTTCTGAGCTTATTTTACAAGTAGATAGTGGTGGTCAAGATACAACTCTAGTTATTCGAGGTCCTGATAATGAAATTCGCTGCGGTTTTGGTCAAAATAATCTTAAAGATGCTTTGATTAAAGGTTCGGATTGGCAAGCAGGAGAATATTATATTTGGGTAGGTTCTATTGTTCCTAATCAAAAAGCTAATTACCGTTTATCTGTCAAATAATTAAGACGGATTTTTCTACCGATATTAGTGTAATAAAATCTCCTTTGAGCGATAAGATAGATTAGTGATTGATAATACTAACAGATAGGAATTTCCCGTGCTATCTTCATTATCTAAAGACTTTCGCATCATTTTCGAACGTGACCCGGCTGCCCGTAACTGGTTAGAGGTATTATTTTGCTATCCGGGTTTACAAGCTCTTGTGTTTCATCGGTTTGCTCACTGGTTATATTGTGTTGGTATTCCCTTTATTCCTCGACTGATTTCCCATCTAGGGCGTTTTTTAACAGGAATCGAAATCCATCCTGGAGCGCAAATAGGTCAAGGAGTTTTTATCGATCATGGTATGGGTGTAGTAATTGGTGAAACTGCGATTGTAGGAGATTATTCTCTGATTTATCAAGGGGTAACTCTTGGTGGAACAGGCAAACAAACAGGAAAACGTCATCCTACTTTAGGCGAAAATGTGGTTGTGGGTGCTGGTGCAAAGGTTTTAGGCAACCTTCAAATTGGTAATAATGTTCGTATTGGTGCAGGTTCAGTAGTTTTGAAGGATGTACCTTCCGACTGTACTGTGGTAGGTGTACCTGGTAGAATCATTTATCGTTCTGGAGTCAGAGTCAATCCTCTTGAACATGGTAATCTTCCTGATTCAGAAGCTTTAGTAATTCGTGCTTTGGTAGATCGAATTGAATCTTTAGAACAACAAGTAGAAAGTTTGCAACAATCTCATCATCAAAATAATTCTTTAGTAGCTGCGGTTTTGTCGGAATCAGATGAAAAAGAACTTCTTGAAGAATTGGGAGAATGTTGTCGATTAAGGGATAAAGAAATCAGAGAGTTTTTAGCAGGAAGCGAATTCTAGGGATTAACTGATTTAGTTATCCAGGTTTGGTCTTTAGATAGGATATACCAACAACGATTTTGTGGGTCGCCTTTTAATTCTAGGTGGTCTATTTTTTTAGGCATCAACAATAGCAAACAAAAATTGCCTAGGGGTTCTAGTTCGGAGGGAGCATGGGGGAAAAATGCTTCTTGGTTTTTCTCTCTGATTTGTCCGGGATTTGGCCAAGCAAATTGTAAACGAGCAGGAGAAGATAGTTTTTGCCAAGCTATTTGACGAGCTAACCTCAAGGAATCATCTTGCTCTTTTTCTGTGATTAACATAAGAGTTCCAGAAATACGAAATTGTTCACGACTTTTGGTAAAGTACCAACAAATTTCTGCTTCAGATTGGTATTGAATTTGGTCAATTTTTGCGCTGCGATAATCGGTGATAATTTGTAAATAATTAGTACCTTCTAAAAAACCACGAAATACTACTGTACGGTTAGCAGGTAATCCTTGTGGGGTAACAGTAGCTAGTTGTAAATAACGAGAATGAGCTTGAGAACGATTGAGATGAAGAGCGCGAGCTAAATGCGATTGCCATGGTGCTATAGACATATAAATTTGATTGTTTTCAATATTGTAGTAGTTTAAGGTGCGTTGCATTATTTTTGATATTAATAATCAAAAAAAAATCAAGCAAGATAAATTGTTGAAAATACTTATATTTTAAATAGTTTAATTTTTAGACATAATTTTTTTAAATATATTTACTAGATTTTTTTTTAAATCTTTTATTGTATTACATAATAATATATTTAGCTATATTCAAAAAGATATTGTTTAAGTAATTATGATCACAATGATTTAGTTTATGAAAATTTTATAAATAGAAGAGTAATGTTAATTAAGAACTAATGAAGTAATTACAAATCAGAGGGTTATAGGCTAGGTACTACCTAGCCTTATCTAAAACTTTTTCTAAATAACTTTTCTGATTTAAATTTGTTCAAGTTGCTACAATTTTTTCAAGAATAGCTTGAACTAATTAAAAAATTTTCTATTAGCAAACAACACAATCAAAAAATAATCCCCTTGACAAAAAGTAAAAAGACTGCCGAGCGATCTGACTTAATAATTTATCAGAAATTAAGCTTAATTCAATCTTTTATTGCTTTTTCTAATTGGTATTAATGATTCAACTATTTTGATTGATGTATTTATCTTATGGGTGTTGAAAAATATGTCTTCTGAATTAATTAATCAAGTACTCGAACTAACAAATGCAGAGCGTGCTAAAGCTGGTTTTGACCCTTTAAAATTAAATTCTCAATTAGTTAATGCTGCTCAAAATCATAGTCAAAATATGGCAGAAGATGATTTCTTTAGTCATACTGGAGAAGATGGTTCTAGTGTTAGCGATCGCGTTCAAGATACTGGTTATCAATATTCAAGGTTAGGAGAAAATATTGCTGCTGGGCAAAAAACAGCAGAACAAGTTGTACAAGGATGGATGAATAGTCCTGGTCATCGAGCTAATATTCTTAATCCTAATTTTACAGAAATTGGTATTGGTTACGTATTTTTAGAAAACGATACAGGTTCAGTTAACTATAATTATTATTGGACTCAAGTTTTTGGCAATCCGCTTTCTAATAACAATAGTGGAAATTCTAATCAAGAAAACGTATTAGAAGAAGAGAATAATAATTCTACTCCGATTGCGAATGATGATGTAGTTGAAGATAATAATCAATCTCCTCCTGTGAAAAATACAGATGATAATTCTTCTGATGTAGAAAAAAAACAGCCAATTTCGCCTCCAAATAATGTTGATAATGATTTGACTGGGGAAGCTAATAATCCAGTGCTTACAGGTGGCAATGATTCAGTTAATTTTCCTGCCAATCAAGTAGAAACACCAGAAAATCAATTTACTGGTAATACCTGGCATAATTTTCAGGATATTTTTAATAATTCATGGTTAGGCAATTCTCTTAATAATGAGAATAGCTCTGAACCAATGGGAATTGAATATATTTCTGATTCTAATTTTGAACAAGATAAAAATTTTCTTATTAAAGAACATTTTAATTTAGTTTTTTAGATTCAACTAAATCGATCTGAAAGTTGAGTTTTTGAGCATTTTTTTTTATTACAATCAATAAATATTTTATTGGTAGGGTGCATAATTATGAACCCTTTTATCACTTTAAGTAAATATTTAATTGGTTTATAGCAGTTCTCACTTCTATGAGGTACATCCGTTTGATACTGATTGAGCCTTGAAACCTACGGTAGTGCGCTTCGCCTAGGTTGATTGTTTGTCCACAGTTCAATTAAGAATAAAAGAGTTATAACTGATTTAGCAAACTATACATTACATAGTCAATGCCTTCATCAAATTGCCAGTTAATTCAAACTGAGTTACAAAAAATTTGGGGTTATCAAGATTTTCGTTATCCTCAAAGAGAAATAATTGATAGTTTGTTAACAGGTAAGGATGCTTTAATTGTGATGCCTACAGGTGGAGGAAAATCAATTTGTTTTCAACTACCTGCTTTGTTACAAACTGGTTTAACTATAATTGTGTCGCCGTTAGTGGCTTTGATGGAAAATCAAGTCCATCAATTACAACAAAAAAATTTATCTGCTGCTTTAATTCATAGTGAATTATCAAGAGAGCAAAAAAAGCAAACTTTACAAGCTTTAACAAGACAAGAACTACGATTGGTTTATCTTTCTCCTGAAACTCTTTTAAGTCCACCAATTTGGGAAATAATCAGTCAACCGCAAATCAAAATTAATGGCTTAATCTTAGATGAAGCTCATTGTTTAGTACAGTGGGGAACGACTTTTCGTCCTGCTTATACTCGTTTAGGTATTGTTCGTCCTAGTTTATTAAAAAATAAACCATCAGGAACTAAAATTGCGATCGCAGCTTTTACGGCAACTGCCGATCCTCTTACTCAAAAAACTATTACCCAACAGCTACAGTTAAATCGACCAGAAGTTTTTTTAATCAATCCCTATCGTGCTAATCTCAATTTGCAAGTTAAAACGATTTGGACATCGAGAGGAAGAAAACAACAAACGTTAAAGTTTATTCAGGCAAGAAAAAAGCAGTTTGGTTTAGTTTATGTTCGTTCTCGTCGGGATAGTGAAGAATTAGCTCAATGGTTGCGATCATTTAACTATCCAGTTCAAGCTTATCATGCAGGATTGCCTACTCAAGCCAGAAGAAGTATTGAACAGGATTGGTTGACGGGAAAAATTCAGTTTACTGTTTGTACTTCAGCTTTTGGCATGGGAATTGATAAAAGTGATGTTCGTTGGATTGTACATTTTCATGCACCAGAATTATTATCAGAATATTTGCAAGAAGTAGGTAGGGGAGGAAGAGACGGTAAACCAGCAGATGCTTTAACTTTAATTAGCGAAACGACAGGATGGTTAAACCCAGAAGATAAACAACGCAGTCAATTTTTTAGACAAAAACTGGAAAAACAGTATTTTCAAGCGAAGCAATTAATTAAACAGATTCCACCTCAAGGTAGTATTAATAATATTTCAAAACAATTTCCTGGTGGCGATCTTGCTCTCAGTTTGCTTTATAGTGAAGGTTTAGTAAAATGGCTAGATCCTTTTACCTATCAAAAACAGTCTACTAGTCTTAAGTTAAATCAAATTAATCTTCAACAACAAGTTTGGCAAAAACAACGACACGCTTTTCTACAGACTAAACAATGTCGGTGGCAATTTTTATTAGCAGCATTTGGATTTACTAGCGAAGCAAAAGGCTTTAGTTGTGGTCATTGTGATAATTGTCTGTGTGTTTAGAGAATGTTTTTCTTCAAATAAACAAACTTGCTGAAACCTTAAAATATTCTCCTAGTGCTTTAGCCTATGTTTTACTGATAGGATTTAGAAACAGTATTTGGTCAAGATATAGCTACAAAATTATTAGATGGAAAATTAGAAATAGATCGCGATCGGGCTAAAGTATTAGGTAGTTTTTTTAATGTAGATTCGAGTTTATTTGTTCAATAAAGGCGATCGCTTTTTTGGAAGTCAATGATACATATAGTTCTGTTACTGTTCTTTATTTTTTTTAAATTATTTAATATAATTTTGAATAAAGTTTTTTAATAAACTCGATCGCATTACTATTTTGTAGTGAATAATGTCCACGGATGAACACAGATAAACGCAGATAAAGTTATTGCTTGGTTTTGGGGTTGTATTTTAGGCTGTTAGCTAAGACAATTCATCTAGCTGGATTGTAAAAAGATTTGATGACAGATAATTTATCTCCCACCAAACGCGCCTTACTTGCCTTGAAACAGATGCAGGCAAAACTAGAAGCTTTAGAAAATTCTAAGTCTGAACCAATTGCAATTATCGGTATGGGTTGTCGTTTTCCTGGTGGTGTCGATGGTCCAGAGACTTTTTGGCAATTACTTTGTAGTGGTACTGATGCTATTACGGAAGTTCCACCCCAACATTGGCAGATCGATGATTATTATCCCCAGCAGATCTGTAGTCGCAAAGGGGGTTTTGTTCCGCATTTGAAAGAATTCGATGCTCAATTTTTTCGTATTGCACCCAGGGAAGCAATGAGTCTCGATCCGCAACAGAGATTATTGTTAGAAGTCAGTTGGGAAGCTTTAGAAAATGCTGCCATTGCACCCGATAGTTTGAGGGGTTCTGCTACAGGTGTGTTTCTGGGTATTTGTAGTATTGATTATTGGCATCAGTTATTGAGTAGAGATAAGAGTACGATCGATGCTTATTTGACTACAGGGAATACTCATAGCGTTGCTGCTGGTCGTTTATCTTATACTTTGGGTTTAACAGGCCCTGCGATCGCAGTTGATACTGCCTGTTCCTCTTCTTTAGTAGCAGTTCATTTAGCCTCTCAGAGTTTGCGTGATCGCGAATGTAATTTGGCTTTAGCTGGTGGTGTCAATCGATTAATTTCTCCAGAAATTAGTATCAACTTTTCCCAAGCAAAAATGCTTTCTCCGACGGGATTTTGTCACAGTTTTGATGCGAAAGCGGATGGTTTTGTGCGTTCGGAAGGTTGTGGAGTAATTGTTGTAAAACGTCTCAGTGATGCAATTTCATCAGGCGATCGCATTTTGGCTGTTATTTCTGGTTCAGCAGTCAATCAGGATGGATGTACTAGCGGTTTAACTGCGCCTAATGGTTTGTCTCAACAAGCAGTAATTCGTCAAGCTTTGGCAAAAAGTAAGATCGAACCGAGTCAAATTGATTATTTAGAAACTCATGGTACGGGTACGGCGTTAGGCGATCCGATTGAAGTTAATGCATTAGGGGAAGTATTTGGTAAACGGGAACAACCTTTAATTATTGGTTCGGTTAAAACTAATATTGGTCATACCGAAGCTGCTGCTGGTATAGCTAGTCTAATTAAAACAGTATTATCTCTGCAATATCAAAAGATTCCCCCCCATCTTCATTTTCAGCAACCCAACCCCCAAATTAATTGGGATAAGTTACCCATTCAAGTCGCTACAGAAATGATTCCTTGGTTAAACGGAAAGAAAACAAGAATTGCAGGAGTAAGTGCCTTTGGTTTTAGTGGTACTAATGCTCATGTAGTGATTCAGGAATCGGGTTTAGAAAGGATAGATGACAAGGAGAAGAGCAGAAGGGGAGAGGGGGAGAAAGATTTATATTTATTCGTTCTTTCGGCTAAAAATGAGCAAGCTTTAAAGGATTTAGTTCAAAGATATCTGGAATTTTTCAAGAGTAATAATGATTATTCTCTAGAAAATATTTGTTTTACTGCTAGTGTAGGGCGATCGCATTTTAATCATCGTTTAGCTATCCTTACTACCTCCCTACTAGAATTACAGCATCAATTAACAGCTTTCTTAAGAGAAGAAATAAAATCGGGAGTATGGTCAGGTAAAGTTGCTAAACAAGTAGAAACTGAAGTTATTCAACTCAATCCGAATGAATTTACTACTGAAAAATCCCTAGTAGAAATAGCTCAATTGTACGTATCGGGTAAAACTCTCGATTGGTTCAGTTTTTATCCCAATTCTGGCTATAGCAAAGTTGCACTACCAACTTATCCTTTCCAGCGACAAACCTATTGGTATCAATAGTCTAGCCAAGCTCAAAACTGAGGTTAGAATGGGCAAAGTTTATTTATCATGGTGTTGTCCAGTGCCAATTACTCCTTACATTAAAAAATATTGTTCAATAGCGATCGCTATTTTACTGCTGACGATTTACGTTCCCTCGGTTTCAGCTAAACTATTTGATGGTCCAATTGATCAACTTCCCACACTAGAAAGAGCAGCTTTAAGAGATGGCAAAGTAACTTTAGCAGGTAGAGAAGGCAATTATACAGCTAGAGTATTGATCAAAGCTTCCGCAGCCAAAGCCTGGGAAGTTTTAACAGATTACAATAATTTTGAGCAATTTTTACCTAATGTCGCTAGTAGTCAATTGATTCAAGCTAATGGCAATAAAAAGGTATTTGAACAAATCAATTCCGTTCAGGTGTTAGTAATCAACAAAAAAACTCGCATCCGCATTGCTGTAACTGAAACCTATCCTCAGCAAATTAATTTTCAAATAGTCAATGGGGATCTCAAATCCCTCAATGGCAAGTGGACAATTGAACCAGTCTCTCCTTATCCTAGCGCGCCTGCTGATCGCGTTTTAATTACCCATCAAGTATCAGTTCAACCTCTGGCTGGCGGTAGTATATTCTATGGTATTTACGAAGATACCTTGCAAAAAACTTTAGCAGCAATCAAACAAGAAACAGAATTACGTTTTCTTCAGGCCAAATCTTAGAAAATAATGCTGAAAATATTCTTACTAACAACGTTATTCGGTATCCTAGTAAATCGATTCTTACCATAACCCGATTATTACCGTGATTAAAAACGATACCTGGATTACTGAAATGGCAAACAAAGGAATGATTATTCCTTTTGAACCGAAATTAATTCGCAAAATTAAAGATATACCAGTAATTTCCTATGGTTTAGGCAGTTTTGGTTATGATATTCGCCTCTCTCCTTCAGAATTTCGGATTTTCCGTCATATTCCAGGTACAGTTGTCGATCCAAAAAACTTTAATCCCGATAACTTAGAACCGACACCTCTACATCAAGATGAAAATGGTAGTTATTTTATTTTACCTGCTCATTCCTACGGCTTGGGAGTAGCTTTAGAAAAACTTGCTTTGCCTGATAATATCACTGTACTTTGTATCGGAAAATGTTTGACAGGAGATACCAGAGTTGTTGATGCCTCTTCAGGGGCATATTTACCAATTAAAGAGTTTCTGGGGGGTCGGACAGCAAGTTACAGCGAGTCACAAGGTATTATTAAAACTCCTGCTACCGCTTTTATTCCTCAAGGCTTCAAACCCGTTTACCAGGTTGTGACTAACAAAGGTGGTGTTATAAAAGCCACATCAAATCATCCATTTCTAACTGAAGCAGGATGGCAACCCTTGGAAAGCTTAACTTCAGGAGTGAAAATAGCTACTCCTAGAGAAATCCCTGTATTTGGTAATGGCGATTTGACAATTGACGAAGCAATATTACTGGGGTTAATGATTTCGGAAGGACAATGTGACACTCCTGGTAGCAGTCCATGTTTTACATCGGAAGATGAAGTACTTGTCAGTACATTAAAAGCCTGTGCCAAAACGGTTGTAGACCAAGAAATAACCTATAAAGGCAAAGATTTTGGTTATCGGTTGGTTAATCAGATTGGTCGGGGAGGCGTAGTTACTGCCAATCGGTCTAATCTATGGCTAAAATCCTATCATTTAAATGTAGAGGCATCTGAAAAGTTTGTTCCTCAGCGAGTATTTACTGCACCAAAATTAGTAGTAGCAGCATTTCTTCGGGCTTTGTTTTCTGGTGATGGAAGTGTTTATCTGGTTGGAGAATCTAGAAGAGCCAAACCATCTCTAGCTGTTGAGTATTGTTCTATTAGTGAACGACTCATACGCGATGTTCACCACCTACTATTAAGATTTGGCATCACCAGTCAGATTAGAGCTAAAAAACCGTCAAGAGGTCGAATCGCCTATGCATTAGCCTTTCAATCTTCAGAATCTATTTTAAGATTTTTTAATGAAATTGGATTTTTGCCAGGTTCAATTAAGCAAAGAAGATTTGAAGAAAAAATGTATTCAGTTTTATTGGCAACTAAACCCAGACAAAAAATACATGAACACATTTTGTGGGATGAAATAAAATCAATAGAACCTGTAGGAATGGAAGAGGTTTATGATATTTCTGTTCCTGGGCTAGAAAATTTTGTTGCTAATGACATGATTGTTCATAACTCGACTTATGCCCGTGTCGGACTAATTGCCAATCTCACTCCTGCTGAAGCTGGTTGGCGCGGACATCTAACTTTAGAATTTTCTAATTCTTCTAGTGCTGATTGTCGTATTTATGCCTCCGAAGGAGTAGTACAATTATTATTTCTTGAAGGCGATCGCTGTGATGTAAGTTATGATACTCGTCAAGGTAAATATCAAGACCAACCACAACAAGTAGTTTTTTCCAAAGTATAGTTTGATCGGGATTCTTTAATTAATTTTGATTGCTGAGACTGAACTCCAACTATTTTGAGCATAAGTCCCAGCTTTTCTTTTATTAAAACTCTAATACTGTGCCATCTGGTAAAGTCGCACCTGCTAAATTAGTTTGTTGTAGAGTTTCTTGATTGACATTAGCTCCTCTCAGATTAGCCAGTTGCAAATTAGCTCCCACTAAACTTGCTCCACTTAAATTAGCTTCAATTAAAATAGCTTCGGATAAATTTGCCTGGGATAGGTTTGCACCGACTAAATTAGCTCCCTGTAGATTTGCTCCACTTAAATTAGCTTCCACTAAACTAGTACTGCTTAAATTAGCATTTTTAAGATCGGCTTCTGTCAAAATAGCATTCAAAACCGCACCACTAAAATTGACTCCTTTTAAAGCTGCTCTAGTCAAATTGGTTTGAGCTAGATTAGCTCCACTTAAGTTTCCGCCATTAAGAGTAACTTCAGTTAGATTGGCACGAGCAAGCTTGGCTTCGCCTAAGTTAGCACCAATTAAATCTGCTTGTTGGAGGTTACTATTGACTAAATTAGAACCACTTAGATTTGTTCCAATTAAACTAGCTCTACTTAAATTAGCTTCGGTTAAATCAGCACCGCTTAAGTTTGCACCAACTAAATTCGCTCCTTGAAGATTAATGCCTTTTAAATTAGCACGATACAAACAAACTCCTGTCAAATTGACTTCAGCAAAATCTCTTTCCCCATCCGCATACCTTTGGCATAATTCTGTAATGTCAGTCATTGCTTTTTACTCCCTTTTTTTCTATTCGCTCTGACTTATGCGATCGCTCATAAGTGTGCCTTCTAATTTTGCACCTCGTAAGTTGGCATGAATAAGATTAGCTTCCCTTAGATCTGCACCTCTTAAATCAGCACCATAGAGATTAGCTCCCCGTAAATCTGCTTGTTGTAAATTTGCACCTTTGAGGTTAGCTCCAGCAACAATCGCACCTTGTAAATTTGCACCTGTTAAATTAGCCTGATGGAGAAAAGTACCTGTAAGTACCGCTTCATTTAGGTTGGTGTAACTGAGATCGGCATTTCTTAAGTCAGCACCACTAAGATTAGCTACCAACAAGATTGCACCTTGGAGATTAGCTTGATTGAGATTGGCTAAGACAAGGAATGCACCACTAAGATTAGCTTTGGTGAGTAAAGTATGGGATAGATTGGCTCTAATTAAATTAATTCCGCTTAGTTTTGACCCCCTTAGATCGATTCCACTCAGTTCAACTGCACTAAAATCTCGTTCTCCAGCAGCATAGAGTTGTAATAATGTTGCTTTATCCATCTTCTTAGCTCGTGGTTACTAGCAGCGATTTAATGGATAGTCGTTAGTTAATATTCCTCACAACTTCCTTAGAATATTTACCTACAACTATAAGTAACGAAAAATTCAAGCTAGTAATCATTCAATCAGTCGAACAGGGGTCTATCTACTTTTAATCATATTCTTGGTTACTCAATCATGGATCTGAGTGGACACAAAAAGTCAACAAAGCTAACCTCTTCTCCATCTGCCTTTGTTCCCTCTAAGGAAGGTTCAAAAAAACTTAATCCCTGGTTAGTTGGTATTGTTTTATTCACTCTTGTCAGTGGGGGTATCACGTATCTACTTATTGCTCAATCCCAGAAACAGACTACAATTCCTGAACCAACAACCGCTATTGCACCTGTTACAGCAGTGACAGCTTTAGGAAGACTAGAACCAGAAGGAGAAGTGATTAAGCTATCCGTAGCTAATGCTCAAGATAGTCGCGTCAACCAACTATTAGTTGAAGAAGGCGATCGCGTTAAAGCCAAACAAACTATTGCTATCCTCCAAGGCTTAGACAAAAAAAAGGCGGAATTAGCCGAAGCCAAAGAAAATGTGGCGATTTATCAAGCAAGAATGGTAAAAACTCAAGCAGGAGAAGCTAAATTGGCTGAAATTACTGCCCAAAAAGCCAATATTGCTCGTTTACAAGCGCAACTGACTACCGAAAAGCTGGAGAAAGAAGCAGAAGTTGCTGATGTCCAAGCTGAATTAAACAATGCGGAAACTAACTATCAACGCTATCAAACTCTTTATCAACAAGGTGCAGAAACAAAATTAGCTTTTGATGACAGGAAAGAAGCTTATCAAAGAGCGCAAGCCAGATTAAAAGAAGCACAAGCCAGATTAGCTAATACCGTTGCTACTTTAGAGAAGCAGATTGAGCAAGAACAAGCAATACTAGATCAATTAAGCGAAGTTCGTCCAGTGGATCTTCAAGAAGCACAAGCAGAATTAAATTATGCGCTCGCACAAGTTCAACGGCTCGAAACTGAATTAGAAGACTATTACGTGAGAGTACCCCTAGATGGACAAATTCTCAAAATTAATACTCGCGTTGGCGAACAGGTTAATACCAGTCAAGGCATTGTCGAATTAGGACGGACTGGGCAAATGTATGCGATCGCTGAAGTTTATGAAACTGATGTTAGCAAAATTAAGTTAGGACAAAGGGCAACGGTAATCAGTGAACATGGTGGGTTTGAAGGGAAACTACAAGGAACAGTAGACCATATTGGCTTACAAATTAAAAAACAAGATGTACTCGAATCCGATCCTACTGCCGAAAAAGATGCTCGCGTAGTTGAAGTTAAAATTCGCCTCGATCCCGAAGATAGCAACCAAGTAGCAGGACTAACTAATCTACAAGTGCGGATTCGGATCGATGTTGAAAATTAATAACCAATGACCAATGACCGATGACTAATGACCAATGATGGATTCTATACCAGTATCTTTGGGGGCATTACTCGCATTCACGAACATCTCCAAGGAGATTTAGTTTTAGTCAGCAGTCGGGCTAAGTTTCTAGCAGATGGTCAAACTTTTTCTCGCCGTTATCTGTATCAAGCAGCAGCAGTAGATGGAATTGATTCAGCTACTTCTTTTTACTATTCTTTTGGCAAGTGGATTAATCCCTGGGATAAAAAAGTCACTAGCGTTGCCGTAATTGCTTTTGATCCGATTCATCCTGTATTCGATTTACCTGCCATCAACCAACAGCTAAATAAAATTCAACTACCTGATACTTTTTTATTTGACAGTAAATCACAACCAGATTTAGGTCCAGTAGCCCAATATCTCCAACAGAAACCAACCTTTACTACAGAAATATCAGACCGCAGAATTACTGTAGCTGGTACTTATACTTTGGGTAGCACTCTTTTCGTTGAAGGACACGTTGTTACTAGCGATTGGAATTATCTACGTTTGTTTGGTGGAGATAGTCTAGAAAATCCTAAACTTGGTATTTTCAAACTCAAACCTGGTGCTGATGTCCAAACAGTTAAAAGTAATATTCAGGCGAGATTACCTAGTGAAGTCGAGGTCATGACTCATCAAGAATTTATTCAAGCAGAGAAAGACTTTTGGGATCAAAATCATCCAGCAGGGACGATTTTTAACTTTGGTATCATGATGGGATTTATCGTTGGCGTAGTGATTGTTTATCAAGTTTTATATGCAGACGTAAACGATCATTTAGCGGAGTATGCCACCCTCAAAGCAATGGGTTATTCAGATCTCAATCTGTTAAGCGTGGTCTTTCAAGAAGCGATTATTTTGGCTATTTTAGGATTTTTGCCTGGTTTTGGGGTTTCAATTGGGATGTACAGTTTACTTGAATATCTTACCCGAATGCCTCTTGGTATGCGCCCTGACGTAGCAACGGGAGTTTTTATTTTAACTGTAGTAATGTGTTTAATCTCAGCAGCGATCGCAATTAGGAAACTTCAATCTGCCGATCCTGCTGAAGTATTTTAGATAAGGATAAAACAAGATGAAACAATGGTATGAAGAATTATTTGAAAATTAAGGAAATACCGAATATCGTAATAATTCATTTGATTTAATGACATTTCGCGATCGCCATACTATCCAGATTGAGGACGATCTCGGTAACAAAAAAGAATTGGAATGTAACGAAAGGTATTATGTACCATCCGAAATAACCTGGCTTTTGAAAACACTCAATTTTAAAATTATTGAGATCTTCGGCGCAAAACTCGGTGCTTTTAGTCGTAATGATAAATTAACAACTAAAGATTATGAGATGTTGGTCATAGCAGAGAAATAACAAAATTCCAACAAATTACCCTACAAATGATTATCATTAGGAATCATGTCTCAAAATCGTGTCGTTACCATCCGTAATCTCAATCATGCTTTTGGTAAAGGTGAATTACGTAAGCCTGTATTATTTGAAATCGATTTAGATATCGATCCTGGTGAAATTGTACTCCTTACTGGACCATCTGGAAGTGGCAAAACAACCCTCTTAACCCTCATTGGCGGTTTGCGTTCGGTACAAGAAGGTAGCGTTGAAATTTTAGGTCATCAACTTTGTGGTGCAACTAGATCGGAATTGGTCAAAGTACGCAATCAAATCGGTTTTATCTTTCAATCCCACAACTTACTAGCTTGTCTGACTGCCCAACAAAATGTTCGGATGTCGCTACGACTTCATCCAGATATTCCCTTTCAAACCAGAGATTTAAAAGTCACCGAAATCTTAACAGCAGTAGGATTAGGAGACAGAATGGATTACTATCCTGATAACCTTTCTGGAGGACAAAAACAACGAGTTGCGATCGCTCGTGCTTTAGTTTCTCAACCACGATTATTACTTGCTGATGAACCTACAGCTGCTTTGGATAGTAAATCTGGTCGGGATGTAGTAGAAATTATGCAACAATTAGCTAAGGAACAAAATTGTACGATTCTTTTAGTCACCCACGATAACCGCATCTTAGATATTGCCGACCGCATTATTCACATGGAAGATGGTCGTTTAGCAAGAGATACAGCATTAGTTAGCAATTAAGTTTAATCCAAGTCTTAAAAATTTTATTTTATTAATCCTAATTTTTTACTAAATTTTTGTAATTTATTTTGAATCCATAGTTGTTTTTTTAACCAAAAAGTCAATCCTGTAATTTGAGTTTGATAATTTTGATAATGATCGAAAAATACATTAATTTCTTTTAAAATTACTTCTAATCTATCAATCAAATTTTCTGCTTTATATTGCTCAAAAAAAGATTCTGATAACTGAATATTTTCAGAAGAATTTAAAACTGACACAATTCGATTAAGATCAAACTCTAAAGAATAACCAGCAATTTTATAACAATTAAAACTTGGATCGAGGTAATCTGATAGCGCACTATTAACACTAGAAAATACTTGACATCCACAAGCCAATGCTTCCAGAGGTGGTAAACCAAAACCTTCGGTTACACCATTGACTGCCCAATATTCAGCAGAATCATAAAGATAAATTTTTGTTCGATTAAATAATCCGACTAAATCTTCAACATAACCATCTAAAACTTTAACCTGACAATGTTGTTGTAAAGCAGGAATCAATTGTTTAAGTAAATATTGGGAAGACTTTCTGGTTTGCGCCAAAACATCAATATCTCTAGGCTGATTAAAATTAGTAAAAGCTGGATCGATTTGATTAGGTAAATAATAAATTAAAGAATTAGGCGATTTTTGTCCCCAGTAACCCATTGTGTTACGACTGACGGCAATAATTGGAATATTGGCAGGTAAATCAAAACCATAACCTGCACTATGAGCATGATAAATAATAGGTAATGGTTGCAGCTTTTTAATTAATTTTGGTACGTCAAAACCCCAACTAACTACAAAAATACAATCATTTAAATTATCACTTTTGAGTAAATCTGCTAAAAATAGAGATGACTCTTCTCGTTGACGATAAGTAACAATTTCTGCCGAACAAATTTGTTGAGCTAGTTGCAGAACTTTTAACTCTGCCCATAGTCCGCCACCACCGAATTTTTTAGTTGTGCCTGGAACAAGAAAGTATAATTTTCTCATAAGATAGTAATCGCCAGAAGTTCGATAACCATAACATCGCTAGAGTTAAAACAGCCAGGGAATAAATTCCCCGTCTGAGATTTGAAATCGGTTTAAGCCGACTTGATGTTTAAGCCATGAAATTAATTTCATGGTGTATGTTAATCAAGTGAAGCGGTGTACCAATTATTTTGATTAATCATTGTATGTACCTGCCAATTAGCGTCAGTATTAGGATAGTCATCACGGTAATGTCCACCTCGGCTTTCAGTACGAAATATGGCACTTTTTAAAATTAAATAGGCGATATCTAGTAAATTTAAGGTTTCAGTATACAGGCGTAATTGATATTCGGCATCAGGAGAAGCTAATTTCACTCTTTGAGAAGCAGATAATTTACTAACATATTGATTGAAGGGAAGAGAAGCTAGTTGAGTCCGCCATGATTCCACTATAGCGATTGCCTGAGCCATAATCTCTTGTGTCCGACATATCCCTGCGCTTTGCCAGACTAAATCAGGTAATTTTTCTCGGATAGAATTTACTAAGTTAAATTGTGTTTGCCAATCTTCTTCAACAACTTTGAGTAACTCACTTTTTGGAAAGAGTGTAGTTTCTGTAATCGTAAGTTTTGACAATTGGGCTGCGTAAACAATACATTCTAGTAAAGAATTACTAGCCAAACGATTTGCACCGTGTACACCTGTACTAGCTGTTTCTCCAATCGCATACAAACCAGGAATAGAAGTTTGATTCATCGTATCGACAGCAATACCTCCCATCCAATAATGAGCAGCAGGTGTTACGGGAATTGGTTCTTGAAACAAATCTACTCCCCATTTTTGACAAACACGGATAATATTAGGAAAACGATAACGAATTTTTGCTTCAGGGATTGGTCTTAAATCGAGATAAACATTAGTTTCATTAGTCTTTTGCAAGTGAGTAAAAATTGCCCTACTCACTACATCTCTGGGAGCTAATTCTCCATCAGGATGATAATCAAACGCAAATCGTTTTCCTGCCGAATCGATCAAATGCGCGCCTTCTCCTCTCACTGCCTCACTAATTAAAAAACGAGGTGCGCCTGGTTTGCTTAAAGCAGTAGGATGAAATTGCACAAACTCCAAATCTCGTAAAATTGCACCACTACGCCAAGCTAAAGCAACTCCATCTCCTGTACTCACGGTAGGATTAGTTGTGTGAGCAAAAACTTGACCACCACCACCAGTAGCAAGAACTACCGCTGCTGCTTGTAACCAGTTAATTTCTCCTTGATGAAGTAAACTAATTCCTTGACAATTACCATTATCAGGATTGAGCCATAAACTGAGGGCAAAAGCTTGAGAAAAAACTTCAATATTAGCTCTTTGTAAAACTTGTTGAGTTAAAGTACTAACGATTGCTCTTCCTGTGGTATCAGCAGCGTGAAGTACCCGAGGACGAGAATGAGCAGCTTCCAGAGTCATTGCCAAATGATCGTTGTGACGATCAAAAGCCACTCCCATCCCTACTAGAGATTGAATCGAACTAGCAGCATTTTCTACCAAAAATTGTACCGCAGAGCGATCGCATAAGCCTGCTCCCGCTTTGAGCGTATCTTCTAAATGTAATAGTGGAGAATCATCAGGATTAATTGCTGCTGCAATCCCTCCCTGCGCCCAATCACTTGCTCCCGTTTTAAGCTCATCTTTAGTAACTAAAGCGACTCGATATTGTTCTGGCAAACATAAAGCAGCGTAAAGTCCAGCAGCACCAGAGCCTATGACAACAACATCAAACGAAAAGTCCTTCAAGTTGAATCAATTTTTTAGCAAATTTTACTAATTTTAACAAAAAACCCACACCAACAGTAGGTGGGGGTAAAATCATAGATTTTTTGTAATTATGATTTAGTAAACTCCAGGATTAAAACGGTCATCTCCCTCATTGAAAGCTGCTGCTGCCTCAGTAACCACAAAGTTATCTAAATTAGCTTGTAATCTTTCTTTTTGACTTTCACTTAAACCAGGAATTGATAAAACATCTTCTACCTTCTCATAAGGGGCGTTTTTAATAATTTTAGAAGCTAGAGTAGGATAAAATCCGCGTAGTCCTCGAAAATCTCGAACATCGCTGTTATTTAAGTCTAATTTTCCTTGAATTTCGCTAAGTTTATCGTCAGCCACATTGCGACGAACTGCCAAAATAGACGATGATTGCAAGTTAAAAGAACTTAAACTTAAAGCCTGAGCTTGAGCAACTCCTGTTACGCCCCAAGAAGTTACTAATACACACAAAGTAGCTAAAATGCCGATCAATCTCTTCATCAACTTCATTCCTCCTAATCAAAAATGTTAAATTTACAGAGAAAATTCTCCATAACATTAATTTTTGTTTTCTATCATCTCATCTTATCAAAGAGGATGCGACGGACGGATCGAATTCGTAAGAGACTTCATTCCAAATTAAATTTTAGCTCTGAAAAACTTGGTGTCTATTTGATTATTGTTATTTTGTCATTGTGCTAGACAATGTTTTTTGAGTTTTGCTTTAATTCCGCCAATGGCTGTTTAGTTTTTGGGTAACCTCCAACTCGATCTAAAGGTTAGGGACTTTTACTTCTTTTAATTGTGGTAACCTCAAAAATCATAAGCTATGATGAGTTGTTAATTTGTGACGGTTTGAGAACACTATATAATTACTAGCACAATCTTGAGATTTATAAAGTTTGATTGAGCAATTAAGTAGGAACAAACTGAATCTACTTTATTTTTATGATCTAGCCATGAATGAAATTGACGACTTAAAAGAAGAACTCAAACAAACTCAGTTAGCTTATCAAATGGCAGCACAAATGAGTCAGTTTAAAGCTGGCTTTTTAGCTCGGACTTCTCATGAATTACGTTCTCCTTTGAGTAGTTTAATCGGTCTTCATCAATTAATTTTGTCTGATTTGTGTGACAGTCCAGAAGAGCAAAAAGAATTTATTTCGCAAGCTTATCAATCCGCCTTAAAACTAATGAAATTGATTGATGAAATTGTTAGTGTTGCCAAAACAGAATACGGCACTAATAAACTTCATCTTGAGTCTCTTCAATTGGCAGAAGTTTTAAGCATCGTCCATAATCTAACCCATTTACAAGCTGCTAATCGTAATCTGCAATTAGAAATTAAACCTTGTGAATCCTCTTATTATATACTTGCTGATCGCGCTCGTTTAATTCAAGCAATTGTTAATCTAATTGATAGTGGTATTTCCTTAATGAACCAAGGAAAGATTACTGTTTTTAATAATTGTGACCCTCAATTAAATGAAATTAAAATCGAAATAAAATTTGATTGTTCTGCTCAGCTTTGGCAACAAAATGATCAGAGCAATCCTGCAATTAATAATTTAAGTAGAGATGAAATTAAAAGATTAATTCAAGAAATTAATCTATCACCAGGAATGAGATTGTTATTATCTCAAACTTTAGTTGAAACTATGGATGGGCGTTTAGAATTTATTGATTTATCTCCAGAAGTTACTCAAATAAATCTAATTTTTCAAAAAAGTACTATTTCATCCTAATTATTAATTAAAAAATTCTTCATTTGAGTGAATTTTGGGAATTAAGATGACTAAAACTTATATCAAATTGATATTATCTCTAAAATCTGGTCAATAAACAAAGAATCAAAGCTTCACTCCATTCGACTACGGCACCGTAAGTATCGCCTGTATGTCCTCCCAATTGCTTCCTCAACCAAAATCCTGTTCCAAGTGCGATCGCACTACTACCAATTACAGCGATTATAATACTTAACCATTGTTCGGGTGCTAGCCACCACCAAATCCCACTCATTCCTAATAATAAAACTAATCCCAATAATACATCTTGAGGTAAACGAATGTTTTCTTTATGAAATGCACCTTTACCAGTTTCCCTCAGATAAGGATAAAATGCGATCGCAACTACTTGCCCCCATCTCCCCCAACCAGCAGCGAGCATTAAAGCTAACCAACGATGATACTCAAGATCACTCAAAGCGGTAGTTTTTAACCCTAATACAATTACGGCTGCCATCACTCCAAACGCTCCAGTAACACTATCTTTCATGACTTCTAGGCGTTTTTGAGCATCCATTACCGCCAAACCATCAGCAGTATCCATTGCTCCATCTAAATGCAATCCTCCAGTAATACTAATCCAAGCTGTTATAATTAGCGCACTTCGAGTTAAATTAGGAAAACCTAATTGATACAATCCCCAATCCAACAAACCTAGGCAGCCACCAATACCAATGCCAATTAATGGTATCCAACGAGCCAAACGTTGCCATTCTCCTGTCCAGCTATTGGGCAAAGGAATAATTGTATAAAAAACTACTGCACTTCCTAACGAACGAGTTAGTTGTTCGACTGAAAGCCAAATAAAATTCATAAATTATGATTGTCAAGAAAATTTTTTAGCTAAAATTTCACAGAGTTATGTATAAAACTTGGGCTAAGATTGTTTCATATACTACTTTATTAAGACAAATATTTGTAAAGCAATTAAGCCTTATTTTTAGATTGTAGAATTCTCAAATTTTAGTTATGAGTACTAATCCCGCATCTAACAATAAACCTGCTCCTTGCATAGTGGACTTCGGCACAATTGTCAATAAAGATGACATAAAACGTTTATTAAACGATCTCTGTTATGTTCGTTATTTTCACAGTATTGATAGTCAACCTCAAAGTGAAGGACAAGGCTATATTTTAGAAGTATTTAACGAGCCTAATCAATCTACCTTAATTGCTAATGGAAGTATTTACATTAATGTTCAAAGTTTTGATTATTTACAACTAAGTCAATCTTCTTCAGATGAAACTTGTTTTGATTTAGTCCAAGAACATCGTATTTTGCGCCTGATTCCCATCTCGGTGCAAAATTCAGAACAAATCTTAACTAGAAATATTGACGCAGCCACCATTGAAGCAATGGTAACTGACGTTCTTTCTGCTCGTTTGGACGTACAATTGGATGATGATTTTTAGCGGGAGAATTCGTATTAATTAGGTGGGATTTTCTTTTGAATGTCAAGCATCCTGTAGTCATACCCAAGCTAGGGTGGGACTTTTTCATACACCTCATGGTGTGGTAGAAACACCACGATTTATGCCTGTAGGCACTTTAGCCACAGTTAAAGGGATCACCCCCAGACAGCTAAAAGATGCACAAGCACAAATGATTCTGGCGAATACATATCATCTTCATCTTCAGCCAGGAGAAAAAATTGTGGAACAAGCAGGGGGATTGCATCGTTTTATGGCTTGGGATTGTCCTATTTTGACTGATTCGGGTGGTTTTCAAGTTTTTAGTTTAAGTCAGTTACGTAAAATTACTGAAACAGGAGTAGTATTTCGTTCTCCTAGAGACGGTAGTATTATCGAATTAACGCCAGAGAAATCGATTCAAATTCAAAATGCTTTAGGCGCAGATGTCATTATGGCATTTGATGAGTGTCCGCCTGCTGATGCTTCTAAATCGGAAATTGAGGCTTCTACAGACAGAACTTATCGTTGGTTAGAAAGATGTATTCAAGCTCATCAACGTCCTCAAGAACAGGCTTTGTTTGGGATTGTTCAAGGGGGAGTACATTTGGATTTGCGGGCAAGATCAGCAAGTAAATTAGTAGCTTTAGATTTACCTGGTTATGCTATTGGTGGTGTCAGTGTAGGGGAAGCACCAGAATTAATTAATGCCACAGTAAAATATACTACACCTTTGTTACCCAAAGAAAAACCCCGTTATTTGATGGGAGTTGGTACTTACCGTGAAATAGTAAATGCGATCGCATCAGGAGTAGATTTGTTTGATTGTGTAATCCCGACTCGTTTTGGTCGTCACGGCACTGCTTTAGTTAATGGTACTAGGATTAATATTAAGAATGCCCAATATCGGGAAGATTTTACTCCTCTTGATCCAACTTGTCCTTGTTACACTTGTCAGAATTTCAGCCGTGCTTATCTAAATCATTTAGTGCGATCGCGTGAGATGTTAGGTTACATTTTGTTATCTCTACACAATATTACTGAATTAATTCGTTTTACTGAAAGAATCAGAGTAGCAATTTCGAGCGATCGTTTTGTCGCAGAATTTTCTCATTGGTTAGATGATTATTAGTGTTAAAAAAGACAAGTTAGCAGTAGAGACGTAAGATTTAAAAATCGAGAACCCCGCTATAATCATATGGAAATTCAAAGTTGTAGTCAATTGTTTCCGTTATTTGATCTTGCTAGTCCCCATACATTAGCTTGGTTAAATAAAATTACCACAACCGAAACGTACCAACCTAATGAAACAATTTTAACTGTTGATAATTGGGGTCAAGCTGTTTATTTGATTGCTTCGGGTTGGATAAAATTACAACAAATAGTTTTGGATAAAAAAACTGTACGTCTCATTATGGGACAAGGCGATTTTTTTGGTGAAAGTGCCATTCTCGATTCTTCTTCTCTCAAAACTGAAGTTATTGCGTTAACCAAAGTTCAAGTATTTAAAATTTCTACACAAAGATTTATTCAAATTTTATTTCAAGATAATCAATTACAACATCGTTTATTACAGTTGCTAGCTAAACGATTGAGAATCTTAGATACTCAATGCCAATTGCATTATCAACCTGCTGCGGTGAGGTTAATTAATATTTTGGTTGTTTTAGCTGAAAATTATGGTCAATCATCTGAAAAAGGCACAAAGATTTTTTATCCTGCGGAAGTTGATTTAGCTGATTTGACTAATCTTGATGTTGATGAAATTAGCAAGATTATAGACAATTTACAAAATAACGGTTGGATTGAAATTGATTTGGCTAATCGTACTTTATTTTTAATCAACCTCAAACAACTAACTCATTTAGCAGGAAAATTTTAATGACTCAAGTTACTCCTATTCAAGCTAAAAATCTGCAAAATAATAGGGCAACAATTTTTTATCAAGTTGCTATGCCTCAACCAGCATCTCATTTATTTGAAGTCCAGTTAGAGGTTTGTAATTGGCAAGCAGCGATATTAAATTTAAAAATGCCCGTGTGGACTCCTGGTTCTTATTTAGTTCGGGAATATGCTAGGCACGTACAAGATTTTGTGGCTGAAAATAGTCAAAATAATCAAGCTTTAGTTAGTCAAAAAGTAAGTAAAAATCATTGGCAAATTAAGACAGAAAGTTGTTCAGAAATTAGGGTTAAATATCGAGTTTTTGCTCATGAACTTTCGGTCAGAACCAATCATTTAGATGAGACTCACGGTTATTTTAATGGTGCAGCTTTATTTTTCTTTATTCCAGGCTTAGAACAACAACCAGTTAAAGTTAAAATTATCCCTCCAAAAAATGATTGGCAAGTAACTACAACTTTAGCTGAAGTTTCAAGAAAAGAAAATATTTTTAAAGCTCAAGATTTTGATACCTTAGTTGATAGTCCTGTTGAAATTGGTAAACATCAAATTTATGATTTTGAAGTTCTCGGTAAACCTCATCAATTAGCTATTTGGGGTAAGGGTAATGCTAACCCCAACAAGATTATTGAAGATACCAAAAAAATTATTACCACTCAAGCAAAAATTTATCAGGGATTACCTTACGAAAAGTATTTGTTTTTATTACATTTATCGGGTAGTGGTTATGGTGGTTTAGAACATAAAAATTCTTGTTCTTTAAATTATCCCCGTTTTGGTTTTCGTTCTTTAGAACAATACAATCGTTTTATGCAGTTAGTTGCTCATGAATTTTTCCATTTATGGAATGTTAAAAGAATTCGTCCTCAAGCTTTAGAGAAATTTGACTACGAACAAGAAAATTACACCACTTCCTTATGGTTTTCTGAAGGAACAACTAGCTATTACGATGTTTTAATTCCTCTCCGTGCTGGTATTTATAATCGTAAAACTTGCTTGGAAAATCTCAGTAAAGATTTGACTCGTTATTTAACTATTCCTGGTAGAAACGTGCAGCCTTTAGCCGAATCAAGTTTTGATGCTTGGATCAAACTTTATCGTCGTGATAGTAATAGTGATAATAATCAAATTTCTTATTATTTAAAAGGAGAATTAGTTTCTTTGCTTTTAGATTTATTAATTCGTGCCAAACATAATAATTCACGTTCCTTAGACGATGTGATGCGTTTGCTTTGGGAAAAATTTGGCAAACAAGAAATTGGTTTTACAGAAGCACAATTACAAAATGCGATCGCATCAGTTGCCCAACAAGATTTGACTGACTTTTTTAATAAGTATCTTTATACAACTGTTGAGTTACCTTTTGCAGAATATCTCGAACCTTTTGGCTTATATATTAAACCAATTGTAGAAGAAGAACCAGTTCCTTATTTAGGCATAAAAGTACAAGCAGAAAATAGTAAGGAAGTTATTAAGTTTGTTGAAGCCAATTCACCCGCAGCAAGCGCAGGAATTGATGCCGATCATGAACTACTTGCGATCGATGGAATTAGAGTAACTTCTCAATCTTTAAACGAACGTCTCAAAGACTACCAAGTTGGTGATATCATTCAAGTCACTGTCTTCGATCAAGACGAACTTAAAACCTTATCTGTTACCCTAGCTCAACCACAACCAACTCGCTATGAAATTGTGCGGATGGACAATATTTCTGAAGTACAACAACAAAATTTATCGGGATGGTTAGGTAACTAGCAAAATTAGTAAAGTAAAGATCGCGATGAGGATGTCTGAGAAGTTTAAAATGTTTAATTTCCCAACATTCTCTCTAACTCAAGCAAGCGATCGCTATACGATCATAAAATATCACTTGAATGATGCATAATTTTCTTCCGATTGCCTATTTTCAAAACCAATTTGTTCCTTTTGAATCAGCTAATATTTCTATTGCTACCCATGCTTTACACTATGGAACGGGAGCATTTGGTGGCTTAAGAGGTATTCCTGACCCAGAAAATGATCAACAAATTTTATTATTTAGATTAGATCGTCATTGTCAACGACTGAGTAGCAGTGCGAAGTTTCTTAACTACAATTTGCCTGCGGATAAAATCGAACAAATCATTACTGAGTTTGTTCAAAAAAATCAACCAAAAACATCTTTTTATATTCGTCCCTTTGTATATACTTCCGATTTAGGAATTGCACCTAGATTACATAATATTCAGAAAGACTTTTTTGTTTATGGTTTAGAATTAGGTGATTATTTATCCCCCGAAGGAATTAATTGTCGAATTAGTTCTTGGCATCGTCAAGAAGACCGCAGCTTACCTTTAAGAGGTAAAATTAGTGGGGCATATATTACTTCTTCCTTAGCAAAAACTGAAGCGGTAGAATCGGGATTTGATGAAGCAATTTTATTAAATTCTCAAGGCAAAGTTTGTGAAGCTTCAGGGATGAATATCTTTGTCGTGAGAAATGGCAAATTAATTACTCCTGGTTTCGACCAAGATATTTTAGAAGGTATTACTAGAGATAGTGTAATCACCATTGCCAAAGATTTGGGTATCGAAATAATCGAACGTCCAGTAGATAAGACTGAATTATTAATTGCTGACGAAGTATTTTTAAGCGGTACTGCTGCCAAAATTACGCCAGTAAAAAGAATTGAAAACTATCATCTTCCCGAACAAAAACCAATTACAGAAAAACTGAGAGAAAAATTAACAGCGATTACCGAAAATCGC
Source organism: uncultured bacterium (assembly GCA_964562685.1). Lineage (GTDB taxonomy): Bacteria > Cyanobacteriota > Cyanobacteriia > Cyanobacteriales > Xenococcaceae > Stanieria. The sequence continues at coordinate 28,180 of CAZLUP010000011.1, forward strand.
GATTCAAACTATCAGCAATGGGTGTATAAAGTTAAAATTTAAATCTTTTAAATTATATCTTTGAGTGCAATTTTGGATAATTTGTGGCTCTTGCCAATAATTTTCTTTGATTCTAAAGTAAGAAAATAATTTGACAAGTCAAAGAATTGGGATTTAGTTCAAAGCAAGATTAGTTGTTAAAAATCAACTAGTAGAAAAATTATTTGAATAATATGATAGTTTTTTTATGACTACAGACAAACAAAATAATTCATGGGTTTATTTACTAAAACTAATAATAATTTAAGCCTAAAATATATAGATTTATTTTGTGGTATCGGTGGTTTTAGGCTCGCAACAGAATTACAGAGTTTTGCCAAGAAAGAAATTATACAGAAATTCAGCCATCTGAATTATGGCAAACAAAAATAGCTGTTTCAAATACTTAAATTTTTAACTAAATTTATAATCAAAACAACCAATAGTAAACAATTAAATAATCAAGATGAATCTTACTCAGCTTAACTTCCCCAATCAAACCAAAACTCATCCTCAAGACAATTTTGCCATTACTTTTGCACCCTTATCCCTAGAAGAAGTTTATCGACTAGCAGACGATCCTGCTAATGGCGCAGTGATAGTGATGAGTGGTACAGTACGCAATCAAACTGGTGGTAAGCAAGTCTTATCTTTAGAATATCAGGCTTATGAACCAATGGCGATCGCGGTATTTCGCTCGATTGCAGCCCAAATTCGTCAACAATGGCAAGCTACTAATCGAGTAGTCATCCATCATCGTGTCGGACATTTAGAGATAGGAGATATTAGTGTTTTAGTGGCAGTCGGTTGTCCCCATCGTGCCGAAGCGTTTGAAGCCTGTCGTTATGCCATTGATACCCTTAAACATAATGCCCCAATTTGGAAAAAAGAGTATTTTCAAGAAGCTGATGGGCAAATTACCACTCAATGGGTAAATTGTTGTTGAGTCTAAATCTTTTTACTTTAAGCTTCAAATATCTAATCTCACTTTTCCGACTGGTTTAGCCAGACAAGTTAAAATATAGCCTTCTTCACAATCAACAACATCATCATCATCGTAAACTACCTCTCCTGATAATTTTTTAACCTTACAATGACCACAAAGCCCCATACCACAACCATGAGGTAGAGTGACATTTTGAGCTTGGGCTGCTTCTAAAATAGAAGAATCGCGATCTCGCCCTTGGCGAGGCGCGAAGCGATCGCAACTAATAGCTTGACCAGATTTAGCCAACCAAACTATTGGTGCTGGAGTATTATTTTTGGGAGTGGCAGCAACTGAATTATTTTGAGAAGGAAAAGGAATTACTTCAGTACTAACAGCTTTACCAGAAGTAGGCAGAATTGAAAGAGGAGGAAGATGATGAGCTTCACAAGCTGATGAAGAGGAGTGTCTAGGGACTTGAGAGTTAAAATTTGATTCTAGCTTTTTGCTTCGATTAATCTCGTTAGAAGAAACCTGACTATTTTGAATTTTTGGAGTAAGAAAAGATTCAGTTGCAGATAAAGCAGTACTAACTCTTGAAATTGGTAATTGAGCTACCGAATTAGCAAATTTTTGTTCTCGTTCAATATCACAGCTTTCTTCATAATAGTTTTCCATCGGAAAATCCATCTCTTCTAATGAAGATTTAACTGAGGTTAAAAAAGAATTCGATCCGCAGACATAAACATGACGTTCCTCAAAATCTGGCGCAATCATAGATAACATTGAGGTATTTAAGCGACCGGTATAACCGAACCAAGCTTTACTTAATTCGGGACGAGTAATCGTAACTGCTAGTTTAAAGTTAGGATATCTAGCTGCCATCAATTCTAATTCAGAACGAAAAATCACATCCTGAGGACTACGCGCACTATGACAAAAGATAATATCTACTTCAGAAACAGTATCACAAAGCCAGCGAGACATCGACATCAGGGGATTAATTCCACTACCAGCCGAAATGAATAGTAATTTGGGGGCGGGATTAGTAAAACAACTAAATTTGCCTATTGGTCCTTTAATTTTAACTTTATTGCCGATTTTAAGCTGGTCATGCAACCAATTACTCACTAAATCTGATGATTGATTGGGTTGTTCGGTAGAGGTAGAAACTCGTTTAACGGTGAGATCGAGAGTATGAGGGCGAGAAGGCGAGGAAGAAATCGAATAAGAACGTTTAATCGGTTTGCCATCAATTTCTAGTTTAAGAGTAATAAATTGCCCTGGTTGATAAGTAAATAAAACTGGCGGTTCAGCTACAAACCTAAAAGTTTTGACATCATCAGTTTCTGAAATAATTTGCACGCAACGAACTATAAGTTCTCCTTTAGTCCAACGATTAATAGATGTAGGTTCGATGGTTGCTAAAGGCATATAGTTTTTAGGAGTAGATGGATTAGGAGGGGTACTAATGTTAATTTCACTAACTGATTTAATCCATAAAAGATGAGAACCAAGATTCAGACTATCAGAAGGATTGAGGGGATAATTTTGATTAACTGTGGTCAATTCATTATTGAGCCTCGAACCATTTCTACTGCCAAGATCGGTATAGTAATAGTTACCATTTTTAAAAGTGATTTTGCCGTGAATTCTACTAACTAGGGAATCTTGCAGTACGATACAACAGCGTTCCTCTCTGCCAATCAAACATTCCTGATTGAGCATTTTTTCAGGCGTAATATAAATAGTGGTAATTTTTTGGGGTTGTTTGCTGTTGACAATAATAATTTCTGGCATCGGTTTTTCCTTAAGATGTTTTGGGGGCAAAAAAAAGATAGGTATTAAATTGTTAGTGGATTATTTTAGTTGAGATGAACTAAAGTGTAATTTAGTTGTTTGAATGTTATCTCAATCAAAAGGTTTATATTGCTATTACGTTAAAGTAGCCAAAAATTATGCATTATCTACTTAAAGCAATTTCTGTTGAATCTTGACAGCGTATTTGAAGTTCAGTGACAAGCGACATCAACTGTTCGATGGTAAAAGATTGATATTTTTCTTGTCTTAAAAGATGTAGTAACTTCTCTAAAGTAGAAGTCCCTGCATGAGATTGATTGAAAATATTAAAAGCAGTTTCTTTAACAAGCTCGTTAATTAAGGATTCGCTTAGTAAAAGATGGGCTTGAGTTTTCGCTAATTGAGAATTGAGTTGATTGAGAGCATAAAGACTAGCAGCTTGAATAACAGGATTAGATTCTTGTAATAATTCTCTGAGAACTTGTTCTGTTACTGCTGAAGTCAGATAAGTTTTGCCTAACGGATTGGTTTGTTCTCTAACAAATGCTATCAATTCGCGTTCACAGGGATGAAAATCAGGATGTAATTCTTGAAAAATTGCTCGACTAAGACGTTGTTGCCAATGAGTAGTTTGAGCTTGAAAAATTAGAGTTATTGCCTCTCTAGCTAAAATACCAATGCGTCTAGCTAACTGTATTACTTCTGGTTCATCATCAAGCATTTCTAAAATAGCTAGTAAAGAGGTAATGATTAGTTGTTGTTTAGTTAAAAGAAATTTACGCAACAATACAAACACAGGATTATGATCTTGAAATCTTAGATTGTTTAAAATTTGATAGCGAGAAGCCTCTACTTCTAAAAGTGCTAATAATTTTTCTGCCTCAAGAATGCTCATCCCCCAAATAATCCTTTTGTCACATAAATTTTTTTTAGGGTGTACTGAAATGATTTATGCAGTTGTAGAGAGGTTAATATTAATTCTTTGTTGGTGATTAGTAACCAAGATTTGTTTTAGCTCTGAAAATCATCATCTAAAAAAAACTTGACAAAAAAACATTTCCAAAGTATCCATGAACTTGACATACACTTTTCACAGATTTGTCATTTCGGTAAATTATTTTGAAAATGATCCTTGCAAATGAAAATAGATCATGAATACACAAATCTCTAAAAGCTGGTGGCAACAATATCGGGAAGCTGCTCGTCGTTCTAGACTATACCAAGAAGTTTTAATCTTGTTGCACGGTCAACAAGATAAGGCTCAAAAACTAATTAACTTAGAAAAAAGTAAACATCCTGGTCACTTAGAAAGCTGGTATTTAGATAAAGTTATTTACGAATTAACCAAAGAAGCCTAATTTTAAGCAAGGAGTTGAGAGCAATATTGGCTCACTCTGGTGATTGATTAGGATACCAAGAATTGGGTTTTTCGGCTGCCTTAAATTTTCTTCTAGGATTAATTTGATTAGAAGAAGGAAAAGACAGGAGTTCTAGTTGATGAGATGAAGTAGGTTGTTCTGGTGATTCTCCTCTGCGACGTTGAGAGGTTTTTTCTTCGCTAGTATTTTCTGTAACTACTTCATAAAGAATTGCTTGTTTGTTTTGAATGTTTCCTTTTCGCAAGACTCTGCCAAGTCGCTGAATATATTCTCTAGTCGAACCAGTTCCCGATAGAATAATGGCAATTCTGGCATCGGGTACGTCTACTCCTTCATTAAGGACGTGCGAAGCGATCAAAATTTTAAATTCTCCTGCTTTATAACGCTTCAGAATTTCATGTCGCTCTTTAACTGGAGTTTGATAAGTAATGGCAGGAATCAAAAATTCTTGAGAAATACGATATACCGTAGCATTATCGTTAGTAAAAATCAGAATCTTTTCAGGATAATGTTTAGTAATTAGATCGACTAATACTCTTAATTTGGCATCTGTACCCAGAGCAATTTCTTTCGCTTCTCGATGAGCTAACATGGCTGCTCTTCCTTGTGGCGATCGCGTACTGGCTTGGACGAATAATTGCCAACCTTCTAAACTTCCGAGTGAGATATTTGCTTGACGTAAAAAGTCGTTGCGAGTTTGGATCGCTCGATCATAGGTTTGCTGTTCTTTTTGGGATAATTTGACTTTAATCTGAATGATTTTATGAGAGGCTAGAGTATTTCCAGCTAGTTCCTTGGCTGTTTTGCGATAAATTACTTTACCAATTAAAGTATCCAAAAAACGATGGTTGCCATCGGTGCGTTCGGGGGTGGCAGTTAAACCTAAGCGATAAGGTGCGATCGCATATTCGGCAATGACTCGAAAAAAATCTGTCGGTAAATGATGACATTCATCAAAGACAATTAAGGCATATTTATTACCTAAAGTTTCGGCGTGAATGGCTGCACTATTATAAGTAGCAATTAAAATTGGAGAGCGATCGCGAGAACCCCCGCCTAACAATCCTACTTCAACATCGGGAAAAGCCGATTCAATTTGAGCATACCACTGATGCATCAAGTCTAAAGTAGGAACGACTACTAATGTAGTACGAGGAGTGGCTTGCATTGCCAGTTGAGCCAAATAAGTTTTTCCTCCCGCCGTAGGTAAAACTACGACTCCTTGTCGTTGAGATTGTTTCCAAGCGAGTAATGCTTCTTGTTGATGGGGATAGGGTTCGATTTCCACACAAGAATTCAATTCTAGGGCATAAAAATCCTTGGCATCATCAATAAATTGTGATTCTTCTGCTTGCAAAGCTTCTACCAAAGGACGATAGTAAATAGCTGGGATACGAAACTTTTCAATGCGATCGTCCCAAATGGCATATTCTAGCCATAACTTACCTCTTGGTGGAGGATGCAGAATCAAAGTACCTCGGTCAAATTTTAATTGGGAGATGCGAGGCATATCTAAGTTAACAGTTGTGACTAATAGTTGTTTGTCATTTGTGTGCTAGTATCTTCGGCGATTAAATGACCAATGACCAATGACCAATGACTAATTATTAGTTTAAATCAACTGTTTACTCTTAATTGTTTCTTGACTGATAAACTTGTTAATTAACTTTACTGGTATTGGCTTCGGATGAATTAGTGTCATGCCAATTAGAAACGAATACCCAACTAGCCAAACTAAGAGACATGGCAGCAGTTAAAATAGCTGCGATCGTACTATTACGTAGCATTCGCATTTGTTTGTCAATATCGCGAAAAGAAGCTCTAACTGGGTTAATTACTGTCATTAATTCATTACGATATTTGATTTCAAATTCTTCTAAAGAAGGGCGCATTTCATCTCGTTGCACTGCCCATTCTTGTAAAGCAGCTCTTTGACGCGACCAATCTTCTAAAGCATTTGCTAATTGAGTGTCTAATTCCCTTCTCAAATTAACTATTTGTTGATTTATTTGAGAGCTTAAATTGCGATTAGTTTCACTCATTTGGCTTTGTAACTCTAAGGCTTCACTCCGTAATGATTCCCAAGTATTACTATTAATATTTTCTAACTGAATTAAGCGTTGATCGTATTTAGCTATTTGATCTATTAGTGAGTTTTCTATTTCACTCAAACGTTGTTGAGTTATATGGTCAAAGTTATGAGTCTGCTTGAGTGATTCTAAAGAAAATTTCACTTCTTCTAATTGTTTTTGGAACTTGTGACGATAAGTTTCTATCAACTCTTCGAGTTTGGTTTTAAGGGCAATGACACTATCATCACTGGTAGGTACAGAAGGAGTTTGATTATGATAAACCGAACGAATTTTATGAGCTAATTCTTCAGCCGTAGTATTTTTGAGTAGATAACCTTTAGCACCAGCTTTTAAAGATTTTCCTAAATAATTATCGTCATCGTGCGCGCTTAAAAAAATCACTTTAACTTGAGGAAAACGCTCACAGATAATTTTGGTAGCATTTAAGCCATTCATGCCTGGCATATCGATGTCCATTAAGACAATATCAGGTTGAAGCATTTCGACTTTATCAAGAGCTTCTTCACCATTATGAGCTACTCCGATCACCTGAAAATCTTGTTCTACTTCTAGCCAAGTTTTTAGCACTTCACAGAGAAGAGCTTGGTCATCTACTAATAAAATACGAATCATTCAATATACCTGAACAAAATTTAGATAAATAATATATTTTAGGCTTGCACTATATCTTAAACGATCGCTTTAATGTTTTCTAGTCGAATGTCGATTATTCAATTATATGTAAAGATATTCATGATTTGGTCTGTAAAAATAAGGTTTTGACAAACATTCTTAATTAAATAGATAGTAAATATATGTCGTTTTTTAAGACTTTAGGAGTGTTTTAATGTCTCTTGAATCTAGTATGGCTGAAGTTTCAATTAAAGGCAATCTCGAACAATTTTTAATTGTCTTGTCTGTATCTTTAAGTGTTGCAACAGTTTCAAGAATTTTTAGTTGGTTTAGAAAAATTCCTTACACACTTTTATTAGTAATTGTTGGCTTAGGTTTAGCTTTTGTCGATATTCGCTTAGTCAATCTTTCACCAGAATTAATTTTAGAAATATTTTTGCCTCCATTATTGTTTGAAGCAGCGTGGAATATTCGCTGGCAGAGTTTAAAAGAAAATTTATTGCCAGTAATAATTTTTGCTGTGTTGGGAGTGGTTATTTCTGTGGTGGGAGTTGCTTTGGCTTTGAGTCAATTGACAACTTTATCGCTTTCAACTGCTTTATTAATAGGAGCTAGTTTATCAGCCACCGATCCTGTTTCTGTGGTGGCTTTATTTCGAGAATTAGGTGCAAGTAAACGCCTCACAATTTTAATGGAAGGAGAGAGTTTATTTAATGATGGTGTTGCAGTAGTTGCGTTTTTATTATTAGTAGGAATTCCTTTGGGTTTGGAAGAGTTTTCCTTGCCAACAACTATTACTCGTTTTACTACTTTTGTGGGTATTGGGTTAGGAATTGGTTGCATTATTGGTTTTGGGATTTCTTATTTAACTCAAAGATTTGATCTACCTTTGGTCGAACAATCTCTGACTTTGGTTTCCGCTTATGGTACTTATTTAATTACCGAAGAATTGGGAGGTTCAGGAGTAATTGGTGTAGTTACAGTAGGGATTATTTTAGGTAATTTTGGTTCTCGAATTGGGATGAATCCCCGCACCCGATTATTAGTTTCTGAGTTTTGGGAATTTTTGGCATTTTTTGTTAATTCAATTGTATTTTTGCTGATTGGTGACCAAATAAATTTTGCTAGTCTAACTAATAATTTAGATTTAATTAGTGTGGCGATCGCAGCTGTTTTAATTACTAGAGCAATTGTAATTTATGGTTTGGGTAGTTTTTGTAATTTATTTAGTCCAACTAAACTTAATTGGCGCGAACAAACTGTACTGTGGTGGGGCGGTTTAAGAGGTTCGGTTTCGATTGCTGTAGCTTTAAGTGTTCCTGCTTTATTGTCAGGTAAACAGGAAATAATTGATACAGTATTTGGCGTGGTTTTATTTACTTTATTGGTTCAAGGTTTAACTACTCAGTGGTTATTAGAAACATTAGATTTAATTGGAGATCAACCTTTAAGACAAGAATATTCAGAATTATTAGCTCGTCGAACTGCTTTAAAAAGAGTAATTAATTTTTTGGCTACTACAGATGTTGCTCCAGAAATTGAACCAGAATTTCATCGTTATCAACAAGGATTAGTGAAAGGAGAATTGGAAAGTATTGAAGCAAAAATTGCCAAAATGCAAAAAGAACATTCAAATTTGCGATCGCTAGCAAGAGAACAATTCAAAGAACAATTATTAGATCTTGAAGCAGATACTTATGCTGAATTAATTCGAGTAGGAAAATTAAATAATAATCTTTCTCCTCTCTTACAAGAAATTATGGCTCAAGCAGAAGATTGATTCAGTTATTGGTAGGGAAGGGGTACGCCGTTGTACGGCGTACTTTAATTGATGTTTTAATTAATCGGAAAATGAACTAAAACCATTGACAAATCTGGATGAGCCGATGCGATCGCGCTTTGGACGGCACCTACTGCTTTTCTTTTTAGCATGGGATTGGGATCGGTACTTACTCTTAAGAGTAATAAATCATCTTTGTTTAATTGCTCGGAAACAGTTTTGATTAAGTTGCCCCGCAACTGTTTTAAAGTAATGTCTGAATCTATGTTCAACGCTTGAGGTTCTAAGACTGGATGTTGTTGCTTATCAAATACCAAAATAACTTCTAAATTAGCTTTGAGTTCTGTAGCTAACAATCGAGCCATTTGAATCATTTGGGGAAATTCGGCAGTCATCGCTTGCTGCTTGGTTGTAGCGAATAAAACTCTGGCAGTATAAGCAATTGGTTGAGTAAAACGAGTAATCAAAATTGGTACTGGCGATCGCTGTGCCACATAATCGAGAATACTTCCAAAAAAGTTTTCTTGATAAGTAGAGTAACCTTTCCAACCACAGATAATTAAACTAGCGTTTTTTTCAATAGCAGTACGGACAATACCTTTTTCAATTCCATCATCTACTCTACCAATCGTTTCTACTTTAGTATTAGCAGCATGGGCTAAATGTTCAGCAGTATTTAACAAGCGAGTTTGTTCCATTCTAGCGTTTTGAGAAATTGGTGCAAGTTGATCGAACAAAACATGAAGCGGTAACAAAGTACCTCCTGAAGCTTTAGCTAAAATTAAAGCTAAATTAAGGAGATTATTTTCCGTATTGGGGTTAGCAACAGGTACTAGTACTCTCTGGGTTAAAGAAGAAGTTTTACTTGGTTGACTAGACTGTTTTTTAGCTGGTGGTTGGACTTTTTTTCCCCATTGTTCAATTAGCCAAGGAGAAGCTATGCAGGTAACTAAAATCATCGCAATAATACCATTAACGGTTAATTGATCTACTAATTCAATCGAGTAGGCAACTGTAATTGCAGCGAGAGTAGAAGCAGCTTGTGCCACTGATAAACCAAACATCACCATCGTATCGGGAAAACGAAATCCCAAAATTTTTGCCGAACCCCAAGCAGCAAGATACTTACTCAAAACTTCTGCACCAATCATTACCCCTGCAACTAAGATTGATTTTGGTTCTCTAATCAAAATTAAAGGATCGATTAGCATCCCCACCGAAATTAAAAAGAAGGGAACAAATAAAGTGTTACCAATAAATTGAATTCGGTTCATCAAAGGACTTAATTGAGGAATCAAAGGAGTAAGAGCAATTCCTGCTAAAAAAGCCCCGATAATTGGCTCAATTTCAATCAAACTGGCTAAATAAGAGGCAACAAATAAAGTTGCCAACACAAAAATAAATTCTGCCTCTTCATTGTGTCCGAAACGAAGAAAAAACCAACGTCCGAGTTTAGGAATTCCCCACAAAGTAGCAAAAGTGTAGATTACCAAAGCTGGAATGATAAACAGCCAAAAACTGAAAGTTAAGTTTCCTCCGTGTGCTTTAACTACTACAGCTAAAACCAATAAAGCTAAAACGTTCGTAATTAAAGTACCACCCAAAGTAGCGGTGACTACAGGAGTTTTCATAATGCCCTGCTTGCTGAGAATTGGTAAAGCGAGAAGAGTATGAGAAGCAAAACAGGAAGCTACTAAAATCGCTGCTAACCAACCATATCCTAGAGTTAGCATCGCTAAAGTACCAATTACCATCGGCAGAATAAAGGTTGCTAACCCAAAAATAATCGCTTTATCACCGTTATCTTTGAGATCATCAAGGCTAGTTTCCAATCCTGCCATAAACATGAGAAACAGTAATCCCACTGTTCCCAATAAAATAATATTGCTTTCCCTTTCTAATAAACCTAATCCGTTGGGACCAACTATCACTCCTGCTAAAATTAAACCGACAATTCCTGGTAAACGCAATCGTTCAAATAATAAAGGTGCAAGGAGCATAATTGTCAAAATGACTAAAAAGACTGCCACCGGATCGGTAAGAGGTGCAGGAAATAAAGCAAAGGTGTCTAAGCAGTGAGTACTAAATTGAAAATATTGCATTGACGATAAGTTTAAGACTGTTATGCTGATCTCAGCTTATATTGATCGATGTTAAATTAAAGTCAAAATGCAGCGGAAATCTTGAGTTTGGTTGGGTTGAAGCGTTTTTATTTTGGGTTATTTCGGTATAATATCTTTAGGTTCTGTTTTGAATCACGACTAGATCGTTTGAGTTAATCTTAAGACTTTTTTAAGATTGAATTACTATAAATTGAAATAGAGCGATCGCTTTTGTCTGTTGGGGAATAGATTGGAAATAATCAGCGAAGCTCTTATTTTTTTTGCCAAACATTGATAATTTCGGTAGTCTCTGTAAACAAATATTTAGAACAAGATTGCATCGGTAATATATATTTGCAATTGCGATAAAAAAATTCAACTCAAAGTAAACAAAAATTGCAGTATTTTTCTGGCTATTTTGTAATTTTTAATAAATCGATTCAATCTAATTTAAAAGCCTGAACTAGACTTATGAAGGAATTGTGCCAATCAGTTTTTAGTTAACTGAGTAAATACTAAGGAGTAGAAAATTGAATTTTTTGCTAGAACTATCTAATTGGTTATCGGGTGGTGCTTTGTATCGCTACCAAAAACAATCTGAGTCAACTCAACTTAAACTAAGAAATACTTTATCAGAGTTAGAAGTTCTCAGCGAACATTTTTATCAAACTCAACAGGAATTAGATCAAACAAAAACTAAGTTACAAATTGCCCAATCAGAATTAGAAATTGCTCAACTGGAATGGTATAAAAATTCTGTTCAAAAAGAGTCAAATCATGATTGGTTAAGCCAAGTCAACCAATCAGTCAAAATTGTGGCTTTAAACTATTTATCCCCGACAGATCCTAACGCCTTATGGGGATTTAATTTAAGTTCACCACAAGTGGACATGAAAATTAATGGTGGTGCAATTGTAGTCAAAGGTTGGATTTTAGGAAAAAAAGCTCAAGTTAAATGCTTAAAAATAAGTTGTGGTCAAGAAATTATTGCAGAAATTCCTGTTAATCTACCTAGTGGATGGTTAGCCAAAAAATTTCCTCATCTTCCCGAAGCTCAAAATAGCTATTTTGAAACTGCTATTACAATTAGTGGCGCACCTGAGCAAGCTGAGTTATTAATAGAGGCGATTTTTGTAGATCGAAGTTATCTTCCTCTAGCAACTTTCCAATTTCAGAAGTTAGCTTTAGTTGCTGTTAATTAAAGAGTCATGAAAATTAATTGGTTTTGCCCCCTCCCGCCTGAAAAAACTGATATCGCTCACTATACTGCTAGAATTCTCAAAGAATTACATCAAAGAGCAGAAATTACTCTTTGGACTGATAAGCAAGTTTGGTTACCAGAATTAGAAGAGTATGGCAGGGTAATTCATTACCATCCCGATCATTTATCTGATTCAGATTTCGACAATGCTGATGTCAATATTTATCATATTGGTAATAATAAAGACTTTCATGGTTCAATTTGGCAAGTAAGTCGTCGTTATCCAGGAATTGTGGTTATTCACGATGTCAATTTGCATTATTTATTTACTTGCTTATATCCTCGGTATTTAGAAGAAGGTACTGCGGATCGCAATGCTTATGTAGAATTGATGCTCAATAGTCACGGTGTCCATTGCCAACAAGATTTAAATAAATTTTTTGCTGGTAAGTTGGATTGGAGTACGATCGCAGAACGTTATCCTCTTACTTTTGCAGCCGTAGAAAATGCTTTGGGGGTAATTGTTCACACTCAAGATGCTTACAATATTTTTACCAAAGACCGTAGATGTAAATGTCCTGTACTTTATTCTCCCTTACCTTATCCAGCTACTCCAATTCAGTCTGTTAGCAGAGATGAGACTATTTCTCGTCCTCCTTATCGTCTGATTGTTTTTGGGTATTTGGGAGGGTTATACCGTCGCGTACAGTCGGTATTAGAAGCGTTGGGAGGAATGACAGCAAAAAATGCCTTTCATTTAGATATTTACGGACAAATTTGGGATGAAGGTTATATTCGGGGGCTAATCCAAAAATTTGGCTTAGAAAATCTGGTTACTCTTCATGGTTATGTGGAAGAGACAGAATTAGATCAGGCAATGGCTAACGCAGATTTAGCTTTCAATTTGCGTTATCCCACTGGAGGAGAAGCTTCTGGTAGCCAGATGCGAATTTGGAGTCATGGACTTCCTAGTATAGTAACTCGAATTGGTTGGTATGCAGAGTTACCAGAAGATGCCGTGGTTTTTGTGAGTCATGACCGCGAAATCGCTGATTTACAACAGCAATTACGTGAATTTCTGGCTAATCCTGCTAAATTTGCTTCAATAGGGCAAAAAGGTCGACAAATTTTAGCTAATCAACATAATCCTACTCTTTATAGTCGTAAAGTAGTGGAATTTGCTAAAGTAGTTGGCTTTTCTTGGCAAGTTAACCAATCTAGACTCAGTTTATCTGTCGCTTCATCTCCTCAAGTTAGTGTAATTATCCCTACTTACAATTGTAGTCGCTATTTGCAACAAGCGATCGCTAGTGTCTTGGATCAAACCTACACTGATTATGAGTTGATTGTGGTTGATGATGGTTCAACTGATAATACTCAAGAAATTTTGCAACCTTATCGCGATCGCTTACGCTATACTAGCTTTCAAAATAATCAAGGAATCTCTGTAGCACGCAATCGAGGTATTGAAATTTCTAGAGGCAATTTGATTACTTTTCTGGATGCTGATAATTGGTTATTACCTAATGCTTTGGAGGTACAAGTCAATTATTTTGCTCACAATTCCAATATAGGAATGATTAATAGTGGGTTTAATATGGTTAATCCTCAAGGTGAAATCTTGAGACAAGTTAAACCTTGGTTACAATATCCTGAATTAAATTTAGCAACTTGGCTTACTCTTAGACCTATTTTGGCTAATACCATTATGGTAAGACGCGAATGGTTAGAATGGGCTGGAGGTTTAGATACAAATTTCCCTTACGCAGATGATATTAATTTAATTTTTCGTTTGGCTTTGATGAATTGTCACGCAACTTGGTTACCTGAAATAACTTTATGTTGTCGTCAACCGAATAAAGATTTTATTCATCATACTCCTAAGAAAGCTAAATACACTGAAATAGCTCTTAAAAATTTATTTAACCAAGGTGATTTACCCCAACCAGTTAAATCTCGTAAAAAACAAACTTTATATCACAGTTTTGTTTGGTTAGCTTGGAATTTATATCAAACTGGAAATAGTCGCGAAGAAGCTGAATATTTACATAAATCTCTAGAGTTTACTGATTATAAACCTGAAGAAGTTATTTTTAATTGGGTGGAACATTTTAATAATTTTGCTTTCGATTATGGCTACGATTTTGATGCTTATGAATTTAGTAGTCAACCCGAATGGAAGAAGCTTTTGCGTTCTATCTTAATTTAATTATTTTTAGTAGACTCAGAGGAAAAGGCAAAAGGCAAAATAATTATTTGATGGTCTGTTTGCCGACTTGACAGCAGTTTTTAATTAAATAAATACGTACTTGAAGTTTTGCAATAATACCAATTTGCCAAACTAATTTGCAATAAAAACAAATAATCTATTACCTATTATCTGATAGTTATGCAATCAAGCGAAAAAAAACTGTGTTTAATCTACGCTAACTGCCAAAGAGATTTAATCAAATCTCATTTAGAACTCTCTCAGGAATTCATGGCTAATTATAAGTTTGTTACTGTTCCTTATCATTTTAAGGCAATTCAAACCAATTATGTCATTCCAGAAGAAATTTTAGCTAAAACTGGTGTATTTATTTATCAACCAATCGCAGATACTTACGGACAACAAAGTACGGCAAGTATTATTAGTAGATTACCAGCTAATTGTTATAAAATTTCTTTTCCCTATATTTATTTCAAAGGTTATCATCCTCAATTTACTAAACTAGATGGTAAGAACTTACAACAAAGATTTATTAATGATGGTTCTAATTTAAATGATACTAATATTATTAGTTTAGTTAAGCAGGGCTATCCTAATGAAGAGATTCTCAGATTAATTAGAGATGAAAATTTTTATACTTCAGACTTTCTGTCCCAGAATTTAAATAATACTTTTCAAGAATTATCTCAAAGAGAAGAAGTTACTGACATCAAAATTGTTGATTTTATCCGTAGTCATTATCAACAAAATTACTTATTTTATATTCCTGCTCATCCAGCTAATTTAATTGGAGTTGAAGTAACTAACCAAATTTTAGCTAAACTCAATTTTAATCCTATAATCAAAGTCCATCCTCAAGAACAATTAGCAAGTTTTCGGATGCCAATTTATCCGAGCGTTATCAAACATTTAAATTTATCTTTTGTTGACAATTACATTAAATATAAACCACTAGCTTTTATAAATGATGAGTTTGATTTTAATAGTTGTTCTCAACATTATATGGAAAGATATCGTCAATTTTTAACTCAAGAAAATCAATCTATCAATAATTTATCTTTCTTAACTACCGCCATAAAACCTGTGAACAATTCCCCTTTACGTATTTCTGTAATTGGTGGTTCAAATTCTCTGATCAGAAATGGTTACACTAAATATTTATCCGAAGATCTTTCTCAAGCGTTCGAGCGTCCAGTTAAACTTAATTACTTTGCTTTAGGAGGAGTTACTAATCTTTTTGGAGCAATTCAAAATATTAGAAATAATGCTCCCAAAAAAAGCGATCTCATTTTCTTTGAATATTGTGTTAATGACCGTAAAGCAATTAGTCAAGGGAAATATTCAGTCAAATTGGCTGGTAGAGCCTTAGAAGGATTTATTAGAAGAACTAAATTAATTAACCCTAATTGCCGTATTATTATTTTAATCTTCGGTACTAATAATTCTGAATACTATGATAATTGCTGTCCAGTATCAGCTTTATATGAAGCGATCGCAAAACGGTATGAGATTCCTGTAATTAATATTTCAGAAATTTTGCTAAAAACTCACGGCATAAAATTTATTAAATCTTTGTACGATCCCAAAGATAATGGTCATTATTCTAGAGAAAAAGGAGTAAAAATAGTCTCCCAAATTATTACCCAAGAAATTATCAATAAAAAATTATTATCTCACCCACTTAGGAAGTTGGAAGATTGCTATCGTATTTATGCAAATAATTTACAATATTTAAAATTTACTAAAAAATTTCAACAACAATCTTTGTCTGGTAATTATGAACAATCGGTGTTCAAAAATAGTTTCTTTAATGAATCTATTTACACCTTAAAACAAGGTTCAACTCTTAACCTAAATCTGAAAGGACAACTTTTAGGATTAATTATTAAATCTGACTGGTATGATGGTTTCTTCCAAGTTAAATTTGGGGAACAAAGTATTATTAGTAGTTCTTTTTCGGAATGGGTTAAATCTCCTGAAGCAGCTAATCTAAACTTAATTACTTTACCTTACCAAAAGTTTTCTTTTTCTAAAGAACCTCAATCTTTATCTATTTCTGTTTGTCCAAATCCACCAGAAAAGTTTGAGTTAGATTGGCATAAAGTGCTACCTCAAGTACCACCTTCCGATTGGAAATTAAGTCTTGCAGGAATTGCCTATTTAGGAGAAATAATTTAACCTAAATTCTATTCCAGATTGACAACTAAATCCTCAAAAAATAGATATAATTGGGATCAATTTTTTGGATTAATCCCAAAGTTTTACTAAGTTTGTATTGATTAGCAATGTTAAACTTCTATACTTTTTAGCGATAATCAGTGGTAGTAGTTCGATTGGGATCAGTGTATACTGTGTTATTATGCCGTTTATTTTTCCCAGCCAAACCAGCTAGCCCAATTAGACCTAGTAATCCAAGCCAACCCCAATCAAAATCATCATTTTCCTCGATATATCGTTCTTGAGCAGGGGGAACTTGAACTTGAGCTTGAGCAGAAACCATGGGTACAACAGCTATACTCGTTGCAATCATACTAGCTGCGAGCAATTTAGATAATTTAATATTCTTCATTCTGAATCTCCTTTTCAGACTTGTTTTATTATCTATAAGATTAAGTAAGCTGCTAAAGAATTTAATCAGTCTTTAGCTAGAAACCCATTGCAATTTTTTTGAGCAATAATTGGGGTAAAAACGAAACAAAATCAGTCTTTGATTCCTAACAGCATTTCTTTTTGCAAATCTTTACAATAATCTTGAAACGATCCGACTAAAGATAGAGCCAGCCCCCAATTTTGCTAGCAACAATGAAATTAGATGCGATTATTGTCGACTCCACAAAATATTAAATAGTCGCCTCTTTAACTAAGATACATTGCGTTGAAAATTGAAGAGGAAAATTATGTTTCAAAACTTAGAAATGATGCTGGGATTATACAGCACTCACTTCTGGCTTGCTAAAGTTCGAGTTCCAGTACCACCCACAACAACACCAACACCAATCAATCCTCCACAAATAGAGACACTTCCTTTTCCAGTGCCTCAATTTTTTGTGGCATTGCTTGCTGGAGTAGTAATTGCTTTTGCTTTCCAGTTTCTGTTAACTAATTTTACCTTAGCAGCAGGGATTTCTGCGGGAGCTAATCCTGTCGAAGCTGAAGCTGCTGACACTTGGGGAGGGAAACTTCAAGAAGTCGAATCTAAAGTAGGATTTTGGGCTTTAATAACGGTCAATATTGCTCTGTTTATCGCTTGTTTTTTGGCAATTAAACTAACCTTTATTAACAATATTAGTTTTGCAGCCATTACAAGCATTGTGATCTGGTCAATCTTTTTCTTGCTGCTGCTGTGGCTTAGTTCCAAAGCAATTGGTTCTGTAGTTAGTTCCGTTGTTGATACTGCATCTTCAGGAATGCAAGGGATAGGAGCGATCGCAACAACTGCTCTTAGTGGTAGTATGGTTAATGCCCGAGTAGTTAATACTGTAGAAGAATCTATCAGTGCAGTTCGTCGTGAATTAAGTTCGGCAATCGATCCAACCATTGTTCAGGAAACAGTACAAGATTATTTGGGTAAATTGAAACCATCTCAACTCAATCTTTCAGAAATTCGGGAAGATTTGGCAGATTTACTTAAAAATTCGGATTTAAAATCTATATCCCTTGATAATCTCAATAAAATCGACCGTCAAACTTTTGTAAATTTAATTAGTAGTCGTACAGACTTTTCTAAACAGGATATTAATCAGATTGCAGATCAACTAGAAACTGTTTGGCAAGAAGTAATTGGTGAGCAACAGCAGAACAGTTTATTACCAGAATTACTGAACTTTTTGCAACAAGCTTCTCCAAACGAGTTGAAATCTGATCAATTAAATCAAAAACTCAATCAATTGCTTGAGGAAACCAATAACCAGTCAACTTTTACCACACAAGCTATGCAGCTTGGTTTAGCTAAGTTAATTGACACAGTTCTCAAGCGAGCAGATCTTTCCGATGTCGATGGACAAAAAATTATTGAGCAACTACAACAGCTTAAAGATCAAGGCATAGATCAAGCCAAACAACTTACCCAATCAATGTCTACGTCATCCTCTAATCCAATTAAAGCGGATGTAGAAGAATACTTACTCAATTCTCAGCCTTGGCATCTCAACCACGAAACCATTAAGCAAGAATTTAGAGAAGTGATCTACGATCCAGACGCAGCACCAAGTTTAGTGCGAGGTCAATTAGAACAACTCAATCGTGACGATTTGGTAAACATCCTAAATCAAAGAGATCAGTTTAGTTCCGATCAAGTAAACGAAATTGTTGATTCCCTCGAAAGTATCCGCCAGGAAGTTTTGTCCCAGGTTTGCAATGCAGAATCAGAAGAAAAATCCCAAGAACTTCGTTCTCGCATAGAAAATTATCTTCGTTCTAGTAGTAAAGAAGAATTAAATTCTGAAGCAATTGAACGCAACTTTAAACCAATTTTAGAAGATCCTGAAACAAGTGTAGAAGAATTACGCGATCGCATTTCTCAATTGAACGGCGATATTTTGAAACAACTACTTTCCCAAACTAGGGAAGACCTCAATGAAGAAGAAACTGACCAAATTTTGGATCAACTTTTAAGTATAAGCGATCGTGTTAGTTCAGAAGCCCAGGAATTACAGGAAAAAGCCCAGTCTCAAGCCGAAGAACTAGGACAAAAAGTAGAATCCTATTTACGGGATACTAACAAAGAAGAACTTAATCCCGAAGGCATTAGGGAAGACCTCAAAACTCTTCAAGATAAACCCCAAGTTGGAATCAAAGCCTTGCGAGAAAGACTTTCTCAATTTGACCGCGATACGGTAGTAAAATTACTTTCCGAACGCGGAGACTTGAATGAAGAGGAAATTAATCAATTTATTGACCGCTTTGAAGAAATTCGCGATAATCTCCTACACGCACCGCAAATGTTAGCGGGTAAGGCTCAGGAGCAATACGAAGAAGTTAGTAGTCAGATTGCTGATTATCTCCGTTCTACTAATTTAGAAGAACTCGATCCCGACAGCATCAAACAAGATTTACAGCAGCTATTTAGCGATCCGAAACAGGGCGCAAAAGCTCTTAGAGAAAGGTTATCGCACATAGATCGAGAAACTCTAACCAAGCTGCTGAGTCAACGAGAAGACCTTAGTGAAGAACAGGTTAATCAGTATATCGACCAAGTAGAAGCAGCAATTCAAAGTATTGTTAAAGCACCCCGACGCTTGGCAAGTCGTACTCAAAAACAAATTCAAGATTGGCAAACTTCTTTTGAAAATTACTTACGTTCCACCAACAAAGAAGAACTAAACCCAGAAGGCATTAAACGCGATTTACAAACCTTGCTCAAAGAGCCAGGAACAGGACTAAATCAAATTAGCGATCGCCTTTCTGAAATTGACCGCGATACGGTGGTAGCTCTGCTTTCACAACGGGAAGACATTTCTGAAGCAGAAGCCAACGAAATCGTCGAACGAATCGATTCTGTACGCCATCAATTACTCGAACAATTCCAGGCAATTCAACAGCAAGCCCAATCAGTAATTGAAGGAACATTTGACAAAATTCGTAATTACCTTAACTCCTTAGATCGTCCCGAACTCAACTACGACGAAATCAAACAAGACTTAGAAAAACTGTTTTCAGATCCAGAAGCAGGAGTTGAAGCCTTGCGCGATCGCATCTCCCAATTCGATCGTGACACTTTAGTGGCTGTGCTAAGTTCCCGTGAAGATATCTCTGAACAAGATGTCAATCGCATCATCGACCAAGTTGAATCACTACGCGATCGTTTTCTTAACCGTCTCCAACGTATTCAGCAGAAAACGCAAGCAAGAATTGATGAGATTAAGAAAAATGCTCAACAACAAGTAATCCAAGCCCGTAAAGCCACGGCAACTGCTGCTTGGTGGTTATTTGGTACAGCTTTGACTTCGGCTGGGGTAGCAGTGCTGGCTGGAGTTATGGCAATACGCGGTCTAACTATATTTAATATTTAGTTTGCTACAAATCTTGGGTAGGGGTTTGGCAGTGCCAAACCCCTACATAAATTCATTCGTAGCATAAATTTAGCAATTTGATATTAGTGATCGCGAAATAACATCGTAAAGATGACACATCATTGGTAGGGGCAATTCATGAATTGTCCATACTTTAATATGAAATTAAAGATTGAATTAAAACACACATATTTTGTTAGGACGAATGGCAAGAACGCCCCTACGATTCAATATCTTGTCTTGATCTATAGTTCAGTTGCTATAAAAATCTCTGATAACTGTTTAGAGTGATTGATCTGATTAAGCCTAGATTTTATTCAGTAACAACTTGCCACGTTTGCTCCCAAGGAGAACCACCTACTTCTAAACCTGCAACCTCACTGCTTGCTTTCAAAAGAGTCTTTCCCTGACGCTGACGTAACTCTAAACTTAACTCTCCTCTAGTTGTATCTCGACAATTAAAAACTAAACCTTTGGCTGTTGGTGTACGGACATAAGTACCAGTTAAATCCGTTTTACCAATCAGAGTAACTTCAAAATCTTGATTAACAGCTTGCATCTGCCATTTTCCCCAAGGCTCAACCTGCCAACTAACTTGAGCATTCCAGGGTACAAATTCATAAAATTCGCCCTGATAATGAATGCCAATCATGGCAACTTCTTCTTGCCACCACAACACTTCTCTCACTCCTCCTCCGGCTGTCAAAGCTAAATCGCTGTGGTTAGTAAAACTATTACAATTAATCCAAAACCACTTCTGGGGAAAAGAGCGTCCCCAATTTTTTTCACTATAAGCTGGTGCATCGGTAAATTGATATAGTTTTCCCTGCCATTCAATCCAACCCGTTGCCAAACCATGAGCCATTAAAATTTGCCATCCAGGCTCAAAAATAGGTAAATAAGACAACCATCCTGCTGTAGCTTGAGGATGACGAGGATTGCCCCAACTATAAATCGGTTTAGTTTCATATAACCAACGACAAAATTTATTAGTACCTGGATCGGAAATAAAACCTTGATTTAAAGTCGTTGTTACTTGGTAACCTTGTTTAATAAAAGCTTCAAATTCATCAGCAGGTATTAATTGAGGCGTTATCGCCTTTACTGTTTTACCCCAATGCCCAAAACCCAAATAATCTTTAGCTGCCCAAAATTTTTCTAGATTAGGAAAAGTACGACAAATGTATTCCTCATCAATACCTAGAATTTGTGCAGCACCACCACTATTAGCTTGCTCACCACTAGGGTCTTCAATAGAATACATAAAAGCAAAAGTTTGAGCAATCTCAGGTATAGTCACACGAAAATACCAACCTTCAAAAAAACCCTGAGATTTAAAGAAAAAATTATTAGCTTCCTGCCAATGATAACCGCTATGGGGAGTTGGTAAGGGCAAACCGCAGTTTGTCCCTAGTTGAGGTTGGGAAAATTGAAACATTACCTTTTGATTGCTTAAATCAGAAAAAAAGTTGACAAGTTAGCAATTTCTTAAAAAAAACTCAATTTTTAACTTTAATTCAACTTAGACAAAATAGGAAATAGGAAAGAGGATATATTCTAAAAAAAATAGTTTCCAAATAAATTGATAAAAACTTGCGATCGCAGTTTTTTCTTCTAAATCAACTTTTTGACTACGCCACCACAATAATCCTAAAAGAATGAGATGATAACCAATAAAAAAACTACAGCTAAAATCAGTTAGCCAAAAGATCCTCGCCAAAATCATTCCCAAATAACAAAAAGTAATTACTCCCAAAGAAAGATTCAGTACGGCTGGCTTACCTAGAATTAAAGTAAAAGTAGTAATATTGTATTGTTTATCTCCTTCAAGATCGGGGACATCTTTAAA
Organism: uncultured bacterium; assembly: GCA_964562685.1. Lineage (GTDB taxonomy): Bacteria > Cyanobacteriota > Cyanobacteriia > Cyanobacteriales > Xenococcaceae > Stanieria. Next base: position 50,159 of record CAZLUP010000011.1, read on the forward strand.
AATCGCGATCGCTATCGTAAAAAAGAGAACAAATAGAGTTAATACCCAAACATAGGAATTTAACAACTCTTGACCGGTTAACTTTTGACTGTAGTGTAAAAACAAGCCAAGATTTACCACAATACCTCGAACTGTAAAAATACAGAAGGCAGCCAAAAAAGGAAATTGTTTTAAGCGAATTGGTGGTAGAGAATAAGCTGTGCCAATAATTAAACTAAAACCTACCGTAGCGAATAACCAAATTCCCGAGCAAGCTGCAATTACTAACGCTAAAATTCCTGTAATTCCAACAATCCATTTTCCTTGTTTGAGCGAAAATTCACCAGCAGCAAGTGGTAATGATGGTTTATTAATGCGGTCAATTGCTACATCCGATAATTGGTTTAACCCCACAATATAAATATTGCCACATAAGCAAGCAATCCAAACAGCCAGCAGTTGTTCTAAATTTAGCCAAGTAATTGAGCTATTAGTAGTTGCTAAGGCTAAAAAATAGATCGCAAAAACACTCAGACTAGTACCAATAATGGTATGGGGACGAGAAAATTTCCAAAAACTAGAGAAAAAACTCATCAATCAAGATTGTTATCTTACCAAAGTCAAATATAACGCGATCTTGGCTAACCTTAAAAATGATTATTTAGAAAAGACAACTAATAACTAACGGTTTGAGTGAATTAGCAAATTAGTGCATGGTGATGGTTATTACATTAAAGTTGGATTATTAAAACTACTCGTTTGTTGCGATTAATTATTTTTGTTTTTATTTGGATTCAAAACACCAACAAGTTAAGTATACGTAGGAAATTTTACGAGCTAAAAAACACTCACCCAGCTTGTTTCAGGTCAAACTTGTCACTCTCTACATTATTCTTACTCATTGGAATTGTTCAGTATAAACAAAAATATTCAGCAAATCACCGCAATACTCTTTATTTTTGTTAAGTTATCTGTTTGTTTGAAAGAAATTATTAAAAAAAACCAAAAACAAACTTAACGTGGGAACAATCAAGAACAAAAGAAATTCGTCTGTTGCATAAAGAAAATCAGACCCTTCCTCAGAAGATAAGTAGTTTAATTAACAAAAAATTTGCGTATTCCTACGGAGACTAAGTTAAACTACGGAACATTTCAAAAAAAAACTGGCAGTGATGTTCTTTTTTCCTTTTAAGTTGGGCAATCTAATGAGTGAGGAGTGATCCAACCCTGATTTTCAAGCTAAGTCGTCATTGAGAAAGCAATATGTTAGCTAGTTCTTTATATGTTGAGACCGAAGAAGACTATTCTATTTCTGCTTATGATCTAGAGTTAGAAGAAAGTAACTATAACTCTAGTAAGTTAACAGATGACCTGGTAGAGCTAGATTTAGACAATATCGATCTAGACAATGCTGCTAGAAGAGGGAATAGAACTACTACTGACTTAGTCAGACTATATTTACAAGAGATCGGTCGTGTTCCTTTACTAGAAAGAGATGAGGAAGTCTCCGAAGCCCAAAAAGTTCAGCGTCATATTAATATCATAGAGCAGCGAGCGAAAGCTGCCAAGAAGGGAGATCAAATTTTACAAGAGTTTGTTGAGTTAATTGATGCTCACGACCGTTTAGTCTCTCAACTCAGCCATCGTCCTTCTTTGAGAAGATGGGCTCAAACTGTAGGCATGGAAATTCCTTTACTTAAAGAACGTCTATCTGTAGGTAAACATCGTTGGGCAGAAGTTGTTAACTGTAGTGTTAAAGAATTAGAAAGAATTCAACGAGATGGTATCCGCGCTAAAGAACACATGATCAAAGCCAATTTACGTTTGGTTGTGTCCGTAGCGAAAAAATATCAAAATCGAGGCTTAGAATTACTCGATCTAATTCAGGAAGGAACTCTTGGTTTAGAAAGAGCAGTAGAAAAATTCGACCCCACTAAAGGTTATCGCTTTAGCACTTATGCTTATTGGTGGATTCGTCAAGGGATCACTAGAGCGATCGCAACTCAAAGTCGTACCATTCGTCTTCCAGTTCACATCACTGAAAAACTCAACAAAATCAAAAAAGCTCAACGGAAGATTTCTCAAGAAAAAGGACGTACTCCTCGCATTGAAGATCTTGCCCAAGAATTAGATATGACCGCAGCACAAATTCGAGAAGTATTACTGCGAGTACCCCGTTCTGTATCCTTAGAGATTAAAGTTGGAAAAGAAAAAGATACAGAATTAGGAGATTTACTCGAAACAGAAAGCGCTTCTCCTGAAGAAACTTTGATGCGAGAATCTTTACAAAAAGATTTGCAGTATCTTTTATCAGAACTAACTAGCCGTGAACGAGAAGTAATTCAGATGCGTTTTGGTTTTGGTGGCGAAAAACCTTTTTCTTTGGCAGAAATCGGTCGTTGTCTAGAACTATCTCGCGAAAGAGTCCGCCAAATTGAAGCTAAAGCTTTACAGAAACTTAGACAGCCTAGACGAAGAAATATGATTCGCGATTATCTAGAGTCTCTTAGTTGAATTATTGGGGAAGAAGGTACAAAATTTAGACTTTCTTCCTCTTTTTTTATCTATAAACTAGCAATTTAGTACTAATAATTCTGCCAACCAAATTAAAATTAGTAATTACTAAATACTAATTACTAATTACCTGATTTTACAAAAAATGAATGTAAGTATTTAACCGAAATTGATATGATGTGAGCAGCGTTAATAACTAAAGCCATAATGATTAAATGTCAAATCAAAATTGTCGTTTTGTTGAGTCTAATTTTAGCTATCCCTTTACCAGCAAAAGCAGCAACAGTCTTAGAAAATATTCAAAAAACTGGGGTAGTGAAAGTAGCAATTAGAGAAGATGCTGCGCCTTTCGGTTATACAGATAATCAAGGAAATCTCCAAGGATATTGTCTAGATTTTTTTAGTTTGTTAGAAAAGAAATTAATTACTCAACTTAAGAGAGATACGCTTATTTTTAGAGTTTTAAAATCTAGAGTTGATAATCGTTTTGATTTAGTAACAGACGGATTTGTTCAGCTAGAATGTGGACCTAATACTATTCGTACCCAACTTCAAAAACAAGTTATATTTTCTCAACCTTTTTTTGTTACAGGTACTCAGTTTTTAATTCGTCAACAAAATAATAATTTACCTAATCTCAATAGCAATTTAAATAATTTAACTATCGGAGTAATAGAGGGAACAAGTACAGAAGAATATATACGCGATCGCTATCCCCAGGCACAATTAACTTTGTTTCGAGGTGTTACTGCTAGAAATAGAGGCGTACAAGCTTTAGCACAAGGAAAAATTGATGCGATGGTCAGTGATGGTATTTTATTAAGAGCAGAAGCTCAACAACAAAATTTATCTCTTGCTAATTATCCTTTGATTCCAGAACAGTCTTTAACTTGCGATACTTATGGTATGCTACTTCCTCAAGGCGATCGCTCATGGCAAGATTTTGTTAATTCTGTGATTACTTCTCCAGAATCAAAGGCAATTTTGAATCAGTGGTTTGGCGATATGATTCCCTATAATCGTATTAGCGAAGCTAACTGTTCAGAATAATTCTGATTTTGATTTAAATTCCTTTCAGCTTGCGAGTATGATCGACTAAACTTTGAGCGAATTGATCAAATCTTTGAGATAACTTCTCATCTAATAATTTACCTTCTCGATCAAACGCCTGCCAAGCTTGTCCGATCGCAATTTGTTCTGGAATTACCCAAGCATGAACCCAACGCATAATAATTCTGAGATCGTTAAGAGCATTACTGTTGGATTGTCCACCTAAAACGCTAATTAATCCTGTAACTTTATCAGATAAATGCTCAAAACTCATTAAATCGAGAGCGTTTTTGATCACACCACTAACACTGCCATGATATTCAGGTGTAGCTAAAATTAATCCGTCGGCTTCCTTCACACTATCTTGAAGTTTAATCACATCAGGATAGTCAGGATACTCATCTCCACCATTACAAAAAGGTAGATTTAGATTTCGTAAATCAAGCAGTTCTACTTCTGCACCTAAAGCTTCTACTCTGGTAATTGCTTGTTGTAGTGCCAAAGCCGTATAAGAACTATCTCGAAGACTGCCACTAATTCCAACGATCTTAACCATAAAAGTTGACTCCTATTATCTATAATTTCAAATTTAAAGCGTAGTCATTATGAATACGTTTAATCTAACAAAAAAAATTTTGATTAACTTTTATGACAAAAAGATGAAGTCTGCATAAATTCTTCAGTTATTTGCAAAGTAATTAGTGTAAATAAATTAAGCAAGTATTTATTAAAACTAACTATTTAGATTTATTGACGATCTAAATAGTTAGTCTTTTTTTCGTTTTAAATAACTATCAGTTGCATTAAAAAATTAAATCAGAAAGAAAATAACTTCTGAGCTATTGGGCATGGCTTAACTAATTGGTGGATGAGGAAAAAATATGAGCGATAAATTGCCTTTACTGATTGGATTATTTGTACTACTTTTAGAGCCAACAGTCGTACAAGCACAAACTAAAAATCAACAATTTACAAACAAAGATAATAATTACAGCCTTAATTATAATTTTACTAAGTTTAAAATACCAAAGCAAAGTCAATTTGATGAGGCAAAAGACTTTTCCGTAACTAATCAATTTCATTTGAATAGTCTGCGTCTTTCTCAGACAGCCAATCAATCAAAATCAACTCATAATTTTGCAACAATTGCTCAATTACCAACTAAAAAAGCAATTACAACGTCTGAAAAAAATACAATACAACCTCCAACTTTAGCAGAAGCAGAGTTTCTTAAATATCAAACTACCAGTGAATCTCTTGATAGTGTTATCACCCCTGAGAATTCCCTTAGCCAAGTAAATGATGTTTCCCAATTACGAGATGTTCAACCAGGAGACTGGGCTTATGAAGCCTTGCGGGGATTAGTAGAAAGATATGGTTGTATTGCCGGTTATCCCAATCAAACTTATCGTGGAACACAAGCTTTATCGCGTTATGAATTTGCAGCAGGATTAAATTCTTGTTTACAACAAATTGAAAGATTAATTGCTTCTTCCGAAGCAGTTGTACAAGAAGATCTCGCGACTATTAAAAGATTAACAGAAGAATTTGAAGCAGAATTAGCTACGATTGGTGGAAGAGTAGATGAATTAGAAAATCGGGTTGCTTTTTTAGAAGACCACCAATTTTCCACCACGACCATTTTAAATGGAGAAGTAATTTTTGCAGTAGCTGATGCTTTTGGTGGCAATCCGCCTGGAGGATGTAGTATCTTACCAGATATTCCTGATGCTGCTTTAGGAGATGAAGTTGATTGTGTAAATAGAGGAGAACCAGAAACCAATACAGTTTTTACTCATTTGACCCGATTAGGATTACAAACCTCTTTTACAGGACAAGACCGTTTACGGATGTATTTAACCACAGGAAATTTTAGCGACGGTGGTTTTACTAATCCTGAATCGCTTAATACCTATATGGCTCGCTTAGGTTATCAAGCAGATTATAACAACGAGATCAATTTGGATATTTTAGAATATCGTCTACCTGCGTTTAATGACAAAGTTGTTTTCTATGCTTCTACGTTTGGTTTTGCTTTAAGTAATGTTCTGACTGCTAACTCTCCTTACTTTGATATTGGTAGAGGTGCAGTTTCTCGTTTTGGACAACTCAATCCAATCTTGAGAATTGGTGGGGCAATGGATGCAGGAGTAGGATTGGATTGGGCGATCGCAGAGCCTGTTCGTTTTCAAGTTGCTTATGGGACAAGAGATAGTGGCGATCCTCAAGGAGGTTTCTTCGGGGCAGATTACAGTGCGTTAGGAGCGCAGTTTTTGGTACAACCTACGGACAATATTGTGGCTGGAATTAATTATGTTAATGCTTATTCTAGTGACGGTAGCTTAGGAACATTTACAGGTTCTGTTAATGCAGAAACAGGCGGATTGTGGTCTGATGCTTCTGTTCCGGCACCGCGAGGCGTAACGGGTTCTGGTTTTGAAGATTGTTGTCGATTTTTTTTAGGAGATCAACCCGCTCAAATCAATGCTGTTGGGGGTAGTTTTCAATGGAATGTGACGGAAAAACTGAATTTTGCTGCTTGGGGTGGTTACACTTTTGCTAATTTCCTCAATGAATTGCCTGATTTTCCTGAGACTGAGGTTGATGGTACACCGCCTGAAGACGGAATTGGAGCTTCTGCTAATAAAAAACCTTTTGCTAATACTGCAACTTTTACACTTTCTCTAGGTCTAAGCGATCCTTTTGGTCGAGAAGGAGATTTGTTTGGTTTTATTTTTGGAATGCCACCTAAGTTAGTTGATGCTGGGCCTGAAACAGCGGGTACTCCTGTACCTTTCTTTGAACAGGTTATCAATAACGAAGACGAAACCGTAGTTACTGATAATAATCCCAATTTAGATACTGTTGGAGAAGTAATTGCAGCAGGAGGAGATGCATCTGGATTAGTTCAACAAGGACAATTACCAAGAAGAGTAGGACAAAAAGATGAAGCAACTTCGTTACACTTTGAATTTTTCTATCGGTTTAAAGTTAATGACAACATTTCGATTACGCCAGGATTTTATTTTGTAACTAATCCAGGGCATATTGAAGATAATGAAACTCTTTATGTTGGTACAATCCGTACTACTTTCCGTTTTTAACTAATTGTTGTCTCAGCCAAGATAGATCAAATAGAGGTAAGGGTTTGGCATTGCCTAACCTTTACAATTTATCTGTGTTATTTTAGATAACCTAAACTAATTTGACCTGGCGACAAACAGACTTCTGTAGCTGCGCCAGGTGATTTTATGCGAACACACAACTCTCCTTGAGCTGTTACTCCTGTAATAATTCCTGTACTACCATTGAGAGTAACGGATTGTCCTAGATTGGCAAATATTGCGAGATAATCTTTTAAAAGTTGTTCTCGATCTGTTGTTAAATAATGTTGATAACCTAAAATAATTCCACTAATGGTAATAGCAGTTAATTGTTCTAAAGAAGTGACTGTAAATTGAGTGTAATTTTGATAGTAATACTGTAAATTAATTCCCAGATCAGGAACAGAATTAGCCCAATTAATTCCTACTCCGATTACTAGTTGAGTAATTCGATCTTGTTGACTGCGAGTTTCTAGTTTAATTCCGCCTAATTTCTTGCTCATTAAAATTAGATCATTGGGCCATTTCAGTAAAATTGGTAATTTATAATTTCGTAGTGTAGTACCTATTCCCCAACCAATTACTAAAGTAAGCAAGAAACTGTCATTTATATCTAAATTACAAGCAATTCCTAGAGAAAGATATAATCCTCCTTGACTAGAAAGCCATTGTCTTCCCCATTGTCCTTTTCCTGCGGTTTGTTCGAGGGCAAGCACTGCTAGAGGTAATTTTTCTTCTTGTTCTATTAGTTGCCATAATTTTTGATTAGTTGAAGGGATAGTTTCCCATATTTGTAGAGGAATTTGCTTTAATTTTTCAGAGTTGGGTAGTTTGAGAATGGCTGATTGATATTTTTGTAAATCGAAGTTCATTGAAATGCAGATGTAGTTATTGTTTGGTTGTGTGTTTTTTTTTGAGTTGTGATAAATGTCCACAGATAAACGCTGATAAACGCTGATAAACGCTGATAATTGATCGGTATTAATCGATGTTTGTTTAAGGATATTATTGTCAATTTTATGATGGAAACAAATAAAACTAAATTTGATTTTCTGACTCAGAAAATAATTGGCTGTGCTTTTGAAGTTAGTAACACTTTGGGCTGTGGTTTTTTAGAAAAAGTTTATGAAAGAGCTTTGATCCAAGAATTAAAATTTGCTGGGTTAAATGTTAAAGCTCAATATCCTATATCTGTTTATTATAAAGGAACAATTGTTGGTAACTTTTATGCTGATATTTTAGTTGAAAAATTTATTTTGGTGGAATTAAAAGCCTTAAACTATTTAGACAATCATCATCAAGCTCAGTGTCTCAACTATCTTAAAGCTAGTAACTTAAATTTGTGCTTATTAATTAATTTTGGTAAACCAAAAGTTGAAATCAAAAGAATTATCCGAAATGCTTAAACTAACTCCATACCACATCAATAACTCTATCTGTGTTCATCTGTGTTCATCCGTGGACAAACAATCAACGCTCAACTACCAACAAAAAAATAATACCAACCGATAACTCTATCTGTGTTCATCTGTGTTCATCTGTGTTCATCTGTGTTCATCCGTGGACAAACAATCAACGCTCAACTACCAACAAAAAAATAATACCAACCGATAACTCTATCTGTGTTTATCAGCGTTCATCCGTGGACATATATTAATCATTAACAATCTAGACACACTTCAAAAACACTACTTTATGGCTAACAATTACTTAACCCCAGATCAACAACTTGCTGCTTATTCGCCTACTAGTGTAGTAGTTACGGCTGGTGCTGGTACGGGTAAAACTCATATGTTAGCAGAAAGGTATTTGTATTATTTAAAAGAAAAAAATGTATCTCCTTTAGAAATAGTTGCCGTTACCTTTACCGAAAAAGCAGCTAAGGAATTGCGATCACGAATTAGAATTTTAATTAGTCAACAGTTACCTCAACGCACAGATATTTTAGCAGAGCTAGAAGCAGCACCGATTAGTACGATTCATGCTTTAGCTAGTCGAATTTGTGAGGAATATTCGGAAGTAGCAGGTATCCCCGCTGATTTTACGGTTATTGACGATTTGGAAGGAAAAATCTGGCTTGATGATGCGTTAGAGTCGGCTTTAACCCGTTTACCTGCACAAGTTTATCAGTTGATTCCTTATTCTTTAATGTCTAAGCTAATGAGTGGTTTATTAGCAGATCCCTACACGGCGACTAAAGGGTTACGACAAGGTATTCAAGATTGGGATAAATTGATTAGATATGCTCGACGGGAAGGTTTAAAAAAATTAGTTAATGATGCAATTTGGACTAAAACTTGGTCAATTTTATCCCAGTATCAAGGAAAAGCAGGAGATAAGTTAGAAATAATTCGTCAAGAAACTCTAGCTGCTATGACAGAGTTAGAAGATGAAGAGAATATCGATAGAGCGATCGCATTTCTAACTGGAATTAAACTTAATGTTGGCAGTCAAAAAAGTTGGCAGGATAACGGTTTTAAACTTGTGAAAGAAGCTTTGACATCCCTACGAGATTTAGTCAAAAAAACTATTCAAGCAGGATTAATTACTCTGACTTTAACAGAAGCAGACGAACAATTGAAACAACTGCTTCCTGCTTTAACTGAAGCCTATCAAGATATTACGAATTATCTCGCTAAACTGAAACAACAAGCTAGATTTTTAACTTTTAGTGATTTAGAAATTTATGCTATCAAAGCTTTAAGCGATCTGCAAGTACAAGAATATTACCGACAAAGATGGCAAGTTTTTCTAGTTGATGAGTTTCAAGATACTAATCCCACTCAAGCAGAATTATTGGGAATTTTGACGCAAAACGCTGAACTAACGATTGTGGGTGATGTAAAACAGTCGATATATGGATTTAGAAGGGCAGATATTCGAGTATTTAAACAATTTAAACAAAAAATCCTGAATAATAACGGTCAAGAAGTTATCCTCAGTCAAAGTTTCCGCACCCATCAACCCTTATTGCAACAAATTAATCAAATTTTTGCACCCTTATTAACAGATTTACATCAGGAGTTAAAAAGTGACCGTTTTTTAGAGGCAGAGGTGCAGGGGTGTGAGGGAGAAAAATATATTCAGGTTTTTGCTGTAGAAAAACATCCTGATAGTAATAAAAGTCAACGTCAACGGGTAGAAGCGCATCATCTTGCCCAACAAATTAAACAAATGTTGGATCAGAAAATTCCTGTTTATGATAAGCAAACCCAACAATTACGTCCCATTCAACCCCAAGATATTGCCATCTTAACTCGGACTTGGTCGCCCCTAGAATATTACGAAGAAGCTTTAGCAGCAGCAAAAATTCCAGTTGCACCTTCAGGAGGTGGTAATTTACTTGCTACTAGAGAAGCTAAAGATACGTGGGCTTTATTACGTTTTTTAGCCGAACCGCAAGATAATATTGCTTTGATCGCAGTTTTAAGAAGTCCTTTTTTTGCTGTTAGCGATCGCATTTTATTTCAACTGGGCATAGCAAGAGAAGATAAAATTGATTGGTGGAAAACAATTTGCTCTACACCGATACCAGAATTAGAACATCCTGTTAAGGTGCTTTCCCAACTACTACAACAACGTTATCAAGAAGCACCCTCGCGTTTAATCCAAATTGCGGATCGTTTGACGGGATATACCGCAGTTATTGCTAATTTATCAGGTGCAGCGAGGAGACTGGCAGACTGGCAAGGATTTCGGGAATTAGTCGCCCAATTGGAACAAGGTACAGATGATCTCTTTGGGGTAGTACGTCGTCTCAAACGTCTTTATGACAGTGAAAGTGAAATTTCTCGCCCTCCTCTAGACGTAGGTAATGCCGTATCTCTGATGACGATCTTTGCAGCCAAAGGATTAGAATGGTCAGTAGTCGCGATCGCAGATTTAAGTAGGGAACGTCCAAACATTCCTCAAACTATTTATTTTGATTCTCATTGGGGAGTTGCTTGGCAATGGGAATTGGCTGGAGAAACTCAAACACCAGCCCTTTATACTTATTTAAAATATTTACAACAACAAAGGGAAGAACAAGAAGCACTGCGTCTTTTGTATGTAGCTTTAACTAGAGCGAGAGATTACCTGTTTTTAAGTGCAACTGAATTAAATAAAGGAGATTTAAATAGATTAAGCCCTGGTTTGGCAGCAGCCGATCTTTCTATCGAAAATATTGCTTTTACTCCCGAAGCAGCCTTACCGCCCTTATTCTTCGTACAAACCTTCCAGGAAACTTCTCTACCTCCCTTATTAATAGACTCGATTGGCTCTGGTATTTTTGAACTACCAGTAACAGCTTTAAGCGAATACAATCGTTGTCCTCTCCGCTTCCAATTTCGTTTTCTGGAAGGGCATCCAGGAATTGGGGAAGGAATTGCTTACGCCTCGCAAGTAGGGACGCTAGTACATAAAGCTTTAGAACATGAAATCTCTGAAGTAGAGCGTTTAATGGCTTTTGCCGATTCTAGTTGGAGTCAAACAGCAGCAGAAGAAGCGATCTCTCTAGCCAGTCGATTTTGGCAACATCCTCAATATCAATCTTTTCAAACTACAGCGATAGCTAAAGAAGCAAAAATTAGTTTATCAATTCAACAAATTACTTTTACTGGTGTCATTGATTTAGTGGGAGAGAATTGGGTATTAGATTACAAAAGCGATCGCGAAATTAATCCTCAAGCTCACCGTTTTCAACTTTGGGCTTATGCACAAGCTTTAGAATCTCAACAGGCACATATAGCTTATTTAAGACACGATTATTTGCATAGTTTTTCGCAAACAGAATTGCAACAAATTACAGAAGAAGTAGAAAGTGTAGTCAACGCAATTCATGCAGGTAATTATACTGCTAATGCTTCCCAAACAAATTGTCAGATTTGTCCTTACTGTACTCTCTGCGATTTTGCTGATTTAGCTTAAATTTTTATGGTCAATAATAATAATTAATTATTGGAAATCCTATGAAATTAGGGTCTTTATTGTTGACTAATCTTGCGATATCTTAGCTTTTCTCTAATACTTATCAAAATCAATGGTAATTTAAAGAGTGATTTTGGGAAACATATTAATTATCAATCTGAAGTTATGCCAATTAATGTTTAAAGTAGCAATCGGTCACAGTAACGATCCAGATTCACTCGAAGCGATCGCAGAAGTTTTAGAACAATGTCTGCATTCTTTAGCAGGAGAAATTCCTCAAGCTGGTCTTTTATTTGCTGCGATCGATTTTGAACATAGTCTAATTTTAGAACAAATTTATCAACAATTTCCTCAACTGGAGTTGATTGGAGGGACAACCGATGGTGAATTATCATCAACACTGGATTTTCAAGAAGATTCTTTGACTTTGATGCTGTTTTGCTCGGATGAAATTGAAATTCATGCAGGTATCGGAAAAGCAATTTCTCAATCTTCTACAGCAGCCGTGCAGCAAGCTATTAGTCAGGCAAAAGCTAAAACCAATCAAGATATTAGTTTGTGTATTACTTTGCCAGATGGGTTAACAACTAATGGTGTTTCTTTGATTAAAGCATTAAAACAACAACTAGGAATAAAGATTCCTATTGTAGGTGGATTAACCGCAGATCAATGGAGATTTAAACAAACTTATCAATTTTTTGGTCAAAAAGTTTTTACAGATACTATCCCCATTCTGCTTTTTTCAGGAAAGTTACTAGTTTCTTGTGGAGTCAATAGTGCTTGGAATCCGATTGGTAAAAAGAGTAAAGTTACTAAAGTCAAACAAAATATTGTTTATGAGGTTGATGGTAAACCAGCCTTAGATTTTTATCAATATTATTTGGGCGATTGCTTTCCTTCTTTAGAATATCCCATTGCAATTTTTGAAGAAAACAATCATCAATTTTATTTAAGAGCTCCGAGTAATTATGACACTGATACCAGGAGTATTAGCTTTTTGGCTGATATTCCCGAAGGTGCAACGATTCAACTTACAGCAACAAATCGGGATGAAATTCTTATTTCTTCTAAAGCTTCAATTTCTCAAGCTTTAAAAAATTATCCAGGAGTAGAGCCAGTAGCAGCCTTGTTTTTTTCTTGTGCTGCTCGTAGACAAATTTTAGGTACAAAAGCGCAAGAAGAATATCAAGTTGTCAAAAATTATTTAGGTCGAACCTTTCCTGCTTCTGGATTTTATACGAATGGCGAGATTGCACCATTAGAAGA
>CAZLUP010000011.1:63079-90746 GCA_964562685.1 uncultured bacterium
TAGAAGATTACCCAATTACCTTTTTACACCACGAAACCTTTATCACTCTGATTCTAGGGAGAAGATAAATGGATACAGAAAAACAAGATTATGAACAAGAGATTCGGCAGCTTAAAAAAAATAATCGAATCTTACAAAAGAAATTAGAGCGTTCTGAAGAGCAAAGAAGTCAGTTAGAAGAAACCAACCAAAAACAAGAATCTTTATTTAAAAGAATTATCAAAGATTTACAAGAATCACAAGATATTCTTGAAAAACGTAGTCAAGAACTATCTCAAGCTCTCGAAAATCTTCAAGCTACTCAAAAACAGTTAGTAGAAACCGAAAAAATGGCAGCTTTAGGTAACTTAGTAGCAGGAATTGCTCACGAGATTAACACGCCTATTGGTACTAGCATCACCGTTGCTTCTACTTTAGCTGACGAAACTAAATTGTTTCTGGCTCAATTTCAAAATGGTCAATTAAAACGTTCAATTCTTAATCATTATCTTGATGTTGCTCTCGAAAGTAGCGAACTGATTTTTAACAATCTTTATCGCGCTGGTGAATTAGTACAAAGTTTTAAGCAAGTTGCAGTCGATCAAACTAGTCAGGAGCAGCGAAATTTTCCCATTAAACAGTATTTAGAAGACATCATTATCAGTTTAACTCCTCAGTTTAAGAGAACTAATCACACTATTGTAGTGCAAGGAGATGACACAATATTTATTAATAGCTATCCTGGTGCTTTAGCTCAGGTTATTACTAATTTGATTCTTAATTCTTTGGCTCATGCTTATCAACGAGAAAACTCAGGAAAAATACTGGTTGAAGTTCTTCAACAAGAAGACGAAATACAAATTAATTACAGCGATGATGGTTGTGGTATCCCGCAAGAAAATTTAAGTAAAATTTTTGATCCTTTCTTTACTACTGCTAGAGATCGAGGTGGTAGTGGTTTAGGACTACATTTAGTCTACAATTTAGTAGTTCAACAATTACGAGGCAAGATTGAGGTAGAAAGTGAAGTTAATGTCAAAACTTTATTTAGAATTAGTTTACCTAAGAAAATTAGTTAGTATTTATTAATATAATTTAAAGTAATTTTTTTTATAATTATATTTTTTTGAAGATTTAATTGGGACTAGGCAAAAAATCCTCTGAATTGGGAGGCGTAAATAAAGGTTGATTATTTTGATAACGCCAGAAAAAATAAAAACCTATTACTAATAAAATAGTAGTTATTAAAATCACAATCCAACTTAATTCTAATTTAGATATTTGATGCTTTTTTTGAATTGATTGAAGTTCTCCTGATTCAATTTGTGTGTCATTTCCTTTAATTTCAGGAGAAATTTGAGTTGTTGAATTACTAATGAATTGATCAGGAAACTTAGTTGTTTGATTTTTAATTACACCCGATAAATTAGCTGAATTTAGATTGGTTTGCTCAAAATTAGCATTAACTAGATTAGCTTTAGCAAAATTAGTTTTAGTCAGATTAGCTTGAAAAAAATTGCAACCTTGTAAATCTGAATTACCAAAATTAGTTTTAGTTAAATCCGCTTCAGAAAAATTGACACCTTTAAGATTAGCATTACTCAAATCTTCACCAGTTAAACTTTTTTGTACTGCCCCTTGATTAACCAGTTCCCAAATTAAATGACATTTATGATCGATCAGAGTTTGATGATTAATTTTAGTTGCATGAAAGTTGACAAAATCTGCGATCGCGTCTCGTAAATAAGCACCGATTAAAGATGCCTGACCAAGATTAGCTGCGGTTAAATTAGCATGACTTAAATAAACATTTTCTAAGTTAGTTTTGTATAAATTAGCAGCAGTTAAATTAGCTTGATAAAGATAAGCTCCATTGAGATTAGCATTGCTCAGATTGGCGTGTTCTAAATTCGTATTACTTAAATCACTATTACTCAAATCAACTTGAAATAAATTAGCATAAGCTAAATTAAGATTACTAAAATTTTGGTTAGCTCCTCCTCCATTGACAATTTCCCAAACTTTTCTTGGCTTAAAATCTAAAACTGTCTCCGAGTTAATTTTAGTTTGTTTAAGAATTGCTAAATCTAAATTGGCTTGATATAAATTAGCTTGACACAAACTAGCACCAAGTAAATTAGCTCCTCGCAAATTAGCCTGATGAAGTTGAGCATGATCCAAGCAAGCAAAACTAAGATTTGCTTGACAAAAATTAACCTGTTGCAGATTAAAATTTCTCAGATTTATTTGATATAAATTAGCTTTACTCAAATCAGGAATAACTTGAGGCTGTTCTTGTCGCCATTGATTCCAGGCTTCTACTCCTTGGTATAATAAAGCCAAATGTTCTTCATTTGCCATACCAGATAAACCTCTTAAATCAGAGTTTTATTTTCTTTTAAATTTTTATAGATAAATTCAAGTTTAATCAAATAATAAATACTTTGGTAATAATTATTAAATATAGGTCGCTGGACATTGACCAAGTTTTGTATTGTAATGTTGTTTTGAATAAAATTGGTTTTCTCATCAACTCGATCAACTCAAGCAGGTAATATATTAAGCCATGTCTTAAGCTCACTTTGAATAATAATCTTTAAGAAGTTTGCAATATGATAATTGAATCTATCTTAAAAATCTATAAAGACAACACAAACCTTGAAGCACAGAGAAACACTTTAGATTAACTGTTCTACAATAAGCGTAGACAAAACCTCAATCAGAAATTATGTTAGATTTTGAACCAATTTTTGAATTTTCTCGACAAAACTGTGGTGCTATTTGTGCTTTTTTAGTTCCAGCTAACTTGATCGCAACTTTAGTCAATTTAATTTTGTTAGCCAAACAATCTTCTCTCTCCAAAGTTAGGTTGACTGTCGCTTTATCTGTTGTCTTTGCCTTGACTTTGTTTTTACATATTTCTACCTGGTTTATGATCGGCGTTGTTACGCCGATTACTTTTATTTTGCTGACATTGGGTAGTACTTGTTTAACAGTGAATTTTTTAGCAATTATCTATCAACCACAATTTCTTCAATTAGTTCGACTAGCTAGCGAAAGACTTGCTCCAAAAGCACGTTCTCAGGAAAGTTAAAACTCATAAGCGTTCTCGCCTATGGCGAGGCGCAGAGCGGTCGCTAATTTAAGTAAATAAAAATCCGAGTTAAATTTATCGTTAAATACAAAGAGAAAATAATCAGATTAATATTCGTTCAACTATTGAGCTAAGGGCGTGAAAGTCGTATACTAAATCGGCGTTCAATTGGCAAGCTGCTAGACATTTACCATGACTACTTCTGAACCATTTAATCCTGCTGAGTGGGTAATCGATCATAACGATCGCACTGCGTTATCAATTCGGATCAAAGGCGATCGCCTTTTCTGTGAACAATCTGCCTATCAAACTGTAGAAGTATTTGACACTTGCGATCGCGGTAAAATGCTGACTATCGATCGCATGGTGATGTGTACCGAAGCGGATGAGGCATCTTATCATGAAATGCTAGTTCATGTCCCGATGTTAACCGACTCTAACATCAAAGATGTGTTGGTAATCGGTGCTGGTGATGGTGGCACAATTCGGGAATTAGTCCGTTATCAAAATATCGAAACAATTACAATGGTAGAAATAGATGAAGTAGTGGTAAGTGCTGCTAAACAATTTTTACCCACTATTTCTTCTGCTTTCGATCATCCCAAATTAAAATTACTGATTGATGACGGCATTAAATTTGTTAAAGAAACTGCTGAGAACGCTTACGATTTAATTATTATCGATTCTTCAGATCCTGTTGGACCTTCGGAAGGACTTTTTACTAAATCATTTTATCAAGATGTCTATCGCTGTTTACGTCCAGGTGGTTTAGTCACAGTACAAAGCGAATCACCTTCTTTTAATCCCAAAGCTTTTGTCGAACTTAATCAATGTCTTAAACAAGTCTTTGGCAATGACCAAGTACATTGTTACTTAGTTTTCATTCCCATGTATCCGAGTGGAATGTGGAGTTTAACTTATTGTTCCAAACAAGGCGCACATCCCCTCAAGAACTTCCAGCGCGATCGCGCTAAAACCTTTGCCCAAGAACAAAACCTCAGTTATTACAATGCCGATATTCATCAAGCTGCCTTTTGTTTACCCACCTATATTCAAAAAATGCTGAATGAGATATAATGTGGGGTTAGTTTACAACAGTTAATGTTAGGGATGACAGGGAGACTCGGAGACGAGCGCAGCGAAGCCCTGAGAGAAGCGAAGGGTCTGGAGACGGGGAGGAATTTTTTAATTTAAAGTCATCATCCGAACTTGATATAAAAGAAATAAAAGTAGGGGCGGGGCGTATCAACCCTGCCGGACGACGGCAGGGACAGCCCCTTGCGAAAGGTGGTTTCCCCTGAGAATTGATCTAATTAAAATAAAAAAGCGATGTTAATCTAACGCTGATTTTTTACTGTAAATTGTCCACTACATTTTTATTCGCAACATCAGGTAAAGCAGGACTAGACCCCGATGAATTAGGATTTAAACGAGATTGCTTATTTAATGATGGTTGTATTACCTGAATTTGCTGCATCAGACTAGCCATTTCTAAAGCGCTTAAAGCATAATTCCAACCAAGATTACTTTTAACACCAGCCCTTTCTAAAGCTTGCTGCATCGTATCGACTGTTAAAACACCAAAGACAACAGGCACACCCGTTTGGAAACTAGCAGCAGCAACACCTTTAGCAGCTTCAGCAGAAACATAATCAAAATGAGGAGTTTGTCCGCGAATTACTGCACCAAGGCAAATTATCGCGTCATAACGACCAGAAATAGCCAATTGACGAGCCATCATCGGGATTTCAAAACTACCAGGAACCCAAACATAATCAACTTGAGAACCGTGGGGGTTCACATCAACCCCGTGGCGTTTTAAGCAATCTTGACAACCAGATAGCAATTTATCGGTAATTAAATCATTAAAACGACCAATCACGATCGCAAATCGCCAAGTAGACGCATCTTGTGTAAAAGTTCCCTCAAAAACAGCCATGATGGATTGAGTATCGATCCTTAAAAAAGTTTTATCTATAGTCGCAAATTGAAATTAAAGGCGATCTCGCGCAGCAAGACCGCTCTTTTTAAAGTGTTTTGTCCCAGAGTTATATAACGAAAAAGTTCAAAACAGCAACTAACACAACTAAAATCACCCAAAGACCAGAACCTAGGAAAATCAAGGATTTGGACTGGTCCCAATTTTGGGGAGAAGCATAAGCTACAGGAACTCCGATCACCATCACGAAGGAAAATAAGACAAAAAGAGTTAATACTAACTGAAACAAAAAGGTCATTTTGTTATTCCCTCTAAATAATTTTTCCTTTATATAAGTACAAGTTGATTATATTCTCTCATGATGGCGACACAAACAAAACACTTATCAATGGTTGCTGTTGCCTACTCAAGAACCAAGCTACACCGAGGCTTCTAAATTAGCTGCTTGCCAAAGTTGAGACAGTAATAATTCCGTACGAGGAGTAAGTTGACAGACAAAAATGCCCTCTTCACTATCTTCGGTAGAAGTCAACCAAGTTCCTTGCAGACTAATTTCTAAACAATCGCGGTCGCTATCAATCAATTCCAGAATTTCGTCATTGTCTTGTTGTAATGTTTTTAACTCTTTTAGACAAGTTAAATTGGTAGGTAACAAAAAAGAAGCGGTACTAGGTTCAACATAAATGCTAGTAGCTGCACGCAGACAAAGCAGCACTCTGTTAGCCAGCCATTCTTCTAATAAATCAGTTAATAATTCTAAATAGAAGCCTTTTTCTGTATATGTAAGTTTTAACATCAGCTTTCTATCTCCCTATAAAAATTCAGTAAGAGTATTTATGCACCTAGTCCAAATCCTTTTTGGTTCCAAAAATTATCTGTAAAAGTAAGCAAAGGATACATCGGTGGTTTAGGCTTGGTTTTCAACTTCATTCCTACCTGTTCAGGAGTGCAATCTCCCTTACGAGAGTTACAAGCTGTGCAAGCTGTGACTAAGTTGTCCCAAGTATTTTTTCCTCCTTTAGAACGAGGAATAATATGGTCTATAGTTAAATCTTTCTTATTTGAGCAATATTGGCATTGATATCTATCACGTCGGAAGATTTCTTTTCGTGAAACACTCGGTATTCGCCACGCTCTTTCCGATGCATTATATAAACGAATGTAAGCTGGTACTTGCACAATTAAGTTGGGAGAACGGATTTCCCAAATTACATCCGCTACCAAATTGATAGGTTCAGCTTTCCCCGTAACTAGTAATGTAATAGCTCTTTTTAAATTAATTCGATTTAAAGGTAAATAGTTTTTGGAGAAGACTATTACCGATGGCGTTAAAGTTTCCATTGTCCTAGATGACATTAAGTCATGCTTAATTTAAATGACCCCAGTAAGCTAAATCTAAAAAAAACCCGCTTCCTAGATAGGGGCGGGGGTATGGTATTAAGATCAAGCTGTTTGGCTTATCCTGGTACAGTGATGGGATTACTGCACCTCCCCCTAGTTGGAATTAGTCGTGACTCTAGATTGCTTTTGTTGTTACTATAATTGGTCTGAAAATGATCTTCCCAATTTTCTATAGGGCTAAATCTCGGCAAATATGCTTGATTGTCATGGAAAATCATCAACTGACACACTCTACCATTGTCTGCCTTAGAGCGATCGCCCTTGCAGGAATTTGTTAGTGCTAAAGTAGAGAGTGTCATTAGTAACATCGAAGATTTTTTTCAGTAGTGTTCAAAGGGTCTTTTTAATACTACACTTGTATTACCCGTCTGTCTAGTACTTAGAGGAAAAAATTATGCGCACCCTAACTCGTACATCTACTACTGAAATGGAAGTTACCAGTATCCGTTTAGAAAAAACTCTCAAAGACAAACTCAAAGAATTATCTGGAAATCAAGGCTATCAAGCTTTGATCAGAGATATTTTGTGGAACTATGTTCATCAAAAATCTGGAGATTATCGACCACAATTTGTTCGTTCCGATATTCGCGCTACTGTAGAAGCCACTGCACGTAAGGATGAAAGTTGTGCCTTGACTGGCAAGTTAATTCAAGAAAAAGAACCAATGTTTTTAGGCTTTACTATTTATGGGGATTTAGTCCCGTTAAGCATAGATAGTTTAGAGCAATAAATAGCATTTTTATCAAGGGAGGTTGAGAATTTCCCCTTAAACATCTCGATCTCCCTATAACTAATTCGTTTTTTAGATTTTGCTATTAATAAATTCTGGCAAAAAAGCTATTATTTATGTTTGCATTTTAGGTTTAATTGTCTGTTTGGGATTTGCCCGTTTATCGATAATTGGTAGTTGTATAGAATACAGATATTAAAATATTTAAACTACAATAAAAAAAAATAAATCGCTGTTTTAATACGTTAAAACAGTTAAAATTTAAGCAAATATAATAACTAGACTTAAATACTTTATTAGCTCGATTGACTCTGAACCCAATAGATTTAAAGAAGGACATCAACATCAATGACACAAGCAACTCAAAACCCTCAAACAGGAATTCAATTAACTGATGCAGCCCTCAAACACATCAAAATGCTGCAACAACAGCAAGGCAATCAAGAACTTTGCTTAAGAGTTGGAGTACGTCAGGGTGGTTGTTCAGGAATGTCTTACATGATGGACTTTGAAGAACCCAATCAAGTTCGCGATAATGATGAAGTATTTGACTACGAAGGCTTTAAAATTGTCTGCGATCCCAAGAGTTTATTGTATCTATACGGTTTGGTACTTGATTACAGTAACGCGATGATTGGCGGTGGTTTTCAATTTACTAATCCTAATGCAGCACAAACTTGTGGTTGTGGTAAATCTTTTGGTGTATAAAATTTGGCTCTAACAGTATTAAGACAAAAATAACAAAAAAAAGCTTTTCTTCACTATAAACCTCAATATTTCTGATTGGGGTTTAGTTTTTTTGCGATCGCGTTGCGCTATAATAAAAAGTATTAAAAAATTATATTAATTTATAGTAAAATAACAGTCTATTAATATTTTGTAATCCTCTCTCGCTCCGCCAATGAACTCCGACTATTTGGAGAAAATTTTAACTGCTCGCGTTTATGATGTCGCTCAGGAATCTCCACTAGAATATGCACCTAATCTTTCCGCAAGATTGCAAAACAAACTTCTGCTTAAAAGGGAAGATATGCAATCGGTGTTTTCCTTCAAACTGCGGGGAGCTTACAATAAAATGGCGCAATTATCTCCAGATATTTTGGCACAGGGAGTAATTGCAGCTTCGGCAGGAAATCATGCTCAAGGAGTAGCTTTAGCTGCTAGTAAACTGGGAACTACGGCGATTATTGTCATGCCTGTAACTACACCTCAAGTAAAAGTTGATGCAGTGGCAGCTAGAGGCGGACAAGTAGTTTTACATGGGGATACTTATGATGATGCTTGTGCCTATGCTTGGCAACTAGAAGCAGAAAAACATTTAACTTTTATTCATCCCTTTGACGATCCTGATGTGATTGCGGGACAGGGAACAATTGGCATGGAAATTTTACGGCAATATCAACAGCCAATTGATGCGATTTTTGTAGCGATTGGAGGCGGTGGTTTAATTTCGGGAATTGCAGCTTATATCAAACGATTACGACCCGAAATCAAGATTATTGGTGTCGAACCAGTTGATGCTGATGCGATGTATCAATCCCTAAAAGCAGGCAAAAGAGTACGTTTGTCACAAGTAGGATTATTTGCTGATGGGGTAGCAGTAAGGGAAGTAGGAGAAGAAACTTTTCGTCTCTGTCAAAAATATGTTGATGAAATTATTCTGGTAAATACTGATGATACTTGTGCTGCGATCAAGGATGTCTTTGAGGATACTAGATCCATTTTAGAACCTGCGGGAGCATTAGCGATCGCAGGAGCGAAAGCTTATGTAGAAAGAGAAGGATTTGTCGACAAAACTTTGGTTGCTGTTGCTTGCGGAGCAAATATGAACTTTGATCGCCTTCGTTTTGTGGCAGAAAGAGCGGAATTAGGTGAAAGAAGAGAAGCGATCTTTGCGGTAACAATTCCTGAAGAAAGAGGTAGTTTTCGGAGATTTTGTCAGTGTCTGGGTAAGCATAATTTAACCGAATTTAACTATCGTATTGCGGATGAAAAGCAGGCTCACTTTTTTGTCGGCATTCAAATTCAAAACCGTGCTGATGCAGATTTAATTAGGGCAACTTTGGAACAATCTGGCTTTAGTACAATTGATTTAACTGACGACGAATTGACTAAATTACACTTGCGTCACATGGTAGGAGGGCGATCGCCTTTAGCTAAACATGAATTGCTTTATCAGTTTGAGTTTCCCGAACGTCCAGGCGCATTGATCCGATTTCTCAATTCTATGAATCCTAATTGGAATATTAGTTTATTTCACTATCGGAACAATGGTGCAGATTACGGCAAGATTGCGATGGGTATCCAAGTTCCTCCTGAAGAAATGTTGGAGTGGCAAGCTTTTTTAGATACGATTGGTTATCGCTATTGGGATGAGAGTCAAAATCCTGTTTATAAATTATTTTTGGGACAGTAACAATTAATGCTCACTGATAACTGGTGTACAGACGTGTCGGCGACACGTCTCTACTGGTTTATTGATTTAAATTAATTCTGGCTTCATTGGCAACTTGTTCAACTAAATCTTGACTTAATTGTGCGATCGCTTCTTGTGCTTGTTCACCTCCTAACCTGCCTAAAGCTTGTGCTAAACGATAACGAATTTGCCAATCTTCATGATCGACAAAAGGAATTAATAATGGTACAGCGCGAGGATCGCCTAATTCGCCCAAAGCACCGATAGCAGCAGTTTGTAATAAATTATTATCTGAAGTAAGAGCTTCTTGTAATAAATCAAAACCACGAGGTTCGCCTAGTTCACCCAAAGCAGCTACAATACTAAACTGAATTAGCCAGTCTGAAGTTTGATGATAAAGTGAGGCTAAATCGTCATAAGCTTCTGTGAGTTTTAAACCAGCAATAGCATCGGCAGCAGCAGCTTGAACATCTGCTTCAGGATCGTTAAATAAGCGATCGCGCAAAAGTTCAAGAGCAGCAGTAGGATTATGAATCCCGACTGTATCTAATTGGCTAATTGCTGCATAACGAACACGAGTATTTTGATCTTTGACAATTGGTTTAACCAATTCAAAAGCTATCTCTGGTTCAATTTGCCTTAGTAAATTAATCCCCCGAATGCGATCGCCGAAATCCTCAGAATTGAGTAACTCGCCTACAGATTCTGGTGTAATGCTCATTATTATTTTTATTTGTTATGTTTGGTTAATTATTCAGTAAGATTTTTAATTAAGATTCAGTTGCCATCATCCGAATAATATCGCCTTGAGTAATAATGCCTACGATGTGGTTTTGTTCATCAACCACGGGCAGACGGCGAATTCTTTTTTCGTGCATGAGATGGGCTGCTTCTTTGACTGATTGATGGGGTTTAATTGTGATAGGGCGATCGCTCATAACTTCGGCAACAGTTTGTCCCAAAGCCTTATGAATTTCTTTTTCATAACGAGCAGGATTTTGTAAATAAATGACGCTGTCAAGCAGCATAATATAGGGCGGTGGATCGACTCCTGTTTCTTGCCACATTAAATCGGTTTCAGAAAGTACTCCAACTAGTTTTCCTGCTTCGTCTACTACAGGCAAGCCACTAATTTTGTGTTCTGCTAAAATTTTGATTGCTTCTTTTAACGCGGTTTGAGGCGTTATCACAATCGGACTTGAGGTCATGACATCGGCAACAGTTTTGGTCATGCTGAAGTTAAAAATAAAGTTGACTGGTGGAATGCCAGTCACGCGCAGGCACTGTCGTTGAACGGCAGTGTACCGCGTGACTTAGTATTGTTTTTTACCACTTTTGATGGTCATCGCAAACATCGGTTCTAAATTCTGAACCCGCTAAGGTCCAGAAGAATCACGCTAAGATACCGATTACTTCATTTTAGGGAATTTCTAGAACGTTATTTCTGAAGCTGTAGCAGATTGTTACTTTAAATTAAGCTTCGTTCATAAATCCCCAAGCGATCGCTTGACTAGATAATGTAAAAAAACTTCTTGTTCGATCTGTTTAACCTCAACTAATTCTAAGTTAGATGCTTGAGTCGCTAAAAATCCTTCTCCTTCGACTGGGGTAGGTGCGTCTTTACCACCAAAAATAACTGGACAAATAGTTAACCACAATTGATCGATTAAATTTTCTGTTAATAAAGAAGCAACTAATTCTCCTCCACCAAGAACAGCTAATCGGTTGATGCCTAATTCTTTTAATTGTTTGAAGATAGTTTGCCATGAATTGAGTTGAATCAAATCGGCAACTAAGATCTGGTCAAATTGCTGCCGTTGCCATGATTTAGCTCCCTCAGTAGTAGTAATCAACCAACGAGGTACAGGTTGAGAAAAAAAACGCAGTTTGGAACTAAATTGTCCCGAAGCAGAAACAACGATTTGGATCGGTTGAGCAGGAAGATGTTGTTGTCGTCTTTGTTGTAATAATTGAGGATTAGTGATGGGTAAAGTTGTACCGTAAGCACGTAAAGTTCCTGCACCAAATAATACTGCATCAACCAAAGCAACTTGTTCTTCTAGATGAACTTTATCTTGTGGTGAACCAAACCGAGCAGGCGATCGCTTATAATCGGAAATTTTGCCATCAGCAGTCATGGCTAAAATAACAGTGGTATCAGGTTTATAATTGTAATTCACAGTAAATTAAATCTAATAATAAGCTGGCAAATAAAGCAGCAATAGATATCATTGAAACAAGAACAGAAACAATTAAGATAGCTCCAGCAAAAGCTCCAGCTTTTATGAGACTCGGTCAATCTTCTTTTCGTCGAATTTTACTCTCAAGGCTATTGCTGTTGAGTGTACCCGTGTTATTGATGGGAGTATATGTTACCTATAGAAAGGCTCGTTCGGCTTTTTTAGAAACTGCCCGTCAAAATTTAACTGAAAGTGCTATTAGAAAAGGAGAAATAATTAAACAATCAATTGATTCATTAACAACTAATCTAGCTAGTGCTAGTGATGCAGATATTCTAAAATCTAATTTTCCTAATAATCATCAAGAATTTATTGCTCAATTAAGCGATATTTTACCAACTAATATTTTATGCGTTCAACTCACAGATTTACAGACTAATAAAATCACTGCTACTACCTGTTCGGAAAGGATGAAAGTCGAACCTAATTTTTGGTCACCACAAAAAAAGCAACTTTTGACGACTTCCAATCAAATTAATATTAAACTGTTATTACCTTCAACTTCTTTGTGGAGAGAAGCCCAAAGCGTTACTGAAGATCCGCCTCAAAGTCAACTCAAACTATGGTTAACTGCACCAGTTTATAATCGTCAAGGTAATTTGAGTTATGTCTTAAGTGTTAAAGCAGCGATTCTCAACCAGGAGCGAGTCGAACCTGGTTCTCTGGATGGTTATCCTGTCGTGATCGATCAAAACGGCGTTATTTTGGCACATCCGTTTATCCAGAGAGTTGGGCGGAATATTCAACAAATGCCTGATGCTCATCGCCTCCAAAGTTTATTGCGAAATGCGATCGCAGGTAAACCAGATTTTCTTCATTTGTTTTACTTAGAAAAAGACGGTGTAGAGTTAGTAGCTGGCTATAGTTCTATTCCTAGTCCCATTACTCAAGATTTGAATCAAAAATGGATTATTTTAGCAGTTACTCCTTTAGACGCTGCTTTATTACCACTGAAAGATATTCGTCAAGTTTTATTTATCATGACGTTTTGTCTGATTTTAGCTAGTTCTTTAGCGACCCTTTATGTCTCTAGAGAATTGGCTCGTCCGTTAGAGCAATTGCGAGATTATGCTTTGACTAAAGAACATTTACATTCTCGCGATCGCCTTCCTGAAAATTTTCAAATTCGAGAATTTAATCAATTATCTTTAGCTCTCAATGAGATGGTAACTAGGTTAAAAGCTTGGGGGGAAGAAATTGTTTCTGCTTGGAAAGAAGCTCAAAATGCTAATCAATTAAAAAGTGAATTTTTGGCTACTACTTCTCACGAATTAAGAACGCCTCTCAATGGAATTATTAATTGTATTCGTTTTGTTAAAGATGGTTATTGTGATAACAAAGAAGAAGAAATTGAATTTTTACAACAAGCTGATGATGCTGCTATACATTTGTTAGGAATTATTAATGATGTTTTAGATATTTCTAAAATTGAAGCAGGGAAGTTATCAGTAAGTTTAGAAAAAGTTGATTTGGCTAAAATCATTAATGAAGTTATCGATTTACAAACAGTTCCCATTCAAAAAAAAGGATTAAATTTTAAAACTCCTCAATGGAAGGAAGAAATTTTTGTGAATGCAGATCCTGCCAAACTTAAACAAATTTTGATAAATATTGTGGGAAATGCCGTAAAATTTACCGACTATGGTAGTATTATTATTGATGTTAAAATTAAGGCAAACTCTTCGACTCTCTTTTATCACGCTACTCAGGAAAAACTACTTCAAAGGAATTTTGAAAATCATGAATTATTTTTATCAGAATTATATAATCCAGTTGTACCAATTTCCGAAAAAAATCTAAATCTAAATTTAGAAAATAATCATGAAACTGAATTAATTGGAGAAGAATTATTTCAAGAAAAAAGTTATTTACCAAGTCAAGTTCGGCAATTGATCGATCCAAAAATTGAAGGTTTTTCCGAAAATCTAGAATTAGACCACAATCATTATTCTCCTCCTACGGTAGTAATCACTGTTCAAGATACAGGTATAGGAATAGATCCTAATCAACAAGAAAAATTATTTCGTCCGTTTGTGATGGTAGATGGTTCAACGACTCGTAAATTTGGCGGTACGGGGTTAGGTTTAGCGATTTCGCGTAATCTGATTGAATTGATGGGGGGGAAAATTAGTTTATATAGTGCAGGAGAAGGACAGGGAACGATGGTAACTATCAGTATTCCTTTAGCAGACAATTCTAATCAAGAGTCTTCAAAATAGTTTAGTTGTGATAGATCAAATAATTTAGATTGTTTATGTCAGTATTTGAACGTTTCTTAAATCATCCTAAAAATCGGCGCAATGCTGTAATTTTAGCTCTTTTGGGAGCGATTACTCCTTTAGCTGGACTACACAAGTTTTATTTAGGACAACCTCTTTGGGGCGTAATCTATCTTCTGTTATGGTCAACCCCAATGCCAAGAATTGCTTGTGCTATCGAAGCCATTTGGTATCTAATTCAAGACCAAGAACAATTTGAAGTTCAGTTTAACGGTTTTAGTAGTCCTAGCAACAACATTGCAGCCAGTCAACAAGTAAGTGCGATCGCCAATGCTTTACGGGAATTAGACCGATTGCGAGAAGATGGTTTACTTTCAGAATATGAGTTTGAACAGAAGCGTCGTCAAATTTTAGAAAGAATTAGTTAAATCTAAGACTCAGAGGCTAATAATTGTTGTAATTGTTCTTTTAAAGCCTCTTGTCCAAATTTAGCTAAGGTTTCCTTTCTTAACCATTGACCATCACAACGTTGGTCGTTTCCTTGCAAAATCTCTAAACAAGCAGCAGCAACAGCTTCAGGATCGCGGTGGGGGACGCGCCAACCTAAACGTCCGTCCTGTAGAGGATCGGCTGAACCATCCGAATCACCAGCTAGAACTGGTTTACCACAAGCCATCGCTTCTAAATAAACTATGCCAAATCCTTCTTGAGAAGGCATAATATAAGCATCCGCTACTCGATAATGATCGACCAAAGCTTCTGTAGGAACAAAACCAGCAAAAACAACCTGTTGGGCAACTCCTAAATCCTGTGCTAATTGTTCCAAACGAGAGCGATCGTCACCGCGACCAATCACCAGATATTTGACGTTGGGAAAACTGTGCAAAATTTTAGGTAAAGCACGAATTGTCACATCTACCCCTTTGTAAATATCTCCTGACCATAATCTAGCTACGGTCATCAATACTTTGGCATCTCCCAAACCATATTTGTCAATTAATTCTAGAGGTTTGTTACCTGGAGTAAAAAGATTACCATCAACAACACAGGGAAGAATTTTGACTTTACTAGAATCAATTTGATTAGCTTGACAAACGCGCTGGCAACTATAACGACTAATTGTCCAAATACTGGCTGCTTGTTGTAAAGCTTGACGTTGATTTTGGGGTAAGGTATCCCAAACTTCTTTGCCATAAGTCAAAATAGTATAAGGAATGCCCAATGGTTGGCATAAAGCTTTAGTAAGAGTTGCTAATTTAATATGACCACAATAAACTCGTTGAGGACGACGCAGTAATAAACAAGTTAATAAAGAAAAGGCTAGTTTAACTCTGCCTTGCCAAGGAGGTAAGGTTTTTAGATAATGAAATCGAAATTGTTCTTTTGCATAAGGGTTTTCTGTTCCCCATTCATCTCGAAGTAAAAAAATTTCAGCTTGATAAGATTGAGATTGATTAAGATAGTTATAGGCCTGGAAAATATCTTTGACATAAGACTGAATACCACCCTCAAACGTAAATATTTCGAGGAAGAGAAATACGTGTTTTTTTAGTAGTTTGGTAGTAGGAAGATTTGATTGGTTATGATTCACTTGAAGATTAAGCTAAATTTTCTTCTGCAAATTTAACTCAGGTTTAATTAAATAGTCATTAATTATTTAAAATTGATCTAGCGGTTCTTAGTTTGATGAAATACAAAAAACACCTTGATTTTTGTTAATTGTTATATCATGTCTAGTTAAACAACCACAGTATAGGTTTTGCTAAATTGAAGTTTGTAGCTTTTTTTATTGCGGTTAATTTACTTGACTTGATATTAATAGTTGATTGTATACTTCATGAGTCTTAAAGTTGCTAGATAAACTTTAAAATTTTAATGTAAAATTATGAATCTAGACCAATCAAATATTTCCCCAGAATATCTTTTATTTGTTCAACATGGTTGGGATGACAATAGTAAAGATATTAGTAGATTAGCTCAAGCATTAATTAAAACTAGTAATACTCTGTTAATCGCTCCAAGTTTAGGTAAGATTAAAACTTGGCTCAGAATAGAACCACTGATTAAACAAGTAGAACTAATTGCTACTAAAATAATTAATCAATATCCCCAAACAACAATTAAAATTATTGGTCATTCTATGGGTGGATTAATTTGGTTAGAAGTTCTCGATCGCAATCCTCAATGGTGGCAAAAAGTACATTCTTTAATCTTAATTGGTTCGCCTATTGGTGGCGCACATATAGCTAGAATGATCGATCCTTGGGAACTTGGAATCGGTATAGCTAGAGATTTGGGGAAAAATCGTCGTTTAATTGCAGAAAAAATTGCTCAAAATATTCCTACTTTAACTATTGCAGGAGAACTTGGTTTTGGTAGTGATGGTTTAGTTACTTTAGCAGCAACGAAATTTAATTATTGTCAATTTGTCTCTGTGTCAGGAATTGTTCATGCAGCTTTAAAATGTCATCCGCGTCTGGTGCCAATTATTCAAGATTTTTGGCAAACTCCGCAAATTGCAGCAACTTTAGAAACCAATTTATCCAATCAATTAATTAACAAATTACAATCTTTACCAGGAATGACTGATGGTCATTGGCAATATTTTTCAAAAGCGCGAGTATATTTACCTTTCCCTGAAGGGATTAATCTTCATACTTGGAAAAATCCATTGGGGATCGATCATGTTTTTGTATCTAATCAAGAACAACAATGTCTATATGCGGGCTATGTTGGTTGGTCACACGCAGCACAATTACGTCAAGCTTTAGTGAAACTAAAACAAGAAATATAGCGTATATTAACCTAATAAAAGCGATCAAATTTCTTCTATGAGTTATGCCTAGCTTAAAATTCAACCATTAAAACTCCACTTCAAGATAATTTATAAAGCTAGATGGGAACAATAAAAAATATCTCCGAGATAATTGTTGGCATAACTTTTTACTATGAAAATTCAATTTGATTACCGTTTTGATACGGAAGGTTTTTTTAATAATTCTCAAAGAAAAGCTGCTTTAGAAAAAGCTGGGGCAATTTGGTCATCTTTATTGAAAGATGATTTTGCAGCTATTCCTGCTGGGGTGGAATTTACTGTAACTAATCCTACAACCAGAAATGGAACTTTAGAAAAAATTGTTTTAAAACAAGAAATTGATGATCTTTTAATCTTTGTAGGTACAAATAATTTTGGTAATCAATCTAATCAATTAACTACCCAAGGTACTTTAGGTGAAGCAAAAATAGATGGTTTTGATTTAAAAGGAGATATTTTTCAAAGAAGAATTAGTAAGAATTTTCGTGGTCAAGGTGCAGTTACTAATTTTGAACCTTGGGCAGGAACAATGACTTTTAATAATAAGATTGATTGGGATTTTAATTTAAACAATCCTAATCCTCAAAAAATAGATTTTATTTCGGTTGCACTTCATGAAATCGGTCATATTTTAGGATTTGGTACTTCTGCTATTTTTAAGCAGATTGGTGCTGATGGAAAATTTGATGGAGTTAATGCCTTAGCTGTTAATCAAGGAAAGCCAATTCTTTTAGAACCAGATTTAGCTCATGTTCAAGAAGGCTTTAATCAAAATACTGTTTTACTAGATCCTCTCAATAATCCAGGACGTAATTTACCTACATCAATAGATTTAGCTTTGTTGGCAGATATTGGTTACCAAATTGACGGTTTTATTCCTCAAGGGACAACGCCGTTTCTCGCTACTAATGGCTCCGAAGTAATCTTTGGTTCAATTATTGCCGAGCAATTAAGTGGGTTAGGTGGTAACGATACAATTCAGGGAAATGCAGGTAATGATTCTCTCTTTGGTGGTGATGGTGGCGATCTAATTTTTGGCGAAGCAGGAGAAGACTTACTCTTCGGCGAGGCAGGAAAAGACCAACTCCAAGGAGGAGTTGGAAATGATTCTCTCTCTGGCGGTGACGGAAACGATCTTCTTTTCGGTGGTGATGGGTTAGATACTTTGTCAGGGGATAATGATAACGATCAATTGCAAGGAGGCGCACAACAAGACAACCTTCAGGGAAATGAGGGTAATGACACTATTTTTGGCGATGATGGCAACGATACCTTATTTGGCAATGAAGGTAATGATTATTTGTCAGGAGGCAATGGTAATGACACCTTAATTGGTGGAGAGGGCAATGATACTTTAGTAGGAGAGGCAGGTAGCGATCGCTTTAGATTTAATCTCAATAGTGCTAAAGATACTATTAATGACTTTACTGTCGCTGAGGATATTATTGCAATCTCTAGTGATTTTGGTTTTAATACTCCCGAGGAAATTCTGAAAGTGATTACTAAAACTATTCCTACTAGCAATGGCAAATTATTTTCCGAACTGGTTCTCTCTTCAGGTAATGTAATTAATATTTATCACAATGCTGCTCTAAAGGCAGCTAATTTTGAAATTAATCGTCCTTTGCGAGTTAGCGCCTTTCAGTATAACAATTCTGGATTTGTGGTTAAGTTTAATCAAGCGATCGATCTAAAGAGTTTAAATCTCTACGATGGGCAAGATAGTACAAAAGATTTACCAGATCTTAGTTTGGTTAGTAATACTACTGGAAAAACTATTAAAGGTTCACTGGTTTGGAATCATAAGAATAATACTCTTACCTTTGTTAAAACGGGTGGCATTCTAACCCCAGATGACTATACTTTAACTCTTAGCAGTCGAGCCGATAGTTTTATTAACTTACAAAAAGAATGGTTAGACGGAAATTTAGATGGTCAATCGGGCGGAAATGTAGTACAAAAATTTAAGGTTACCAATCAAAACAAAAGAGTTTTATCCTTAGCAGATTTTAGTCGCGCCCCAGGACATCCCATCGAAGTTCCTGGGACTAACCCTAATCAGGGTTGGGCAGTTAGCTTAGATAATGGTTCGGCTATTACTCAAGTAGATTTTACTTTAACTTACAATACTGATATTCTTGGGGTGACTGACTTGTTAGTTAATCCCGATTTACCTGATGATTGGCAGATCATTAGCAAAAATCTTAGTAATCCTGGTAAAGCATCGATCAGTATTGAAGGAACTGCTCCCTTAACCACAGGCGAAGTTGATTTAGTTTTTCTCAAAGCACAAATCAAACCAACTGCTGTTTATGGTACGTCGAGTTTATTAGAGTTAACCTCGGTTAGCCTCAATCAAGATAAAGTTGACGTAATCGGAGATAGTGCAGTGGCTCAAGTTGCCTATTTAGGAGATAGTAGTGGTAATAAAACCTACAGTGGTTTAGATGCTTCGTTAATCTCTCGTTTAGCTGTTGGTCTTGATACGGGTTTAGATGGTTATCCTTTCAACGACCCTTTAGCGATCGCAGATATTAATCGAGATGGAGTCATTTCTGCTTTAGATGCTTCTTTAGTCGCTCAACACGCTAATGGCAGAACAATTGGCTTAATTCCCTAAAAATTGAGATTTTTTAAGACTTTAAAACCTCAGCAGTTGGTTTTGGCTGTTTTTGAATCAACCAACCAATTCCAGCAGCTACTATCCCGACTGCTATAAAACCCAAATCCCAAGCGAGTTGGTTAGTTCCTGCTTTAACATGATGAATTTGTAAAAGATGATGGTCGATGATGCCTTCAACAACATTAAACATACCAGCCCCAATCAGAATCGAACCAATCAAAGTAGAAGTAGAGCGAGGTACATCATCTCTTTTTACTACTAACCAAAGGGCGATAATTCCTGCGATCGTCATTAACCAATCAAAGACATGAAATAAACCATCACCAATTGTATTTAATTCTAAACCAGCAACGGTTTGACTCGTTTCGATGTTAGTAAACATATGATGCCACTGCAAAAGCTGGTGAAAGACAATGCCATCAAAAAATCCACCTTGACCGATACCAAGTAAAATCCCCGCGATAATTAAAGGACGACGATTTATAGCGGTTTTCATAAATATAATAAGCTTTTAGTTATAGGCTAAATTTTTAACTAATTAAAATGACAGCAGTTTTCAAAAAAGTTTGCTAATAGTAGACCAAATGAAAAGTAAATAAGCTTTTGGACGAGACGGGGCTTTTAAAGGGCGCAATTACGCTCAACGCACAACCTCTCCTAATAAGTTGGCTAACAGCTAAAAGCTCAAAAAAGCTCCTAACCGTAGCAAACACTTATAGCAGTTCTCAGACTTTAATGGTACATTTAATTCTGCCTTCTGCCTTAAAGCGTTTAACTCTATACCTCATGACTATAAGAAACGCTATAAGTATCTTCTAGACAAAGCTTAGGAAGAATGATCTGCACCAATAACCCCGATTTTGTGGCGGAAAGTCAACTCTCCACCATACCAACCGCCCACTGCAAGTAGGGTAGCTACGACTAAAGAGATAATAATTCCAATCGGAATAATATTGATAACTGGATTACCCAAGCGCAAACCAAAGTTTACAAAGGTCAGTACCAAAGCTGCGACATTAATCAGCATATGCGCCCAACCAGCCGTACGCTTGCGTACTCTAGGAACTCGAACAAAATCAAAAATGCCAATTAAAGCAGCCAGAATACCTGATAATCCACCAATACCAATCAGCCAAAAGGCAGCACGTGCCCAGAAAAAGTCTTCAGTGAGCCAATAGCCAATATCAGCACCAGCAGCACCACTCAAAAAAGCCACAGGGAAAATAACTATAATTGGATGGATCGGATGTCCTGCGATTGAGACTGAACTAGTAACTCCACTAGCCACATATTCAGTTTGTCTGCTTTCTATCAGAGGTGGAAGATTGGGATAAGGAACTTGATTAGGTCGTGATTCTTGATTAACGTCGGTATTTTGCATTGATTTCTCCTAACGGATGCAAAATATTTATTTTATTCTTCAGAAGGATCTGAATCAAATAAAAATTATAAATATTTATTTTTTCAAAAAGAATATTGTTCAAACAAAAAAGAAAAATTTTGTCTTTACTTTTAATTAACTAAAATACTCAATAATTTATTTGAAACGAGCATAAAAAATTCGTTAAGCGACCGCACTTTTGCTGCTTTAAAGCAATCAAATTGTTGTTTTGAATGTATTAATTTATAGCTTTAAGCAAACATGGCGGAAAAAGTCTCAAAAACGCTAAACTCAGCGTAGCAGTTTAGGATAATTTTTCGAGGATGTACTAATGTTAGAAATTATTAGTTTGAATTTAATCAGCTTGTATCTTCAAGGTTTTCAAGTTTCATCGACTGCTTTAATGCAATTACAGCCTATTGGCTTGGATCAAGCAGCGATATCGACACAGCTTACACCACTTCAATTAACTCCCGACACCATCGAGTTAGCAAAAGGTAAACCCTATCAATCAATTTATGAGAGAGAGAACGTTAGCGATAATGACCAAGACGAAGAAGATCTTGAAGAATTAAGAAGAAGAGACTACGAAAGAAGAGAAGATGGTTATGAAGAGGAAGATAATAGTTACGATAGCTACGACAGAAGTAATAGCGATCGCTCAGATGAAGACTATTGGCAATATCAAAGAAGAAGAGAAGCCCTAGAAGAACAAAAACGAGAAATTGAGAATCAAATTGAAGAATTAGACAATACCTATAGACGGTAGAATCGCTACGTGACAGTTAAAAGTCACCAATAAAAACCAATAAAAATAATCATTTATATTGTCAATTTTAAACAGTAGCGTTTACGCCCACGTTCCCTAGCTTCTTTTGCTTCTCAACACTTTTTCTCGATATTCAGTAGCCACTTAGTTTTTATAACCGTAGAAATCAATTCGATAATCGGTTATTTTTACGCCAGTTTGTGCTTCAATCTGCTTAAGTAAGTCTTTTGGTAATTCTACATTGACATCAATGATCTGATTGGTATCAAGACAGTTGATATGGCTATGAGAATCGCTAATGTTGCCATATAGTCTGCCATCAGACTTTTCTAAACATTCAATAATCCCTTGGCTAGATAATGCTTCTAAGTTTTGATAAACTGACGTGTGACCGATTTCTTTCCCCTGTTGACTTAACAGATCGTAAATTTCTCTAGCGGAAAGATGTTGTTGTTTTTCCCAGAGTAATTCCAGGATATAACGGCGTTGACGACTAACCCGCATTCCTAACTGTTGACAACGATCTAGGGCATCTGTCAAAGAACGAATCGGCTTAATAGCTGCCTCTTGATAGTCCATAGTTGAGGCTCTCTCACACTGCTAAACTAATACATACTCATTACCACTTTAGCTTAAAAGGGGTACAAATGTCTACTAGTAGCTTATTTGGTTAATTTTACTCTAAGTGTTTAATAATTCTATGACTTTAATAATTGAATTAAATAATAACAGTATAGACAGTTTAGATTTAACTCCCGCTCATAAAATTATTACTTCCTTACCTCAAGACCAAAAAATTACCGATTACGAACAAAAATTACAGTTTAAAATTAACTATCAACGAGAGGAAACCGATCCGCGGGAACTTTCAGAAATTCCAGAAATTAGATTGTGGTTTATTCGGTTAGATACTGCTTATCCTTGGTTACCTTATTTATTAGATTGGAAAACAGGAGAATTAGCACGCTACAGTGCCATGTTAGTCCCACACCAATTTAGTCGTGGAGAAGGCATTATTTATAATCCTGAAGCCTTAGAAATCTTTGTGATGCAGAAAATTTTTGCGATCGCTCAATGGTTAAAACAAAGAGAAATTTCTAGTAGATTTCGTCTCAAATCAATGGCACAAATTTTGGGTTACGATCTGGATGATTCTTTTTTCGATATGCTTGAATAATTTATATTTCTTCTGCCTTGTTGCGGTTTAAAATCTGACCAGAAATTCTTTACTAATTTCGGGAGACTAATCTTTGAAACGGCGTAATTTTCTGATTATTGGTGGTTTAAGCGGATTAGGATTAGCTTTAATTGATCGTAAATTCATCAATCCAAAGCAAATTACAGCAGCAACTTGTACTCAAATAGAAACTAGCAGAATCAAACCGCGATTTCGTTTTGTTTCGCTAGCAGATGTAGGTATGGGTAATAAAGGACAATATGCAGTCGCCCAAGCAATGAATTGTTATTGGCAACAAAATGCTTTTCCCTTGGTACTTTTAGCAGGAGATAATATTTATCCTGGGGGAGAAATTGACAAAGTTAACGCTGTTTTTGAACAACCTTATCAAAATTTATTAAAACAAGGTGTACGCTTTCAGGCTGTATTAGGTAATCACGATATTATTACTAATAATGGAGAAGATGAACTTCGTTATCAAAACTATAATATGCAAGGGCGTTATTACACCTTTACCCAAGATTCAGTTCAATTTTTTGCCCTAGATACTAACGATAATGCGCCTTGGGATGAACAATTAACTTGGTTAGAAGAAAATCTCGCTCGTTCTCAATCTCGTTGGAAAATTGTCTATGGACATCATCCAGTTTATTCTTCTGGATTACATGGTGGTTCTCAATTTTTAAATGATCGATTAACGCCTTTATTTTCTCGTTATCAAGTTCAACTTTATATTTGTGGTCACGATCATAATTACGAACGCAGCAAAAATCTTCAAGGAACAACTTATATTGTTTGTGGTGCAGGGGCTGGTACTCGCCCTGTTAGTAAGTCTGACTGGACTGCTTTTTCTGCTGATATATTAAGTTTTGTAGCGTTTGAAGTTTATGACAAAGTAATTAAAATTAAAGCGATCAATAGCATAGGAAAAGTTTTTGATAAAACGGCAATTTTTTAATTGATTGCAGGTTATTTTTAGAACTTTGAGTAGACAGAATAGCATTGATTTTCTTGATTAATCAAGATTATTTTTACTTGAAAGTTAGGTTTTTTGTTTATAAATTTTCCGTTGTAAATTCTCAGGATACTAACTTAATTCTGTAAAGAACGCGCAAACTTAAATACTTCTTTTTGGCATTCTCAATCCAAGTTTTTCACTATAGTAGTAATTTGTTCTGCTAAAGACAACCAACTTTTTGTTTTAGCTTGCCAAACTGTTACAAATTGCTGAGGGGATAAAGTACAAAGTGCTGTAGTTTCTCCGTCAGCATTAGTAAACTCTATTTCATAGGCATTGTCGTTATAACATTCAACAATTGTGCCTTGATCTCCTGCTTTAAGATTATCTTCTGGCAAATCTACTAATAATTCAACAATATCAAATAACTCAGGTTGATTCATTTCTCTTTCTTACATATAAAGTTACTAAGCGTGCTATGTTGCTATTTTGCTTGACTATCCATCCTGTTCTGACAATTTCTTGCTGTCCTGGTTTAATTCCTGTTATTTCTAAATCTACTTGATATCTTTGTCCGTGAATATCTGTTTTTTGCAAATTGGCTTCTGCATCAAGAGCAGTTGATTTAATTTTATCTAATAGTATTTCGTAATTATCTCTCGTAAAACCAAGATGACGCTCAAACATGATTGCTTTATCTGCGCCTTTGGGATTATCTGGATTAAGAGCATATTCTGTTAGTTTACGAGGATCGATATTGTTATCGATCACTAAATCTTTTAATTTCATAATTAATTCTGAAATTATATGCCAACAACATATTGCTCGTTTTTAGACAAAAAACAAACTCTCAAAAATTTTTAAGCATCAAAAAAAATATAGCTTCTGAACTACTTGCGTTAACTGAAGGTACATTAGGCGCGCCCGCACTTCGTTATAGTGAGCATAACTGGTAGCAAATCTTAAAAAAAATCTATTAATAAAGAAAAATCTGACCAAAATAATTTAGCTTTTAAAGTAATTATCATTCTGTGATCAAGAACTCTTAAAAGACTTCATCTAGAATTTAACTATTGAACTGTTAACGCAGATTTAAACACAACTAATTGTAATAATCATCAATTATTTGGCTCTTAATTCTATCTTTAATCACATTTAACTCAGTTGTAACTGCTATCTACCTAAGTTAAATAAAAAGGAATTTTTATGACTTCCCTAATCCCCTCAGACAAAATATCGATAGTTGTAGAAGACGATCGCACAGGATTAAGTATTACTACTCTCAAAAGAGCGATCGCGGATAATCTTTTTTATAATCAAGGAAAATTTCCTGCCATTGCCAGTAAAAATGATTATTATCTAGCATTAGCTCATACTGTACGCGATCGCTTGGTGCATCACTGGCTCAATACAGTACAAACTTATTTTAAACAAGATGTCAAAGTAGTCTGCTATCTGTCGGCAGAATTCCTGATGGGACCCCATTTAACTAATAATTTAATTAACTTAGGGATAGAATCAAGAGTAAAACAAGCTGTAGAAGAATTAGGATTAGATTTTCAAGAATTAGTCGCCCAAGAAGAAGAACCAGGTTTAGGTAATGGTGGTTTAGGAAGATTAGCTGCTTGTTATCTCGATTCGATGGCAACGCTGGAGATTCCAGCCATCGGGTATGGAATTCGCTACGAATTTGGGATTTTTGACCAAGAAATCCGTGATGGTTGGCAAGTAGAAATTACAGATAAATGGTTACAATACGGCAATCCTTGGGAAATTGCTCGTCCTGAATACAGTGTACAAGTCAATTTGGGTGGACAGACAGAAACTTATATAGATCGTGACGGTAATTACCGCGTTCGTTGGCTTCCTGACAGAGTTATCAAAGGTATTCCTTACGATACTCCGATTGTCGGTTATCAGGTTAATACTGCCAATACTTTAAGGTTGTGGAAAGCTGAAGCGATTGAGTCGTTCAATTTTCAGACTTTTAATGTTGGTAATTATTATGGTGCAGTCAATGAAAAGATTTATTCAGAGAATATTACTAAAGTTCTTTATCCCAATGATGAACAACTGCAAGGTAAACAATTACGTTTAGAACAACAGTATTTCTTTGTTTCCTGTTCATTACAAGACATGATTCGTCTTCATTTATCGACAGGTAATAGTTTAGATAGTTTTGATTGCAAATTTGCCATCCAACTCAATGATACCCATCC
Source organism: uncultured bacterium (assembly GCA_964562685.1). Classification (GTDB taxonomy): domain Bacteria; phylum Cyanobacteriota; class Cyanobacteriia; order Cyanobacteriales; family Xenococcaceae; genus Stanieria. Next base: position 89,040 of record CAZLUP010000011.1, read on the forward strand.
TGCTATTGCGATCGCAGAATTAATGCGCTTATTGATTGATGAACGTTTTATGGATTGGGAACAAGCTTGGTCAATTACTGAAAAGAGTTTTGGTTATACTAATCATACCCTTTTACCAGAAGCTTTAGAAAAATGGTCTTTAGAACTATTTAATCGTCTTCTGCCCAGACATCTAGAAATTATTTACGAAATAAATCGTCGTTTTCTTGACCGCGTGAGGATGAAATATCCACAAGATAACGATAAATTAGCGCGACTTTCCTTAATTGATGAAACTGGGGCAAAATACGTCCGCATGGCACATTTAGCTTGTGTCGGAAGTCATGCGATTAATGGAGTAGCTGAGTTACATACGCAGTTGTTGCAGGAAACTGTTTTAAATGATTTTTATCAGTTATTTCCTGAAAAGTTTAGTAATAAAACCAATGGTGTAACTCCCCGTCGCTGGATGGTATTGAGTAATCCCAGACTTACCAAACTAATTTGTAGCAAAATTGGCGATAGCTGGATTAAAAATTTAGATGAATTAAGAAAATTAGAACAATTTGTCGACGATTCTGCTTTTTGTCAACAATGGCAGCAAATTAAACAGGAAGTTAAACAAGATTTAGCTATTCGCATTCGCCAACGCACAGGAATTATTGTCGATCCCAATTCCCTATTTGATATCCAAGCCAAACGCATTCACGAATACAAGCGTCAACATCTCAATGCTTTACACATCATTACGCTTTATAACTGTCTCAAACAAAATCCCAACCTCGATGTTGTTCCTCGTACGTTTATCTTTGGTGGTAAAGCTGCACCTGGATATTGGATGGCAAAGTTAATCATTAAATTAATTAATTCTGTAGGAGAGGTAATTAATAACGATCCTGATGTTGGCGATCGCATCAAGGTGGTGTTCTTCCCCGACTACAATGTTACCAACGCTCAACCAATTTATCCTGCTGCCGATCTATCCGAACAGATTTCTACCGCAGGCAAGGAAGCCTCGGGAACAGGTAATATGAAATTCTCCCTTAATGGGGCTTTAACCATTGGTACTCTTGATGGTGCGAATGTAGAAATACGAGAAGAAGTAGGTGCAGAAAACTTTTTCCTCTTTGGTTTAACTGCTGCCGAAGTACTGCAATTAAAAGCTAAGGGTTACAATCCTCGCGATTATTACAACTCTAACCCTCAATTGAAAGCTACCATTGACTTGATTAACTCCGGCTTTTTCTCTCACGGTGATACCGAGTTGTTTAAACCTCTGACTGATTCATTACTCAATTACGATCCTTATTTACTCTTTGCCGATTATCAATCTTATCTTGACTGTCAGAAAAAAGTTAGTCAGGCATTTCGCGATCGCGAAAATTGGACAAAAATGTCTATTCTTAATGTTGCCAGAATGGGTAAATTCTCCAGCGATCGCGCTATTAAAGAATATTGTCAGGATATTTGGAATGTTGCACCCGTACCCATTGAATTAGAAGATTTATGTCCTGATGGTCAGTGTAAACTGGTGTGAAAAGTTCCACTGCCTCTCTAGCAGTCCTATGTGATACCAAATCAAATAATGTTTGCTACAGATGATGTTTTTGTAGGGGCGATTGGTCAATCGCCCCTACTAGATGTGTCGCATTCTTTTTTCTATGTGGTATGAGTTATAGCACTACGCAAATACATTAGGACAATTTTTGAAAGCAGCATCTACACAAT
>CAZLUP010000012.1:0-79972 GCA_964562685.1 uncultured bacterium
CAAATTTTCTTTTTATTATATAAATGTCCTAACTTAAATGCGTAGTGCTATAAAATTTAAAAGCGATCGCATTAAATTACTAATTTTTTCAGAGCAGAATTAATAATTTCTTCTTGATTTACCATCTTTTCTAATTCTTCTACTTCGTAACGTCCTTCTGATACTTCTAAAGAAGCTGAATCTAAGGCATAAGGATAAGCTATTATCAAAATTTCTTTTAATTCTTCTGGAGAAATATAATAACCACCAGCTTTGCGCCGCTTGTTAGTATTAATAATTTCTCGAATAGAATTACGAATTGAAACATCCCACGATTTAGTAGTTCTCTTTTCTGCTTGTTGTTTAATTAAATGTAGAAGAAGAATAACTGCATAACTACGAATTTTATCGATGATTGCCTTGCGTCCCATTTCTTCCAATTCTTCTACTAAAGCAAGAGAACCTTTAAGATCTCCTTGCAGCAATAATCTTTTAAGGTCTAATAATTCTTCCATGATTGTTATCGTTGATGGAAAGATATTTTATTTTAACAAAACAATGCGATCGCTTTACTTAAATCCTGAATTATTTAAACACAATATCATTTAAAAAATAAGAAAATAATTGAGTAGATATTAGGATTAAATATTTTATAGACTTATTTTTCCCTAATATCGAAACAAATTAAACTTTTTAGAGATTTCAAGAACGCTATTAATATTAATTTTAGTGTCAATATAAACCCATAACGAAAAGAGGAATCTGTAATTAATCAAATTCCTCTTATCTATTGTTAAGTAGTAATGCAAAATTAAATACACTGGTGAAGAAAAAAAATAGGGAATAGGGAACAGCAAATAGCCATCACTCACCAGTTATAGTTGTTTTAAATAAGAATGAAACATTTTTTGGGCTGAAATTCTATCATAGCAAGACGAAATTGTCTCACTCCAAATTGAAATGACTATATCAGTTTGATTTTGAACTATGAACTATGAACTATTGTTTTGTGTAATTGGTTCTGCCTATGTACTTATATTGGTTGATTGTTGTGAACCACCCATCGCTTCTGCTACGCAGTAAGCGTGGGACTTCCCGCTCACAAAGTTAAACCTTTGCTTCTTCCTTAACTAACTTCTCCCAACCCAACTCTTTCAAATTATTATTTCTCCGCAACGGACGAGTTGCTAACTCTAGAATATCTCTGGCATTAGTAAAACCGTGTATTTGTGCAAAAGTAAACTCGACCGACCATTTAGTATTAATTCCTCTTGCTTCCAAAGGATTGGCGTGTGCCATACCAGTAATTACTAAATCTGGTTGTAATTCATAAATGCGTTGAATTTGATTGTAGTTATCAGGTTTCTCGATAATTTTGGGCAGAGGAACACCCATTTCTTGACAGGTTTTTTCCAGTAAGTCTAATTCTGCTTTTTGGTAACGCTTATCCATATAAGGAATACCAATTTCTGGACAAGTCATACCGCAACGAATCAAGAAACGTGCCAAAGAAATTTCGAGTAAGTTGTCACCCATGAAGAAAACTGACTTACCGCGAATTAATTGAATATAATCTTCTAAACTTTCCCAAATTTTGGCTTCTCTTTCTTCTAAACCTTGAGGTTCAATGCCAAAAACAGAACAGATTTTTTCAATCCAAGCACGAGTACCATCGGGACCAATAGGAAAGGGTGCGCCAATGAGTTTAGTTTTACGACGACGCATTAAAGTTGTAGCGGTGCGAGATAAGAATGGGTTAACACCAGCAACGTAGTATCCTTCTTCAATCACTGGTAATTCTGTAAAACGTTTAGAAGGTAGCCAACCAGAGACTTTAATGCCTTGTTTTTTCAGTTCTAAAGTGAGGTTAGTAACGACAGGATCGGGTAAAGAACCAAATAAAACTAACGGAGGATGATCCACATATTCCGATTCTTCTGCTTTAGCTTCTTCTTTTTTCTTACCAAAGTTCAGTAATTTAGAAATAGCGTTACGTTCTTCTTTTTCTGCTTCGGTGACAGGTGCTTGAGAAGGACATTTATGTGCCATTGAAGCAAGTACGGTATCTTCCCCTTGAGTAAAGGCGTAATCTAAACCGTTAGCACGGGCGGTAACGATGGGAATACCGATTTCTGCTTCTAACTTAGGTGCTAAACCTTCCAAATCCATCTTAATAATTTCAGTGGTACAAGTACCAATCCAGACTATAACAGAAGGATTGCGATCGCGTTTGATTTGTATACAGAGTCTTTTTAGTTCTTCGTAGTCGTTAAGTTGTGCTGATATATCTCCTTCTTCTAATTCTGCCATAGCGTAACGAGGTTCGGCAAAGATCATTACTCCCATGGCGTTTTGGAGGAAGTAACCGCAGGTTTTTGTACCGATGACTAAGAAAAAGCTATCTTCAATTTTTTGATATAACCAAGCAACGCAACTAATGGGACAAAATGTATGATAATTTCCAGTTTCGCAATCAAAAGTTAATGCTGTAGGTTTTTGTGCCAGTGTCATGTTTTGATCTCCTCTCTAATTTGATCGAGATATTCTGATGCGGTTTTTTCTCGTTGCGGACGTTTTTTTAATTCAAGTTCGGGGTCAAAATCTAATCCTAGAGCTTTAACAAGATCTTCTGAGTCATCATTTAAATGTGTCATGAAAGACAATAATCCTCTAGCTGACGGTTCTAAAACACTTATGACATCGAGGATAAAATAACATTCAGGACGACGGGGACAATAATCTTCATCAACTCCCAGGCTTTTTAGTTCTTCTTCGTCATAATCAACGGAATCGCACCAACCGCCATTTTCATTCATACAATGTTGCAACCAAGTACGATTTTCTTGATAATAGTTCAACCACTTTTCTTTTAACTCAGCTTTGAATTGTTCTGGTTGTGCGAGAATGTCCACCATAGTTTTTCCAGTTCAAATAAATTTTTGCTTCAATTTATTTTTCCCAGAATATGACCCCAAAATTGACTGTATTTTTTACGTAGGAACAATTCATAAATCATCCCTATTTTTGGTAACTGAATTAAACCATCATTAGATCTAATTCTTCTTCTTCAGTTTTCTTATGTTGTTGAGGATTGAGATAAAAATCTGATAATAAAGAGAATAATTCCCGATCCTGTGCATCTTGAGGTACTACACCTTCTGGTTGGGCTAAAATTTGGTCAGCAATGTTGAGATAATAATCACAAACGAACTTGAGAGAAGGATCGCTTTCTGCCATTTCAAATAATGTCTTTCCTTTCACTCTCGATACTCGAATATCTTCAATTAAAGGTAATACTTCTAGTACAGGCATCGGTACGTGAGAAATATATTTATCAATCAAATCTCGTTTAGAAGTACGATTACCAATCAAACCAGCTAGACGCAAGGGATGAGTGCGTGCTTTTTCTCTCACAGACGCAGCAATGCGATTAGCAGCAAACAAGGCATCAAAACCATTATCAGTCACAATCAAACAATAATCCGCATAGTTGAGAGGCGCAGCAAAACCACCGCAAACTACGTCACCTAGTACGTCAAAAAGAATGACATCGTATTCGTCAAAAGCATTTAATTCTTTGAGGAGTTTGACGGTTTCTCCTACTACATAACCACCACAACCTGCACCCGCAGGAGGACCACCAGCTTCGACACAGCTAACGCCACCATATCCTTGATATATTACGTCTTCGGGCCAAATATCTTCGTAGTGAAAGTCTCTTTCTTGTAGCGTGTCAATAATGGTGGGAATTAAGAAACCTGTGAGGGTAAAAGTGCTGTCGTGTTTGGGATCGCAACCGATTTGGAGTACTTTTTTGCCTCGTTTTGCTAAGGCTGCGGAAATGTTGCAGCTAGTGGTTGATTTACCGATTCCGCCTTTGCCGTAAACTGCTAATCTGATTTGTCCCACTTTGATTAATCTCCTCTTAATCTTAGAAATCTCGATAAGTTGTTGTCGTTGTCTGGTCGTTAAATTTGATATGTAGCTTCTTTTAATATCTGTTTGAATTATTGACCAATTAACAACGAAAATAAAGAGGTATTAAAAACGAAATTAGCATCAAATAAGCATTTAAATAATTTATGGAAATAAATATTAGCTAAAAACCATTAAAATGATGCTTTTAACCATTTTAATATTTTATTTAAAATTTTTTATTTTATTTTTATATAAATAAAAACAAAAGACAAAAATAGGCTAAGAAAAAGCGATCGCTCTACCTAATCATCTAGGCTAAACACTTTATCTAGTAAGCATTTAGATAAATTTTTATCGCTTTAAAACAAGCTTGATCTCGCCCCAATTTACTTTCACAGACAAGGTATTTAGTAAGTCAAGCTGATTTAAGTCAGATTTGTAAAAAATAATTAAAATTTTCATATAATATAAATAAAAACAAAAGACAAAAATAAATTCGCAACAATACTATTGTTTTGCCAATCAAAAAAAGCGATCGCATTCCTCAAAATTCTTTTTAAATTACTTCCAGCAAAATAACCTAAAACTCTTATCCAACAAAGGTTGTAATTAAATTATCTTTCCTATCAACAACCCTAAAATAGCTTAAATTAAGCCCTACAAGTTAACGATACATAACCCAATAATTACTTTTGTAAAAAAGAATAAATTTTGATTTATATAACAAGTCAGACCAAGATTGAATCAGCTTTTGCCCTTCTATGCGATTCTAAAAAATATAGATAAATTTAACAAAAATCACAATGAGTTATCAAAAAACCGTTATCATCACTGGTGCATCTTCAGGAGTTGGTTTATACGCAGCTAAATCCTTGGCTAATCGAGGTTGGCACGTAGTTATGGCTTGTCGTAACCTAGAAAAAGCCAAACAAGCAGCCAAAGAAGTCCGCATTCCTGAAGGAAGCTACAGTATTATTAAACTGGATTTAGCCTCTTTAGCTAGCGTGCGTCAATTTGTCCAAGATTTTCGCGCCACTGGTAGATATTTAGACGCTTTAGTTTGTAATGCAGCCGTTTATCTACCATTACTAAAAGAACCAATGCGTAGCGAAGATGGTTACGAATTGAGCGTAGCAACTAATCATCTCGGACACTATTTATTATGTAGATTGATGCTGGATGACTTGATGAGATCTCCTTCCGCAGACAAGAGATTAGTTATCCTAGGCACTGTCACCGCTAACCCGAAAGAATTAGGCGGTAAGATTCCCATCCCCGCACCTCCTGATTTAGGTAATTTAGAAGGCTTTGAAGCAGGATTTAAAGAACCCATTACTATGATTAATGGTAAAAAATTCAAATCAGGCAAAGCTTATAAAGATAGTAAACTTTGTAATGTGCTGACAATGCGCGAATTACACCGACGCTACCACAACTCAACAGGAATTGTTTTCACCTCTCTTTATCCTGGTTGTGTTGCCGATACTCCTCTGTTCCGCAATCATTATCCTTTATTTAGAAAAATTTTCCCTCTCTTTCAGAAGAATATTACGGGAGGATATGTTTCTCAAGAACTCGCAGGCGATCGCGTAGCGCAAGTTGTAGCTGATGAGAAGTATAAAGAATCTGGTGCTTATTTCAGTTGGGGAAATCGACAAAAAGAAGGTCGTCAATCTTTTGTGCAAGAGGTTTCTAACGAAGCATTGGATGAAAATAAAGCGAAGAAATTATGGGATTTAAGTGAAAAGTTAGTTGGAATTAATCAACCTGTAGCTGCTGGTTAATTTAAAGATGACTTTCTTCACAAATTAATAACTTTTTAGAGGCGTAGCAAGTAAGTTACGTCTTTACTTTTTTAGCTTGGCTATTTTGCCCAGCAGAAGTTTTTTTGTCTTTGATAATTTATTACCACTCAAGGGAATTATAAAATTGTGGTTTTTAAAAATGATTAATTGTTGTAAATTATGAGAAAAAAAGTTATTGGCTATTATTTTTTAGCAGTTTTTTGTGCTTTTACATTATATTCAGCATATTTTTAAAATTTAACTAAAAAACTAGCAACCCAATATTTTATTGCTACTATATCTGCTACTTTATTAAGTTTACTTATTGCTTGGTTAGCTAGCATGATTGTTATTAACAATTATCTAAAAATAAATTGGCAACCGACGAAATTGGGAACAATTTTAGGTGGAATATTAGGAGGTATTTTAAGTTTTATCTATATAATTTTTATTTTAGGTAGTTCAGAAATAGGAATTAATCTTCCATTACCTTTTATTTTTTTAACATTAATTGTTGGTTTATCTTCTGGCATAGTGATGGGAATTTATGCAGCAACAATTTGGTTTTTAGCTATTTTGTTAAGTATAGTAACTGGAAGTTTTATTGGGGTTTTTAGTTCAAGCAAAACAGTAATTTTAATGAGTATAGGGGGTAGTTTTTTAGCTAGCTCTAGTTTATTTTCGATTTTAATAGTATTGAAGGCATTATTGTATAAACCTAAAAAGCAATTAACTATTGTTTCACTCTTATCAAAAGGTAAGCTTGCTTCAGAAATCAAATCTCTATTAGATCTAGCTACAAGAGAAAATAATATTCTCACTAAAACCAAAATTGTTAGAGAACTAGAAATTAGTCCAGAAGTAGCAGACGAAATTTTGAAATACGCAGAATTAAATAGTCTTTGTCAAAGCTATTTAGATGAAGAAAATGGCTCAGTTAAATATAAATTCGATTGTTAACTTTAAAATAATGATGGTAGACATATTACTGGTTTTAAAGACAAGAGGTTTACTTCTTACAGTTGTGGTCAGCTAGTCTTCGATGCTCTTCTTACTTTTTATAAGTATATTAATATTCAGCCTCTAATTGATGAGCATTAATAGCTTTGGACAAACGCTCTTTTTGTTGTTTAGCTTCTTGCAGTAAACTGTTCCAATCATCAGGAGGGTTACCACTCTTTAGCATTTTTTGAAATATTCTGTAGGCATCAGTTTTACTACCATAAGCTCGTTTAGATTTGTCGTCGTTAATCCAAGCATAAACAATTATTTGAGAACTTTGATGATAGCGAAAAAAAAGTCGATATTGCTGAAAAAACTTCGCTCTAAACCAGTGTTTATAATCTTTACCTAATGTATTACCTTGACGATACTCTGGACGTGTTGGATCAGTCGGAATAATTAAAAAAGCTAATTTAGCTACAGCAGCTAATTTTTTTGTGGCATTTTTGCTACGATAAGTTTCTGGATTTTGATGTTTCAGATTTTCTACAGTCGTTATTAGTTCTTCAAATTGATTGAGAAAAAGTGGGTGAGCATATATACTCCATCCATTAATTATCAAAGATTGATCTTTAGACAAATTCATTCATCTTCTTCAGTCAAAGGTAAATCGAGATCGACTTCTACTCCAGCTACTAATTTTGATACTCGTTCTCTTAAACTAGAATCAATTACTTTAAGATTTGAGGGATTCGCTTCCATATCAGTTGCTAGAAAATCCAAGAATTTTGCTAACACTGGATCTTCATCAACAGTATCATTTTTAGCTATGGTTACAGTACCGTCTGGATTTATGGTGTAACGGATTTTATCCTTTTTATTTAAACCCAACGCTTTGCGGATAGGGGCTGGAATAGTTGTTTGATAGCGATTAGTAAGAGTAGATTCTGTTTGTATCACTGGGGATTGAGCCATAAGTTGTAAATGATTAGCCTTATATTATAGTAATGCAATTGCATTACCAAAGCAATTACTCCTGATGAGCAAAATCATTTTCGTTAATTAGGCTATGTTTTTGTGATTTACAGCATTTTTTACTCAGTTACTCTCTAAGTTAAAATATCGCTACCTAGCATTCTCTGATAGCGTATTGCTAACTCTTTTTTTAAAGAAGGGAAACCATTGAGATTTTTGTCAGCTAACATAATTTTTTCGGCTGCATTCCTAGCCAAATTTAAAACTTCTTGGTCTTCAACTAAACTAGCTAAAGCAAAATCTGGTAATCCTGATTGACGAGTCCCTAGCACTTCTCCTGGACCTCGAAAACGCATATCCATCTCAGAAATAAAAAAACCATCTTGGGACTGTTCTAGAACTGCCAAACGCTGTTGACTGTCTTGATTGGTACTACTACTCATCAAAAAACAAAAAGATTTTTGACTACCTCTACCTACACGACCTCGTAATTGATGCAATTGGGATAAACCAAAACGTTCCGCATTTTCAATTAACATTACAGTGGCATTGGGAACATCCACCCCAACCTCAATAACAGTAGTTGAAACAATAATTTGAGTTTGATTATCTCGAAAAGCATTTAAAGCTGCATCTTTGTCAGCCGAACTCATTCTACCGTGGAGTAATCCCACTTGAAATTCAGGAAAAATTACTTCTGATAAACGTTGGTGTTCTTCTACTGCTGCGCGAACATCTAATTTTTCGGACTCTTCAATCAAAGGAAAAATTACATAAGCTTGTCTTCCTTGGGTAATTTCTCGCCGAATTAAATCGTAAACTTGACTACGTTGTTTGCCTGTCAGTGCTTTGGTTTGAATTGCTTGTCGTCCAGGAGGTAATTCATCAATTTGACTGACATCTAAATCTCCGTGTAAAGTTAGAGCCAGAGTACGGGGAATTGGTGTTGCTGTCATAGTTAAGACATGAGGGGATTGTCCTTTAGCGAGTAATCTAGCTCGTTGTTGCACTCCAAAACGATGTTGTTCGTCAATGACAACTAAACCCAATTTATAAAAATTGACGGGGTCTTGAATTAAGGCGTGAGTTCCTACTAATAAAGGTAATTCTCCCGTTTCCAGTTGAGAATGGATTTCTCTTCGTTTAGCGGTTTTAGTTGAACCAGTTAGTAATTCGACAGGAAGATGTAAGAGATTAAACCAACTCACTAACTTCCGATAATGTTGTTCTGCGAGTACTTCTGTAGGTGCCATCAAAGCTGCCTGATAACCAGATTGAATCGCAGCCAAAACTGCAAACACAGCTACAATTGTTTTTCCCGAACCTACATCTCCTTGGACAAGACGATTCATTGGAGTTGAAGAACTTAAATCTTGCAGAATTTCATTAATTACTCGCTTCTGAGCGTTAGTAAGCTGGAAAGGTAAAATTTCCGCGCTAAATCTTTGAATAATCTCGCCTTGAGGATTAAAAGTAGCACTAGTTTGAGTTTGTTTAAATTGTTGACGGCGTTCGAGAAAACCTAATTGTAAATAAAAGAATTCATCAAAAACTAATCTACGCCTAGCATGAGCTAAAATTTCTCGATTGTCAGGAAAATGAATATTTGCGATCGCATCTTTTAGTTTAATTAAACCATATTGTTTACGTATAGTTGCAGGAAGAGGATCTTTGATTTGTTTGGCTACAGGTAAGGTAGCAATGACTGCTTTTCTGACGCTATCGGCTGGGACTCCTTCAGTCAAGGAATAAACTGGTAAAATTCGCCCAATTTTAATTGATTCGATACTATCACCATGACTATCTAAGACTTCTATTTCTGGTTTTTCTAGGGTAAAACCGTATTTTTGTTGTTTAACCAAACCTGAAGCAGCGACAACTGAACCAATCGGATATTGACGTTTATATCTTTCTTGCCAGGCACGACTACTATAATGATTACCCGTTAAAAAATGATTGAGTCGAATCTTTCCTGTTAAATCTTGTATGACTAACTCAAAAATAGTTAGCTGTTTCTTTTTCGGACTGGTAAAACATTTACAACTTTTCACTGTCCCGATGATAGTTACAGTTTCCCCTGGTACGAGATGAGCAATGGTTACTTGACGGGCATAATCGAGATGGTTGCGAGGATAATAAAACAATAAATCCCTAACTGTAGCTAATCCTAACCGTTCTAAATAACGACTGTTCCGCCCAATTTCAATTACCTGACTGAGAGGCTGTTCTAAACTTGTAGCCGAACGAGCATAAGATTTAGTTGTACTACTAACTAAAGTTTTAGTACGCGGTATTTTAGGTTCGGGTGGTTCACTAGGCGTTTCGCTGAGTTTTTGTTGTTGAGAGAGAAAATTCCGCGCATCTGCAACTAAAAGCTTTCTTTCGCTACGCTCTAATTGAGGATAAACCGCAAATCTCATCGCCATTTCTTGCCAACGGCGACGTTCTCCAACTGGTAAATTACTGGGTGGTTTCCCAAAACTAAGAGAGAGAAACTCACTAAAACGATACTCATTCCCCATTAAGTCAGGGTAATCTCGTTCTGCTTCTACAGTAAGAGCCTTTTGTAATCTAATCCAATTGGGCTTTGCATCTATCATTTCTATCGCACACAATTGATTTATTCTTCATACCAACTTGAACGCCAAGCTGCTTCTGCTTCCGCACTAGCATATTCTCGTTGTTTAGCTTGATACTGCTGTTTTAATTTGTGAACTTTCTTCAGTAAATTACGAATCTTACCTCGTTCAATATTTAACAGAGAATCAGCAAATTCAATTTCTGATAAACGTAAACGTAACAAACTAATTTGAGTAATATTTGCTTGGGATGATTTTTTGTCTTTTTCTGTTTCTACAACTATATTAAGTACGTTAGGAAGATGATGAACTTTATTACCGCCTCCAGTAGCCTCTTCTGCACCAATAGCTACATCCATAATTTTAGTAGGCAAACGACTAGGAATAATATTTGCTTCTTGCAAGCATTTATTAGCTTCTCTAGAAACCTCATCCAAACTCTGTTTAATTGCTTTTTCAACTTGTTGTTGCCAAAGAATTAAATTATAGGGATTATTAAGTTCGAGCTTGGGAGGTTCTTTTAATTCTGTTTTCTCTTCAGGTAATGAAACATCAGTTTCTTCTTGGTTTTGATTTGTTGTTTCTGTTGAAGATTCTTGCCATGTCTCGCTGGTAGCGGTATCTAAATTTAACTCTAAATGTTCATCATTTTCTTCATCTTTTGAGATTTCAACGAAAGGTAAATTTTTAATCATTGCCTCAACCAAATTTAAATTTTCTGCTTCTTTATCTTTTTGAGGCGATTGAGAAGCTTGCAAATGATTAAGTAATTTTGATTTAATGTCTTTCCCCAGTTTTCTCAAATTTTGTTGTAATTTCTGACGCTGACTTAAAGATAGCCGTAAAAAAGATTCTGGATAAATTTGCGTACAAATCTGATAACTTGCTAATATCAGTTGCTTTTGAGTAGAGTTGCCTAAAACATCGAGGTAATTCGCATATAATTGCTGAAGTTCCTCAGATACTTCAGTTACAATTTGTTCCAAAGTCTCTAAATCTTGTTTAATTTGCTGAATATAACTCATATCAGTTAGCAGTTATCAGTTAAGGGTTGTGCTGAACTATCGGGAGAATTCTTGAATTGCTCCTACGCAAGCTAAAACCACCCGTACAAAGTTAACAGTCGAGAGTGAACAAAATTTGTCTTGAATAAAAATTGAGTATAGCTTGAAAAAAAAAAAGACTCGTTAAGTCAACTTTTAATAGAGAAAGGGCAATGATAAAGAGCAAACCTTCACTATTCTTTGAAGATTAAATTTCTGCTCTTACAAAGCCCCGTCTTTTGGAAAAATAAGTCCAGCAAAAGTTAACTTGAAGCTATTTTTTTAACCTGTTACTTTTGCTTTTGATTGAGAATCTATTTTTGACCAGTTTGAGCAGCTACTTCTTCAGCAAAGTTAGATTCTTGTTTTTCAATGCCTTCCCCTAAAACAAATCGAACAAAACGACGTATTTGGATATTTTCACCAAGTTTAGCCACACTTTGAGTCACTAATTCTTCGATAGTGATACTTTGGTCTTTAACATAAGGTTGAGGTAGCAAAGACATTTCTTTCAAGCGTTTTTCAATTCTGCCTTGGACGATTTTTTCTTTGATGTTATCTGGCTTACCTGCAAGGTCATCTCTACCCATTTCAATTTCTTTTTCTTTGGCAGCTACCTCTTCAGGAATGTCTTCTACTCTGACGTAGTCAACATTGGGACAAGCAGCAATCTGCATGGCAATATTGCGTACTAATTCTTTAAAATCATCACCACGGGCGACAAAATCAGTTTCGCAATTAACTTCTACTAAAACCCCAATTCTTCCGCCAGTATGAATATAGCTGTCTACCAAACCTTCAGCAGCTACACGACCTTGTTTTTTGCCGGCAGCAGTAATTCCTTTTTGGCGTAACCATTCAACTGCTTTAGTCATATCGCCATCGGTTTCAGCCAGGGCTTTTTTGCAGTCCATCATCCCCGCACCTGTTTTTTCACGGAGTTCTTTGACTAGTTGTGCCGATATTTGCGCCATTTTTATTAGTACCTATTTCTCAACAATGGTTACAAGTTAATTTTCTATTATTAATGAGGGGCAACTCAAGGGTTGCCCTGAGATGATTGTGCCGAGAGCTATTTATTCTTCTTCGCCCTCGTCTCCTTCGTATTCTTCTTCGTACTCTTCGTCGTATTCGGCATCAGGATAATCTTCACCATCCATGCCTTCTTCAAACTCTTCGTAATCTTCTTCAGACGTATCTAATTGACCATGACGACCTTCGTAAATGGCATCAGCTAGTTTGCCAATAATGAGTTTAATCGAACGAATAGCGTCATCGTTAGCAGGTATAGGAATATCAACTAGCTCAGGATCGCAGTTGGTATCGAGAATAGATACGATGGGGATGCCTAATTTTTGGCATTCGGAAATTGCGTTGTGTTCTCGTTTTTGGTCGATAATCACGACGATATCAGGAACTTTCCGCATCATTTTGATTCCGCTGAGATATTTTTGGAGTTTACTTAACTCACGGCGCAAAACAGAAGCTTCTTTTTTGGGTCTTTTATCAAGTGCGCCAGTTTCTTCTAGTCGCTCTAATTCTTTGAGTCTTTCTACTCTAGTTCTGATGGTTTCCCAGTTAGTCAGCATTCCGCCTAACCAACGTTGATTAACATAATAGGCTCCACAACGGCTTGCTTCTTGGGCAATGATTCCTGCTGCTTGGCGTTTGGTTCCTACAAATAAAACTCTTTTACCTTGTTCAGAAGAAGAACGCATGTATTCATAAGCTTCTTCAATCAATTGGGCAGTTTGCACCAAATCAATAATATGAACACCGTTACGAGCAGTATAAATGTAGGTGGACATTTTGGGATTCCAACGACGGGTTTGATGACCGAAGTGAACCCCAGATTCTAACAATTCTGCGAGCGATACAACTGGCATATTTTAATTTTTCTCCTTTCGGGTTGATCCTCCATTCAGGTGGATTTCCTGGTTATGAAAACACCCGAAATCCTGAATGTGCGAATTTAGACAGCCTTTTCAGTTTAACACGCTTGTACCTCGAGAGCGAATTCAACCAAAAAAGCTAATCATCTCCAGTTTAATTAAATATTTACATTTAGCTCAACCACGTAATGTAATTGGTGGAAACGCGATCGCAGCTATTATCTGTGTTACTCTAGTTCAATTATTTGGAACAGCACCTTGGGTAATGGCAATGGCTGTGGCAACCACAATTAAAGTAACTCAGTTGACTAGAACTGTTGAATAAATATCTATACCGGCTCTTGTAGTGGGAATGTAGTAAAGTTCCATTTTCTACCGTTAAAATTCCTGAAAAAAATATTTTAAAGAGTGCGGTAAACACTACCATCAGGCATAATTGCTTCTGTTAAATCGGCATGATCAAGATTTGTTCCTGTTAAGTCTGCACCTCGCAAATCGGCTTTAGATAAAATTGCACCATGCAAATCTGCATAACTAAGATCGGCACCTCGTAAGCTAGCTTCTGATAAATCAGTAGCTAAAGAACTTTCTGTGATACCTGCACTCAAATTTGCTCGACAGAATTTAGCTCCATCTAAGTTAGCTTGATATAAAATCGCTTTACTCAAATTGGCGTAGCTAAGATCAGCATGACTCAAATCTGCTTGAGCGAGATTAGTGCGATAATCGGAAGCAGGGCGCAAGTCTACTTCAAACATGAGGGCATGACTAAGTTTAATTCCACTAAGATTTGCTCCTTTTAAGATGGCTTTAATCAGATTTGCTCCTTTTAAATTAGCTTTAGTCAAAATTGCACCACTAAGATCGGCTTCTCTTAACAATACTCGTTTCAAGTCTGCTTTAGTTAAATCTGTCCCCCAAA
This sequence comes from uncultured bacterium, assembly GCA_964562685.1. Taxonomy (GTDB): domain Bacteria; phylum Cyanobacteriota; class Cyanobacteriia; order Cyanobacteriales; family Xenococcaceae; genus Stanieria. Next base: position 14,035 of record CAZLUP010000012.1, read on the forward strand.
GAATTGACTCGCTTAAGTCCGCTTCTCGTAGGCAAGCATGACTTAAATTCGTCCTTCCTAGTCGTGCTTGTCGTAAATCTGCTGCGGTTAAATCTATTCTACTGAGGTTGAGTTTAATTAATTCGGCTTCCTGTAAATTGATTTTTGGAAAAGCTCTTTCGCCTGCGTTGTATTTTTGGAGAAATTTATTGACTTCCATTTTAATTTAAGTTTTTAGCATGGATATTTTATAAGTTAATGTCTTGATAAACGTTGTGTTGATGCCAGCTTAACTAAGTTTTAAGCTGAGGTAGATTGATAATCTCGCTTTTGAAGAAGCGTAAAGCCGTCTCGCTAAGAAAGGAAGCATTAAATCATCAATAATTACTAAAATTTGAATTTCATAAACTAAAATATTATATAACTATTTTGCAATTTACTGATTTAGCAAGTAGGCGATCATTGAAATAGCTCAAAAAGTTCATTTGGAATGCTTTGGCTACAGTAATGGGGTTTGTGCCTTTAATTGGTCTATTTTCTTTATATTTACTGATTTTTGTGGCTGTGATCGCAAATGCTGCTTTATTGTATTAATTAGGTTTTATTTTACAATTTTGAAACTAAATTTTTATATATCAAGATATTAAGTCGTTGTAACATACAATTACTTAGGACTTAAGACAGTAAAAAAAATGGAAATATTATTTTTTGCAGCTACAGGTGCAGTAGTGGGTGCAGCAGTAGCAGAAACTGTAGGAGGAATGGGTTTAGCCGTAGCTGGTACAGCGATCGCAATTGAAGCTACACCAGTCATAGTAACAGGAGTAGTATTAGGATTAGCAGTTTACGGTGTTAAATCTGCATTATTTGATTGGTAATGGCTAAGAAACCTAATCCCCTGCAAAAATTAGTCAGGGGAACTATTAGAGAATTTATTAACGAAGTTAATAACTCCCAACTAAATCGGAAAACACAGAAAAAAGTTACGCAACAACGAACTAGGTATATATCTAAATCTGTTCGGGTTGAGGTTTTCGCAAGAGATAATTATCGCTGTGTTTTTTGTGGACGTACTTCAAGGCAGACCGAATTACAAATAGATCATATAATCCCTTTTTCCAAAGGTGGAAGTAATCACATTAATAATCTTCAAAGTTTATGTGTCGATTGCAATCAAGGTAAAAGAAATCGCATTTTAAATTAGTAATTTTATCATCAAACTACCATTTAACCCGTGTTTTTTTTTTAACAAGCGATCGCAAGTATAATTAAAGTTTAAAATAACTACTCTTCGTCAGACTCAAACAGATTAGGTTCTGGTAAAAACTCAGAATTCATAATATCTTCTGGAGAATAGGGACATTCTTCTGGAAAAACTCTTTCACCTAACTGAGTTTCTCGAATTGCCAAAGCTAAACCAAGTTCATAGGCAGCAAGAAAAATCTCTTTTAGATATGGCTTTAAACTTGGGCTATCCTCTAAAAGTAATCGGATTTGGACACGTTGTTCTCGAATAGTACTTAACCAACTACTGGTACGCTTTTCAGCTTGAAATTGCCATTTCAATAAATGCCCTAACAAAACTCCCAAGCGATTTCGCAATTCTTGGCGTTCTTTTCTGCCCAAAGTCTCAATTTCCTCAATTAAATTAGCTGCGTCTACTCGTTCCCACTGCTGAGTTTTAAGTAAATCGACCTGCTCTTGAGTCCAAGCATAAAAATCGGTTTCATAGAGAGAAGATGTAGACATTTCGACCAATAGTGATTATTTTTTAACTAATAAAAATTTATTTAAGGCTTTGGGTTTGATAAAAAGTATTTTTTTAATTTAATAATAACAAGTACTACGTAGTTGCATTACGCATTCACCAATACTAAATAAAAAATTACCCAATCTGATTAGCAACATTTAATTTGCATAATTCCAAAAACTAGAACCATGACCAAAACTAAATTGAATTCTTTTGATTTTTGATTTACTTACTTGATTATCTGCCTTTTAAAAGAATTTTTTTTGAGCGACAAACCCTCATACCATCGATAGGCAAGTGAACCAATTATAAAAGCAATCATAAACAAAACTGGATTCCAAATTCCTAATACTAAAGCCGTAATACCAGGACCTGGACAATATCCAGCAATACCCCAACCAATCCCAAAAATAGCAGCACCAATAATTAATCGTCGGTCAATGTCCTTCTTGGTGGGTAAATAAAACTTGTCCCCGAAAATTGGCTGAGGTAAACGCAACACAAAGCGAAAAGCAATGATTGTCACTCCAACCGCACCACCCAAAACAAATAAAAGTGTCGGATCCCAATCTCCTTTAACATCCAAAAATCCTAACACGCGATCGCGATCAATCATCTGGGATAAACTTAAACCAAGACCGAATAAAATTCCTGAAAGTAAAGCAATTAAATTCTGTTTCATTTTTATTTCTGTTTGGAAAAATAAACATTAACAAAAGCTTGGTTTAGAACATTAAGATATGCCTTGTGATAAACACCGTAATGATGGCAGTTATCATGAAAGTAATTACGGCAATCAAAGAACGAAAGGATAATCTGCCCAAGCCACAGACACCATGACCACTGGTACATCCGTTACCCATTCTTGTACCAAAACCAACTAGCAACCCCCCCAAAATCATCGACCAAGGTGCAAAAGAAGAGGTTGGTGTAGGTTCAGAGGCAAGTAAATATTCATAAACTAAACCCCCTACCAACATCCCAACCAAAAAAAGCGATCGCCAATTTTCTCCTTCAGTAAATTCCATCGCACCGTTAACAATGCCACTGATGCCAGCAATGCGACCATCAAAAGCTAGGAGAATAGTTGCACTCAAACCAATCAACATCCCCCCAATTAAAGCTGCAATCCAATTAATGTCAGTCATTAAGATTCCTTCTATAAAAATGAGTCTGTTATAAGTGATTAGCAGAAGTTTATATCTTTATTATATAATCAAATGATAATATGACGAATAAGCTGAAAAGATTCTCAAACTGATTTGTGAATAGGAATGCAGAGATAAATAATTCCGTCAGGCTGAGAATAATCCTATATTTCTTAAATAAGTTTTGTTCTTCTGGTTGACTTGTTTAGATGAAATCAATTAGTCGTGGTCGCTTTATCCGTTATAGTAGTTTGATTTTAGCTAGTAGTGCGATCGCTCTGCGCCGAGGTCACAGCTTGTAGTAATGATAAATCTCAAAATACCATAGAAAACAATTCTGATAGTTCAGAAAAATTAGACCAAATTACTTATGGGATAAATTGGTACGCTCAAGCTGAACATGAAGGCTTTTACCAAAGATTTTGTTAATAACAATAATAATTTTGAAAAACCTAAAAAGTAAAATTAATAGAATAATATCAAAATGCGGGGTCTTTAAAAATTCAAATTGAATCAAAGACCCCGCACAGATTTTTTTTATTTAAAATTACATGAAACTAGGTTGATGACGAATTAGATTCAAAAATTCATCGCGAGTTTTTTGCTCGTCTTGAAACACACCCAACATCGCGCTAGTGACTGTCCAAGAACCAGGTTTTTCTACACCACGCATCACCATACACATATGGGTTGCTTCCATGACAACAGCAACTCCTTGAGGTTCTAATACCTCTTGAATCGCTTCAGCAATCTGACGGGTAAGACGTTCTTGAACTTGTAAACGACGAGCATACATTTCGACAATCCGAGCTAGTTTACTTAAACCAACTACTTTTTGATTGGGAATATAAGCAACGTGCGCTCTTCCCATAAATGGCAACATATGATGTTCGCAAAGGCTAAAGAAACTAATATCTCTAACCAACACCATCTCATTATGACCTTCATCAAAGATCGCACCATTGACAATCTTTTCTAAGGATTGATTATAACCTTGAGTCAGAAACTGCATTGCTTCTGCTACTCTTTTAGGCGTTTTCAGCAGTCCTTCACGCTCTGGATCTTCACCCACAGACTCCAATATAACTCTAACAGCATCCATCATTTGCTCTTTAGCTTGTTCGGATGCTGCATGAATTTGTGCTTGCTGACCATTGTGAGTGTTACGATCTGGTCTACTAGAAACTTGTTCTATCAAACTAGAATGAAGACCATTAGAACTATTAATGTTGATAGATTTAGAGCGATTAGAACCGTTAGAAGAAGCTGTTGTCATAGTTAAATAAATGTAAGTAAAACTCGTATCTCTTGATAGGTATAGGTCGATGACTTTGGAAAGCTTACAAAGCTCCACCACTTGGCATGATTGTTATTTCCTCAATGGTTGCCTGTGGTGGTAGTAAAGCAGCATGAAGAATCGACTGAGCGACAAGCTCTGGTGTTAACATTGCTTCTCGATTAAAATCTGCCTGTACTGTGTCTGTATCCCAGATCGGAGTATTGACAGCACCAGGAGAAATTGTCATAACTCGAATGCCGTTAGCTCTTTCTTCTACAGCTAAAGTTTTGCTCAAGGCAATGATGCCTGCTTTGCTGACACTATAAGCTCCCCATTCTGGAAAAGCATGATGAGCAGCAACGGAAGCGACATTGATAATTGTGCCTTGATGACGTTGGCGCATCTGAGGCAAAACTCCTTGGATACATTGGAAAACACTGGTCAAATTTAAATTGAGCACTTGTTGCCAATCAGCTAAAGGAGTTTGGCTTAGTAAATTGGTATATCCAATTCCCGCATTGTTAATGAGAAAATCGATTGGTCCAAATTCTTCTGCGATCGCTTTGAGCTTGGCTTGAACAATGTCAACTTGAGCTAGATCTAATTGATAAACTTGAGCTTCTACCCCAACTGCTCTGACAGCTTCAGCTACTGCTTCCAGCTTATCTAGAGAACGACTGACTAAAGCAAGATTAATCCCAGCTTTAGCAAAGGCAAGAGCAGTCGCCTTACCAATACCACTACTAGCTCCTGTTAAAATTGCTCGCAGTTGATTTGGGGGTGGATTCATCAGAGATACTCATCTTGGTTAATAAATGTTACTTTTGGTGGATCGTTTCTCAGGAAAAATCTGTGATAGAGGTTGAGAGCTTTGCTTTTTCCTTAACTATCACTATTTCTTTGATGGCAACTGAGCGAGTGCCATCGCTGAGAGATACTTGACGGCGAGATAGACCGAATGAACCTCGGCATATAGAATCGCCGTGTTGATAAGATAAGCCTGTGTTCAAATTGGTTGACTTTGTCTTCCACCAAGACTGTTATTTTGACTAAGATAGGCTGAACGATAATTGGCAAAAACCAATTAGAGCAACCAGTTTTTTTTAAGAAATTGTTACAATTTGTTGCCTCAGTTATTATAACACTCTCAGATTTTTAAATTAATAGTATTTTTATAATTTCGCTCTCAGCAACATTCCTAGTGGTGAACTTCTTCAAATTTTCCCATTTGACGAAATTTTTGATATCGTAATTCTTTTCTCTGTTCTGTGGTCATTTCTGATAGCTGTTCGAGGTTTTCCCACAAAGCTTGTTTGAGGGTTGCTGCTGCTTCTAAAGGTTCGGCGTGCGCTCCACTAGTCGGTTCTGGTAAAATCTGATCGATTAAACCTAATTCTTGTAAATCCCAAGAGGTAATTTTTAAAGCAGAGGCAGCTTGATCAGCTTTTTTAGCATCTTTCCAGAGAATAGCAGCACAAGCTTCAGGACTAGCAACAGTGTAAACTGAGTGTTCAAACATCAACAAACGGTCAGCGACCCCAATACCCAAAGCACCACCTGAACCACCTTCCCCAATTACAGTACAAATAATTGGCACATCAAATCTAAACATTTCTCTCAGATTATAAGCGATCGCTTCTCCCTGTCCTAGTCTTTCTCCTTCAACACCAGGGTTAGCACCAGGAGTATCAATAAAAGTCAAAATCGGCATTTTAAATTTATTGGCGTGTTCCATTAAACGGATCGCTTTACGATAACCTCCAGGGGAAGCCATCCCAAAATTACGGATAATATTATCTTTGGTATCTCTGCCTTTTTGATGTCCTAACATAACTACAGGTCTACCATTGAGGCGAGCTACACCACCAATTAAAGCTGGATCGTCCGAACCAGAGCGATCGCCATGTAACTCCAGCCATTCATCAGTAATTGCCTGAATATAATCTAAAGTACTGGGACGACGAGGATGACGGGCTAATTGCAATCTCTGTGCTGGGGTGAGAGTGCTAAAAATTTCTTTGCGCAGTTGTTCTGCTCTAGCTTCTAGTTGAGCAATTTCTTCGGAGACATCGACTTGGTTTTCTGCTGCTAGTTCACGAATCTGAGCGATTCTTGATTCTAATTCACAAAGAGGCTTTTCAAAATCTAATAAAAATATTCTGCGCTCAGTTTTGGGCATAGTATACTTTAAATTCGTCGGCAATGTACCTATAAACCATCATTATCCTCTATTGTGCTTTTTTTTATAAAAATTTGTTAACAAAAAATCTGTTTGATTTTAGTAGCGAATCCGAGGATCGATATAAGCATTAATTAAATCAATGCAAATGCTAGCAATTGTGACAATGACTCCAAAAAATACCATAATTCCTTGAACGGTTGGATAATCTCGTAGAGAAATTGCTTCATAAAGACGATTACCAAGTCCGGGCCAAGAAAAAGTCACCTCAGTCAAAACTGCACCACCAAGTAAAGCTGCAAAAGTCAAACCCAATACAGTAATTACAGGAATCAGAGCATTTTTAAACGCATGAGAGAATAAAATTGTTTTTTCTGGTATGCCTCGCGCTCTAGCAGCTTCGACATAATCTGCTTGTAACGTTTGCTTCAAATTAACTCGGACAATTCGCTCAAAAATCCCACTGAGAAGAATACCTAAAGTAAAACAGGGTAATGCCAGATAATGTAAAGCAGTTAAAAGCATCCCAAAATTACCTGTCAAAATACTATCTATGGTATACAAACCGGTTATAGTAGGTGGAACGGCAGCGTTGACAGGAAAACGAGTTCCTAAAGGAAACCAACCTAATTGTACGGAGAAAATTAACTGTAAAATCATCCCTACCCAAAACAAAGGAAGGGAATAGGTAATAATGCCAAATAATCTTCCGCCCACATCCCAACCCGTACGCGGAAAAGAAGCGGAGATAATTCCAATCCCAACTCCAACGATTAAGGCTACTGCCATACTAAAACAAGCAAGTTCTACTGTGGCTGGGAAATACTCCCTAATCACATCCCAAACCAATAAACCGCGACTGGTAAGAGAAGTTCCGAGATTAAACTGAAGTAAATCGCCCAAATAATGAGCGTATTGAATTGGGAGAGGAGCAGTTAACCCTAATTGTTCTCTTAAAGCTGCTTTAGCTGACTCAGGAGCGCGAGTACCTAAAATCGCATCGGCAGGATCTCCTGGAGTTGCTCTTAAGAGTAGAAAAACGACTGTAGTAATTGTCCACAGCATTAAAGGAGCTAACAACAAACGAGCAATAATATAATATTGCAAAGCTTTTGAGCGAGACATTAATTTTGTCCTTTGTCTTTTGTCTTTTGTCTTTTGTCCTTTGTCTTTTGTCTTTTGTCTTTTGTCTTTTGTCCTTTGTCTTTTGTCCTTTGTTACTCCTGCGCGGATGCCTCCTGCGGACTGCCTTCTTGGACTAATGACCAATGACCAATTAAGTTTTACTCTAATTCTTGGTCTTGCTCAAACGGTTTTTTGCCGATGCCTAATTCTTTTTTACTGCGTTTGAGTTGTTTCCACAAAGATTTAATTTGTTTGTAAGCTTCTTCAGAAGGTAGCTTGCCTCCAGTTTCTAAATTGCAAATATAGCTCACTTTATGGGCAAATTCTTGCAAATTCGCGTTAAAAACCAGATTTTCAGGTTGAACTTTACCGTGATATGAAGTGCGAGGATAAAGAAAATTATATTTATCGTTATGATCTACCATTGTTAATTTCCTATAGTAAGTAAATTTGTTTTTATTAACTTCTGATACAGTAACTTTTTAATTATGACAATTACCTAATTTAGATGGATGATTTTTGGTTACCGAAACTGTAGCGTTCTACATTTACTTATAATGCTTATTGACCTAAAATGCATCGGCAAAAAATCAGTTTCCCTAATGAGTATATTATTTGCTCCCTCTAATGTCATGTTAACTTTTTCTTAACCTATGGTTAAGCGAAGATTAAAACAAAGTCGACGGTACACCGCCGTTGCTCCTCTACGCGGAGCGTCTCGGCGGTGCCTGCGTCGACCCTAGTTCCTGGTTCAGACAGATTTTGCTAAATCAAAATGTCAAATAAAGTACAAAACTATGTTGCAGCAAGAAAAACTTTACGAAGGCAAAGCCAAAATTCTCTATCAAACAGAAAATCCTCAAATACTGCTGAGTGTTTATAAAGATGATGCTACTGCGTTTAATGCACAGAAAAAAGGACAGATTTACGGCAAAGGAGAAATTAACTGTAATATAGCAGCAGTTTTGTTTGAGTGGTTAGAGTCGCTTGGTATTCCAACTCATTACATCGATAATCCAGCACCCAATCAAATGCGAGTCAAGGCGGTTAAAATTATACCGCTTGAGGTAGTAGTTAGAAATATTGCTGCTGGTAGTCTTTGTCGTCAAACAGGATTACCAGAAGGTCAAGTTTTACCCTTTCCTTTAGTAGAGTTTTATCTCAAAAACGACGAATTAGGAGATCCTTTATTAACAAGCGATCGCATTTTTTTGTTAGAAATTGTAAATCAGGAACAACTACAAGCAATTAAGGAGATGGCGTTAAAAATTAATCACTACCTCCAAGATTTTTTTAATCGTTGTGAAATTACCTTGGTAGATTTTAAATTGGAATTTGGTCGTGACGGGGAGCAAAAAATTCTTTTAGCTGACGAAATTAGCCCTGATACTTGTCGTCTTTGGGATCAAAAAGAAACTGATCCTCAAGCCAGAGTAATGGATAAAGACCGTTTTCGGAAAGATTTGGGACAAATAGAATCTGCTTATCAAAAAGTACAAGCGAGAGTTTTAGCTCAACTCGAACAAATCCGACAATCAACTCATCAGCAGTAAAAAATCAGTTAATCTTAGCTGATCTTTTAGTATAGATTTTTCTCTTTTACTGTTTTTTTTTCTTTTATGACCTAAAAATGTAGTCTGTGAACAAACAGGAAATTCACAATTTCCAGTGGAATCATTTGGGTAAAATTGGTTATCTCAGATCTTGGATTAAGTCTCACGCTAAACCTTACATTTAAGTTGTAAGAACACACTCAAACAAAAATATTAGTAAATGTTTAGCTAGAGATATAAGCAAACCAAGCCAAGATTGTGAGTTAACCCAAGATAAAAACTGCTACATTATTGATCGCTCAATTGGGTGTGTGGAAGTGATAGAAAAACCAAGAAACTTTAGTTTGTCTCCTGCTTTAGCAATTCTCATGGCAACCTCTTATTCTCTAAGTTTGCCTTTATCTGCTAGAGGGGAAATTATGCCAAATTCCGTAATTAATCAAAGCGAACATCAAGCAAAAATTCCCATTCTCAACAAACCACTGAAGCCAAAAGTTATTCTCTCCACAAAAAAGGCTAATTATCTTGCTCAGGCTGATTTTCCCGATAATCAATCTCCTCAACTTGAAATCCCACTTGATAATGGCCAGCCTTCAAATTTACCTGATTCTGAACAGCAACCTCCTCAGATAGAGAATCAAACACCTCCAACCGAAACTCAACCAACGCCTCCAAACCAAACTCAACCGAATGATACCGAAGAAGAACCAGCACAAGCACCAGAACCTCGCGTGTTAGTAGCTGAAGTCTTAGTAGTAGGTGCTGATGATGAACTAGAAGATATTGTTTACGAAACGATTAATACTCAACCAGGAAGAACTACTACTCGCTCTCAACTACAAGAAGATGTTAATGCAGTTTATGCGACAGGATTTTTTCAAGACGTACAAGTAACCCCAGAAGATACACCTTTGGGGGTTAGAATTACTTTTGCCGTTCAATCTAATCCGATTCTCAATCAAGTAGTAATTGAAACTGTTCCCCCAGAAGGTAATCGAGTGTTACCACCAGAACAAGTAGATAAAATCTTTGGTAATAACTACGGTAAAATTCTCAATCTCAGAGATTTGCAAAACGGGATTAAGCAATTAAATCAATGGTATACCCAAAATGGTTATGAACTAGCTCAGGTGGTTGGCGCACCGCAAGTTTCTCCCGATGGAACAGTCACTTTGGTAGTAGCTGAAGGGGTTATCGAAGATATTCAAGTAAGATATTTTGATGAAGAAGACGAACCAATCGATGGGAAAACTCGCGATTTTATTATTACTCGCGAAATTGAACTAGAACCTGGAGATGTCTTCAAGCGGGATACCGCACAAAGAGATTTACAACGAGTGTTTGGCTTGGGTATTTTTGAAGATGCTCGTTTTTCTTTTAGTCCAGGAGAAGATCCTCGGAAAGTTGTAGTTAATGTTGATGTAGTTGAAAGTAATACGGGTTCAGTAGCAGCAGGGGCTGGTTTTAGTTCTTCTAGTGGTTTATTTGGTACAGTTAGTTATCAACAAAAAAATCTGGGTGGGAATAATCAAACCCTTGGTGCAGAAGTACAATTGGGTGAAAGGGAATTACTGTTTGATTTGAGTTTTACAGATCCTTGGATTGGAGGAGATCCTTTCCGTACTTCTTATACAGTAAATGCTTTTCGTCGTCGCTCCATTTCTCTAGTATTTGATGGCGATGATAATGATATTCGTACTGCTAATGAAGATGATAGTCCCAGAATTGTACGTACTGGAGGAGGAATTAATTTTTCGCGTCCTCTTTCTAGAGATCCTTTTAAGAAAGCAGATTGGACTTTATCAACTGGGTTTCAATATCAACGTGTTCAGATCGAAAATGCTGATGGGGAAGTTTCGCCTCTATCTAGGGCAGAAGATGGCAGCCAGAATTTAGCTTTTAGTGATACTGGGGAAGACGATCTTTTTACTCTTCGTTTTGGAGCTACACGCGATCGCCGTAATAATGCTTTACAACCTACTAAAGGTTCTTTGTTGCGATTGGGAGTCGAACAAACTATACCGATTGGTTCTGGTAGTATTTTCTTGAATCGGATTAGAGGTAGTTACAGTTATTATATTCCGATAGATTTTATTAGTTTTAGCGAAGGGCCCCAAGCTCTAGCTTTTAATGTTCAAGCAGGAACAGTACTAGGAGATTTACCTCCTTATGAGGCTTTTGTCCTTGGTGGTAGTAATTCGGTACGAGGTTATGCTGAGGGGGAAGTTGGTAGCGGACGCAGTTATGTACAAGCGACAGCAGAATACCGTTTTCCAATTTTTTCGATTGTTGGCGGTGCTTTATTTTTAGATTATGGTACTACTCTTGGTTCAGATGATGCTGTTCCTGGCGAACCTTCAAAAGTTAGAGATTTGCCTGGCAGCGGTTTTGGTTATGGTGCTGGTGTTCGGGTTCAATCTCCTCTCGGTCAAATTCGGGTTGATTATGCCATTAATGATGAAGGAGATAATCGGATTCATTTTGGGATTGGGGAAAGGTTTTAATCAGTTACCAGTTACCAGGAAGTATTAAGTAATAGGTAATAGGTAACGAAATTTTCAATTTTCTGCCTCCTGCCTTGTTACTTTTTACTTGTTACTTTTTACTTAATCAATGGGTAATACATTAAAAAAAGCTTTTGAATTGTCAGGAGTAGGTTTGCATTCTGGTGAAACTACAACTGTGAAAGTTATTCCTGATGAATCTAGCCAGGGACGATATTTTGTCAGGGTTGATTTACCCAATCAGCCCAGAATTCCAGCTACAGTTCAAACCGTTAGCCACACAACTCTTTCTACTGAATTGGCTCAAGGAGAAGCTAAAGTAAGAACGGTTGAGCATTTACTAGCTTCTTTAGCAGCCAGTGGGGTAGATGATGCTTGTATCGAAATTGATGGGGCAGAAGTTCCTTTATTAGATGGTTCGGCAAAGTTATGGACAAAAGCGATCGCTAGTGTAGGTATTGTCTCTTCTGTTTCTGATTCTTCTCCTTGGGTACTCAAACAACCCGTGTGGATTCAGGAAGGGGATGCTTTTGTTGCTGCCTTGCCTAGTCCAGAAACTCGTTTTACTTATGGCATTGATTTTCCTTATAAAGCGATCGCTAATCAATGGCATAGTTGGAGTTGCCAAGAGGGAAATTTTGCCGAAGAAGTAGCCCCTGCTAGGACTTTTGGTTTGGCAGAACAGATCGAACATCTGCAACAAGCTGGTCTAATTCAAGGTGGTAGTTTAGAAAATGCTTTGGTTTGTAGTAAGTCAGGGTGGCTCAATCCACCATTAAGATTTACGAATGAACCAGCCCGTCATAAACTATTAGATTTAGTAGGAGATCTGAGTTTACTGGGCAGATTTCCTCAAGCTCATTTTCTTGCCTATAAAGCTAGTCATAAGCTACATATTCAACTGGCAAGAACTTTAGCCGATCTTAATCAATTAAACTCGTTTTGAAATTAGTAATGACAACTGTTACCGCCGATAATCAATCAGTTTCTACGTCAACAACTTTGACAATTGAAGAAATTCATCAGTTATTACCCCATCGTTATCCTTTTGCTTTGGTTGACCGTATTCTTGAGTATGTACCTGGTCAAAAAGCAGTAGGACTAAAAAATGTTACTTTTAATGAACCTTATTTTCCTGGACACATTCCTAGTCGTCCTTTGATGCCTGGGGTTTTAATGGTAGAAGCGATGGCACAGGTAGGAGGAATAGTTTTAGTACAATTACCAGGCATGGAGGGTAAATTCTTTGCTTTTGCGGGAATTGATAAGGTGCGTTTTCGTCGTCCAGTTATTCCTGGAGATCAATTAATCATGACTGTGGAACTTTTATCCTTCAAACAGAATCGTATTGCCAAAATGCAGGGAAGAGGAGAAGTAGACGGTCAACTTGCGGTTCAAGGGGAAATGATGTTTTCCTTGATTGATTAATCTTTTCTCCTGTAAGCTGTTAGCTGTAATTTTTCTTAATAAAATTGATTACTCTCTTGAGTGGCTTAATTCATCCTACTGCTGTAATTGACCCCAAAGCTGAACTAGATTCCACAGTTCAGGTTAAGCCCTATGCTGTAATTGGGGCTGAGGTTAAAATTGGGGCGAATACTGTGGTTGGTTCTCATGCAATTATCGAAGGACCAACCGAAATCGGTAAAAACAATCAAATTTTTCCAGGGGCTGCAATTGGTTTAGAACCTCAAGATTTAAAATATCAAGGGGCAAAAAGTAAGGTTATTATTGGCGATCGCAATCGAATCCGCGAATATGTTACCATTAATCGGGCTACGGAGGAAGATGAAGCAACTATCCTCGGTAATGATAATCTCCTAATGGCTTATGCCCATGTTGCCCACAATTGCATAATTGAAAATGAAGTCATTATTGCCAATAATGTGGCAATGGCTGGTCATGTCACAATTGAATCAATGGCAGTGATTAGCGGTGTCTTGGGGATTCATCAATTCGTTCACGTTGGACGGATGGCAATGGTGGCGGGGATGAGTCGAATTAGTCGCGATGTTCCTCCTTATATGTTAGTCGAAGGAAATCCTGCTCGCGTGCGATCGCTAAATTTAGTGGCACTGAAAAGAAGGGGTTTTCCTAATTCAGAAATTAGTAAGTTAAAACAAGCTTTTCGTTTACTCTATCATGAAGGAATTCCTTTGGATAAAGCGCTCGCTAAACTAGAATTACTGTCTGAAAGTGAAGCAATTGGACATCTAAGAGATTTTCTTCAGGGTTCTGTTGCTGATGGTAGAAGAGGTTTAATTCCCGGACACAAATAAATTAATAGTCGAATAGATCAATTGAGGTAGGTAGGGAGAATGGGAGAAGAGGGGAAAAGGAGATAAATCAAAGTCTATTTTTTTTAATATGTGTATGATTCATACCTAAAATTAGATAACGCCGAAAAATTAATGCGTATTTTTATTAGTACGGGAGAAATTTCTGGGGATCTGCAAGGGGCGATGTTAATCGATGCTCTTCAACGTCAGGCAAAGGTGAAAAACATTCCTTTAGAAATTACTGCTTTAGGTGGTAGTCGCATGGCAGCAGCAGGGGCTACATTACTATCAGATACAACCAAAATTAGTTCTATTGGGCTGTTGGAAGCTTTACCTTTTATTCTTCCAACCTTAAAAGTTCAAAAGCGTGCTAAAAAATATTTGCAAGCTAATCCTCCAGATATTTTAGTTTTAATTGATTATCCTGGACCTAATTTAGTAATCGGGAAATATGTCCGTGCCAATCTACCAAATGTCAAAATAATTTATTATATTGCTCCTCAAGATTGGGCGGTGCCAATGTTAGGTCATGCCAAACATCTTGAAAAGATTGTAGATCGAATTTTGGCAATTTTTCCTGCGGAAGCTGATTATTTTCAGTCCCAAGGAATAGATGTTCAGTGGGTTGGTCATCCTTTATTAGACCGAATCAAAACTGCACCCAATCGGCAAAAAGCTAGGGAATTATTAGGTATAAAACCAGAACAATTAATTATTACTTTACTACCTGCTTCAAGAAAACAAGAATTAAAATATTTACTGCCTATAATTTTAACAGCAGCCCAAGAAATTCAAACTAAATTACCTGATGTTCATTACTTAATTCCTGTGGTTTTAAGTGATTATAAGCAAGAAATTGCAGCAGCAGTTAAACAATATAATTTATCGGCAACCTTATTAAAAAATAAAACCTTATCAGCGATCGCAGCAGCAGATTTAGCTATTACTAAATCAGGTACAGTTAATTTAGAAATTGCCTTACTAAATGTTCCGCAAGTAGTGCTGTATCGGATTCATCCTTTTACTGCTTGGATAGCTCGCAGTCTACTTAAGTTTAAAATTCCTTTAATGTCACCAACTAATTTATTAGTTAATCAAAAAATTGTTCCTGAATTACAACAAGAAGAAGCTACTCCTACCGCAATTGTTACTGAGGTTTTAAACTTACTTTTAAATAAAAAAAATCAACGTAAACTACAACAAGATTATCAACAAATGCGTTCTTTATTAGGAGAAGAAGGAGTATGCGATCGCGCTGCTAGTCAGATTTTGGCTTTAGTTAAACTATAACTACTATTCTTGATATTGATAAACTAATTAAGATAATTGCTCAGGTTTTTGAGCGGGTTTGACAATCAATTCAAAATCTATATTTTCTAAAGCTGTTGTGGTTAACCAACAATTCGTATCAATCAAAATATATCGCTCATCTTGCCAAGCAACACAACTATTTTGCTCAGATTCGAGTATAGAAATACTACCATCTACTAAACTTTTAATTGCTTGTTGTGCTACTGGTTGATGTTGCTTAATCCATTTATTATCTTCTAAATATTCTGGATTAAAACTATTGCGCTCAATCAGCCAAAAATCAATTTGATACTTTTGAATAAATGCATTAACTTCTGCTCGATTACTACTATATTGAGCTTTAATTAAATCAACTGCTCTTTGCCGAAATTGACGATAATATCCCCAATGATAAGGAATAGCATATTCAGAACCAACTAAAATTGAACGACGAGCAAAACTAGGAATATTATTTCCTTCATCCGCCAAACTAGCAATTACTATATCTTTGGGTTGTTGTTCTAAAAAGTGATAAAGTTCTGGTGGATTACCCGAAATATAACGAGTCCAAACAAAACTTTTAGCAAAAAAGGGATAGATTAGTAACACAATTCCCAAAATAAAAGCTATCCCCAAATAAATAAACTTTTTAAGATTACTAATTTGTTTAAATTGATTATTTGGCTTAGATAATAAATAGTGCAAGATTAAAGTAAAAGCTAAACTTGCTGCTAAAATTACAACTATTCTTAAAGTATGTTGAGTATAACGACTGGGAAGATGAAATGTAAATAATAACAGATGCGCCACACAAAACATCCCTAAAGAAACCAATAAAATTCGGGGTAAAGTATGAATTTTTGGAGAAATTTTCTGACTTAAACTAAAAGTTTTGGTAAACTTAAGTAAAATTGGCAGAAATACAGCCAAATAAGCCAAAGGTGGCATCAAAGCCGAAGCAATTCTTAGACTACTACGACTGCCATTAAACCAAAAGTCCCAAGGATTGCGATCGTTAAAAAAACCAGCCCTTTCACCAAAATTAAATTCGGGTAATTCTCTAGCTTGAGTAACAGTAATTGTGGGACTAAATTCGGAAGTTGAAATAGCAAAAGGAAGTAAAGTAAAAAAAGCTACGGCTAAACCAGTTAAACAAAAAAAATAGTCTTGTTTGCGACTAGATAACTTAGGAGAAAATCCTTCAAAACGCCATAATTGTAATAATAAAAAACCCGCACAAATAAATACTAAAGAGGGATAAAATAAACCCAATAAAATAATTGCCAAACAAATACCTAACAGAGATTGCCTCAACCAATAATAAAAAAAGATTAATAATAAAGGAGAAATAAAAGCTTTCGGCGTTCCTGAAATAAATCCATCCTGCATCCAAAGGTTTTGATTAAATAATAAAGCAGCTACAAAACCAGTAAAAGGAAAAGGTAATAATTCTAAAGTTACAGCAAAACAATAAACTGTAGTAATTATTCCTAATATTCCAGGAATCAACTTGCTAAAAACTACAGGATCGATTCCTATTGCTGCTACTGTTTGATAAAGAAGTGTGTAACCAAAAGGTGCAACGGACTGAAAATAATCAGCAATTAAATCATGATTAAATAACTCAGAATCGAGAAAACGACGCATCCAAAAAATATGTTGTCGTGCATCATCTTGAATTACATATTCACTACTAAAAGCTTGTTGCAATGCCAGCCAACTATAAAAGATAGCAAAAGCTAAACTAAGACCCAACCAAAAAAGAGAAAGTTTACTAGTTAATCTTGAATCAGAAGTAAAAAAAAATTGATTGATTTGATTATTTAACATCAGCTAAATTAAATAAAAACTTTGACCGAGTAAAAAATATTTTATAAATGTTAACTTAGAAGCGATTTATAAAGATAACTTTAATAATAAATGTTATTGATTAAATTTTTTAATTATTTTGGAGTTGCCAAAGATATCCGATTGGATAAACCGATTCAAATTGGACTTCTGAATTATTTTGATTTGCTGCTAATAATTCATCATAAGGTCGAAACAGAAATACATCACTAAAACCTTGAGGCATTGATAGTTTTGCTTCAGTATCTACTAACATTATTTTAGTTTCTGGTTTGAGGCAATAACTGAGCGAAGTAACACGACTAATTCTTTCGGTATTACCAATCACTAAAGGATTGGGACTTTGATTAATAATTTGAGCAACTTGACAATTATAATAACTACTATATTTATTCCACCAAGTATTAGCTTGCAGATATAATACCGAACAAATAACGCCTAAAGAAATTACCGCTACAGTAATTATTTGCCAGATTTTTCTTGATTGCCAACTACTTTTGACTTCAGTTATTTTAGTAGCTAAACAATAAGCGATCGCAATTTGAATTCCTAAATAAACTGCGGTTATATATCTACCAACTGTTGCCCTTTGTCCTCCTGCAATTAAATCGGGTAAACCCAAACCAAATGCTGTAACACCAATTAATAATAAAATAAAAATCTGAGGTTGTTTCGGTGCAGAACGAACTAAAAAATAAATACTATAAATAATTAAAACTAGAATAGGAATTATTAAATAAGTAACTGGATTAGTCCAACTTAATTGAATATCTTTAGCTGCTTCTACATCAAAAAAGCGAGCGCGATAACCACTTTGTAAATCAAAGACAATCGAACTTAAATTGAGTAACCATCTTTGTCCCCAAACTCCTAAAGGAATATCTCTTTCAGTCCATTGTCCTACACCATCATCATTAAATATAAATACACCGATCCAAGGACTAAATAATAAAATTCCCAATCCCGAAGCATAGAGATAACTTTTAATTAATTTATGCCATTTAAATTCAACTAACTTGGCTACATAAATTCCCTGTCCAATTGAAGCTAAAACTGCCAAAGGATGAGCATACAATCCTAAAGTAACAGTCAAACCATAAACAATCCAACTACCTAAATTATTTCTTTTTATTGTCCATAACAAAGCTGCACTAGACAATAAAATTGTTACGGCTAGCAAACTATATTCTCTTGCTTCTTGAGCATAAATCAGATGAAAAGGAGAAACAGCTACCAAAGCTAAAGCAATCAATCCTACTAATCGATCCGCAAATAATTCACGACAAAGCCAATAAATACAAGGAAAACTCAACAAACTAATAACTGCTGCTACACCTCTAGTAACATTAATAGAACTCCCAAATAATTCCATCCCAATTCGGGCAAGTACATAATAAAGAGGAGAATGTTCTGATGATGCGATCGCTTTGACTCCAGCCCAAAAGTTTCTCTCAGGATTAAGTTGTTGGAATTTTTGTAACTCACTAATTGTAACAATTGAATTTTGAGGAGCTTGTTCAACAAATTCGGTACGACTATAACCAGAAGCTCTTAAAGAAGTATGCACTTCATCAATCCAATATACCTTCTTTTCTAGATTAGTAAAACGAAACAAAATACCAAGTACTACAACAATAATTACCAAATAATTAAACCAATTAAAATAAAACTTTTTTTGTTTCATTACCTATGCCTTGGCTACCAATCACAAATGTAAATTGTACTCGGTCAGCAACTTTAATTTTTTTCTTGATGAGACTAACATTTATTTAATAAACTTTTACCCAACCAGAGTTTAAGAATTTATAACAAAAATCTTTTCTGGATTGCTATCAATTTATCTCTCAATCTCATGCTTTTTTATCATTAATCACAAAATTGCCCATACTAACCTAGAAAAAGACAGTAAATTCTCCTAGCTAAAAACCACTCTTATTTTTAATTCAGTAAGATTACTGATGCTAGGTAAAAACAATTAAGTAACTATTATTTTGGGGAAAAGAGAAAAAAAACAACGCGGTCGTTGATAAAGGGAGCGAACCTGTTGCTCTGCATCTAGGCAAAGCCAAGATCGCTTCTCAATTATGAGACTTTCCCAAAACGGCGATCGCGTTGTTGATACGATAATAAAGCCTGTTTGAGTTCTGAAGGATTAAAATCTGGCCAAAAAGTTTCAGTCACGTAAATTTCTGTATAAGCCATTTGCCACAACAAGAAATTACTCAGACGCATTTCACCACTGGTACGAATTAATAAATCGGGATCGGGGCTACTATAAGTATAAAGATATTGAGAAATCAAATTTTCATCAATAGCGTCTGGAGACAACTCTCCTAGTTGAACTTTTTGAGCGATAGTTCTACAAGCTTTAACAATTTCTAGACGACTACCATAATTAATCGCAACGTTAAATTGGATCGTCGTGTTATTTTTAGTTACCTCCATCGAATGGCGCATCTCTTGTTGCAAAGATTCAGGAAGAGGAGACAAATCACCAATAAACTTAATACACACTCCCTCTTCATCCATTTCAGTCAATTCCTTCCGCAACAGCCTTTCAAACAAAACCATCAGAAATTTGACTTCCGTGACTGGACGACCCCAATTTTCTGTTGAAAAAGCATAAGCGGTTAGAGTTTTAATACCCCAATCTTTGCAAACCCGCAGTATTTCTTTAAGCGTATTTGCCCCTCGACGATGTCCTTCAATTCTTGGTAAACCTCTACTTTTTGCCCAACGTCCATTACCGTCCATAATGACAGCGACGTGTTGAGGTAATTTTTGTAAGTCGAGGTTGGTAGTCACATCAGATAATAATTGCACAGTCATGGGATTTGCAGTCCGTAGCCAGCTAGTGAGTAATATTTCTTATTTTTACTAAACAATTATTAATTACGAGTCAATAGTAATATTCCCAGAATTTGGTGATAAAGCAAAAAGTTTTTCTAAATATTCTGAAGAAAGATTGTTATTCCAAAACCGCATACGTTGGAAAACCAAAACAAAAGTATAAGCTAATTCCATTTTGTGTACTAAAGACCAAGACTGCCAGTGTAATACTTTCATCATCCGTTTCACAGTAACAGTTATATCGAAGAACGATCTTTGCTGCTTATTTCTGCAAGAATACCGCTCATTTTGATTTGCAAGCTCATATTCTAGCTGTTGAGATTCAAAATTAGAATATATCCATTTACCAAAACCCCAAAATTTGGTCATGTGATTAATTTCATCTTGCAGTAATTCTTGTAACACCTGTTGTATGGTTCCTGTTGTACGTGACATCATCCAGAGATAAAGACACACTGCGCTATATTCAGTAATAATGCGATGAAGTCCATGACGATATAAATCAGAGTAAGGGTTTTCTGACAGTTGATACTGTCTAGGAGTAGGTATATCAAGGATAATTGCTTGATTGGTTAATTGTCGATATATTTTACTTAAAGCAGGAGTATGTTGTCGTTCTTCTTTTTCCCATAAACCAAGTTCTAATATTGTCCCATTTTGAGCTACAACTCCACCAACAAATTTTGCCATTTGGGGATGAATTGGTGCTAAATATTGTCTGCTAGTTTGAGTGTAACCGCGAATAGGAGCTTCAGTATTTAAAGCACCTTGAACAATTGCTAAAAATACATTTAAATCAATGTCAATCAGTTGTTCTTGATTAATAGTTTGCCAATCGATAAATTGCCAACCACGAGGTTGAGGATTGATAAATTGTTCGGGTAAATCTTCAAGATGACTCTGCAATTTTTCTAAGTTAAGATATTGGTCAATTAAATAATTAATTCTAGTTTTAGTCTGGAAAAAATTTGGACAAAAACATATTTCACCCGCTAAATCGATGGGACAAATTAACTTATTCATGATTCAGTAATTATTTACTACTACATTATTTTTGCTGATTAATATGCAGTGTATAAATACTTTGAAATTATGTCAGTCGGTTGGAGTAGGGAATTTAAATTAAATAGTTTAGTAGGGAAAAGTCGGATTAGTCGGATTTAGTTACCAGTTATCAGTAGAGAGAAGGCAGTGCGAAAGCCCTTACACTAGTTACTATTATTCATCTAACAAAACTGATTAATTTTCGCCAAAGACGAATTGAGGTTAATTAGATCATCAACGCCCAAATGACTAGACAATAAATCCCACGTAGACAGTTAAGACGTGGGATTTTTTTTAATTTATCTGTTCAATCTTTAATTAGAACTAATCAACAAACTGCAAATTCTAACCAGATTGAACTAACTATTAGAAGTAGAATTGAATGAAGAATCTTTTTCTTCGCTTGTTTCTGCTGTTTCTGATTTCTTATTACTATTAGAGAAACGTCTATCTCCAGAACGGAAACCAGAAGTTTTTTTGCGAAACTGTCGAGCATAAGCTTTATTACGAGAAGCTTTTTCTTTTTTCGCATTTCGGCGTTTAGCCATTATGATTTCCTCTTAATACAATAAAACGCCTCGGAAAATTGCTATTAGGATCGATCCGTTGAGCTTTCCAGAAGCGTTGATAAATTAAAAAATAAAGAAGCTTAGAAACGGAAATTCCTGCGATTGCCTCCAGAATTTCTTTGTTCGCGAGGTCTAGCTTGATTAACTTTTAAGGAACGTCCCATCCATTCTGCACCATCTAAAGCAGAGATTGCGGAAGCCTCTTCCGTTTCTGTTCCCATTTCTACAAAAGCAAAACCACGCTTGCGACCTGTTTCACGGTCAGTGGGGAGATGAACTCTTTTAACTGTTCCATACTCAGTGAAGACCTCTTCAAGGTCTTGTTGGCTAATCTCATAATCAAGATTGCCTACGTAAATCGACATCAGGTTGTCTCCTATAAAAAAACGCTGCGTTCAGAGAGACAAGATTGCGGAGACCAGCTTATCAATACCAAAAGAAAGTAACTTATCAATACTGAATACCAACTCAATCGCCGTTCTTTATTCTCAATGCTTTATTGTAACATCATATTTTTCTGGTAAAGCAACATTAATAAAATTTAGTTTATTCATAGTTGCCTACAAAAACTTGTTTGGCAGGTCCTGTCATATAAACTCTTCCGTTAGTTTCTGACCATTCAATTTGTAGGCAACCTCCTGGTAATTCTACGGTACACTTGCGGTCTGATTTGCCAGTTAAAACCCCTGCTACCACAGAAGCACAAGCACCTGTCCCACAAGCCAGGGTAATCCCTGCACCTCTTTCCCAGACACGCATTTTGAGATAGTCTGAACTAACTACTTGAATAAATTCAGTATTAGTACGCTGAGGAAAAGCTGGATGATGTTCAAATTGAGAACCAATCTGTTCTAAAGGAATGCGATCGCTGTCGGTGACAAAAGTAATACAGTGAGGATTGCCCATACTAACACAGGTAACCAACCAAGATTGACCAGCAACTTCTAAAGTTTGATTAATGACTTGGTCTTCAGGCGCACAGAGAGTAGTAGGTATTTTAGCTGCTTCTAATTGAGGTTGTCCCATATCAACAGTCACTAAACCGTTGCCTTGCAGTTGAGGAGTAATTACCCCAGCTAAGGTATGAATTCTGTAAGATTTATTAATTTGTTCGGTTTGCTCCAGATCAGCGATAAACTGAGCTAGACAGCGAATCCCATTACCGCACATTTCTGGTTCTGAACCATCAGAGTTATAAATTCTCATGGTGTAATCAGTGTTATCTGTGCCAGGCAGAGCAAAAATAACTCCATCTGCACCGATGCCAAAATGGCGATCGCACATTTGCATTGCTTGTTGTGGGGTAACAATTGGTTCGCTAGAATGACGATTATCAATCAAAATAAAATCGTTACCTAATCCTTGATACTTACTAAATTTAATTCCCATTTACTTTTAATCCTCGGTTGACTAACAATTTTTAGATTATGACTGAATTCGATACTGGTTTACCTCATGTCAAACAAATTCAGAAATATATAGTAAATAAACAAGAAGTAGAGTTTAAGCTAGCTACAGATGATTTGCTAGTTGGAAAAATTATTTGGCAAGATCCTGCTTGTATTTGTTTAGTAGATCATTACGATCAACCTACAATTATTTGGCGACACGCTCTAGTTTACGTGAAACCAAAAGCTTAGTAGGGAAAGTAAAAGTCACAAGCCGTAGAGACGTAAATATGTTACGTCTGTACAAAAGTCAAAAAAATAGCTTTATTTACTTGAATAACTTGCTAATTGATCAATAGAAACTTGATTTAATCGACAAAGTTTAATTGGTTCTAAAATGTTGGTACCAAGTTGTTGATAAAACGCGATCGCTCTATGATTATTTTTATTCACAGTCCACTCAAGTCTACCGCAGTGTTGCTCTTGAGCGATTTTTGCTAAATGATTGAGCAAAGCTGTACCGATTCCTTGACCGCGTTTAGGTAAAATTACAAAAATATCGTCAAGCCAAATACTTGGTTGTGCTAGAAAACTTGAATAAGTAGTAAAAAAAAGAGCATAACCCACAACTTCATCTTCAATTTCAGCTAATAAGACTCTTGCTAATGGAGAATTACCAAACAGAGTTTGTTTTAACTGCTCGGTAGTTGCGGAAAAACTATTAATACCGCCATCAAACTCAGCTTTTTGAGTGATTAGACGAAAGATTATGTCTAAGTCTTCGACTTTAGCATCGCGAATTTTTACGCCTGATTTTGACATGACTTTATTCCTGCAAAGTAGATATAAATTACTTTATTGAAGATTAATTTAGATGTCCAATATATATTTGTTGCATGATTTATATTTAAAAGATATAAATAGACAATGAATCAATGGAACTTCGGCATTTACACTATTTCATCACCGTTGCAGAAGAACTACACTTTAGTCGAGCAGCTCAAAAGCTTCATATTGCTCAACCACCTCTCAGTCAACAAATTCGTAATCTGGAAACAGAATTGGGAATCAAGTTGTTTGAAAGAAGCAAAAGAAAAGTAGAATTAACCGTAGCAGGGAAAGCTTTTTTAACCGAAGCTCGTCAAGTATTTCATCAGATTGAAAAAGCCATCCAAATAGCAAAGCAAGCGGAGCGTGGCGAAATTGGTCGGTTGATTGTGGGTTTTAATAGTTCGGCAACTTATAGTGTTTTGCCAACCATTCTTCATCGTTTTCGACAAACACATCCTCAAATAGAACTAGTTTTAAATGAATTGACTACTAGTCAGCAATTAGAATATCTTAATCGTCAACAAATCGATTTAGGTCTTTTATATTTACCTATAAAAGAAAACGATAAACTATCTTATATTCGAGTTCATCAAGAATCTTTAGTGGTAGCAATCTCAGCAACTCATCCTTTAGCAGTTGAAACAAAAGTATCCCTGAGTCAACTTAGTCAAGAATCATTTATTTTACCCCCCCATCATTTAGGAGAAGCTCTTTACAGAGAAATTAGCAAGTTGTTAGAACAACATAATTTTATTCCTCAAAGAATTCAAGAAGCTATTCAACTACAAACAGCAATTAGTTTGGTAGCAGGAGGTATTGGAGTTGCGATTGTTCCTGCATCATTGCAAAATCTCCAGAGAGCAGGAGTAGTTTATAAATCATTGCAAGAAACAACTCCTGAAATTGAAATAGGTGCAGTTTGGCGCAAACATGATTCATCGCCAATTTTAAAAAGATTTTTAGAGCTTGTCGGAAAACGAGGATGAAAACTTTAAACTTAATAGCTAAAGCTGCGATTGAATCTGCTCAAACTCTTAGTGCCGTCGCTCTATCTGGGTTAATTGCTTCAGTTTCAGCGATCGCAGAATGGTCACCTCAAACCGTTGTCGATCATGTTTACGAAGGCATTCAACACATTCATGGTTACAGTGCAACTCCCGAACTAATTTGGGGTGTACCCAGAGGAATGTTTAGCCGTTGTGGCGAAGTAATGGGTAGTCTTTATTGTCCTCGCGATCATACTGTTTATATTACCGAGAGAGATATCTATATGGCTTATCAATACGGTGACGCAGCTTTAGCCTATATTATTAGTCATGAATATGCTCATGCGATGCAAATTGCTCATCAATTTGGCTACGGGGTGGGTGCGCTCAGTGAATTACAAGCAGACTGTTTGGCTGGTTTTTATTTAGGAGTAATTCCCAATGTTGTTTTCGATCAACAGGATATTGAGGAGATTACCAGTTTGGCTTACCATTTAGGAGATTATTACTGGGGAAGCGAACATCATCATGGTACTCCTAAGCAGAGAGTGCAAGCGGTAGTATTAGGAATACAGTCTTCTGTTAATGAAATAGGAATTAGAGCTTGTCTAAATTAGATTTCAATCAAATTTTTAATTACATTTAAGCTTCATGAAAATCAAACATTCAATTAATTTGCACAAAGGTTTAACTGCTGTATTTATACTGGCATTAATGCTGGCATACAATAATTTTACTCTGGCAGCATGGGTTTATCTAGCTCTGCATGGGACTTATGGAATCCTTTGGCTCTTAAAAGATCGGATTTATCCCGATAGACAATGGGAACAAGAAATTCCCCTTCAGATCGGTATCATAGCTTTTTTATCATTAGGATTATATTGGGTTGCGCCTTATCTGCTGATTAGTAGAGATGTTGAGATATCCTTTCCCTTAATTGCGATCGCCATTACACTTAATTTACTAGGAGTTTTTCTACACTATAGTAGCGATGCTCAAAAATATTACACTCTTAAATATCATCAAGGACTGATTACAGAAGGATTTTTTGCTCGTAGTCGTAATACTAATTATTTAGGAGAAATATTAATTTATTTCAGCTTTGCTCTTTTGGCTCAACATTGGCTTCCCTTTGTAATTTTAGGTAGTTTTGTTTTAGGCGTTTTTATACCAAATATGCGGAAAAAAGACCAATCTCTTGCTCGTTACCCTGAATTTGAATCCTATCAAGCTAATTCAGGACTTTTATTCCCCAAATTCTTCTTAACTAATCAGCCACAATCTCAATCCCAAGTGTTAGATAAATAACCAAATCCGATCATTAAGATGATGGTAAGGTAATTGTTTATTAATACAAAATAAGTGATTTTACTCATGAGTAGATTCATTTAAGTAGTTAATATAAAAACAATTTTTGAAAAAATTTAATATTTTCCAAGAAGCAATGTCTTTAATAACCGATCAAAGAACTAAGTGCATCCTTGTGGTTGATGAGTGTAAAGACAATTTATTGTTGATGCAATTGATTTTGGAGAGTCAAGGATATCAAGTAATTTTAGCTCAGAATGGCAAAACTGCTCTTGCTGAGATAGTAAAAACCGAACTAGATTTAGTGATTTTGAATGTAACTATCCCAAACTGGCAGCAACAGAGATCTTTTGAGGTTAATAATTTTGGCATTACTTGTTATTTACGAACCACTCCAAAACTTTCTCATCTACCAATTTTGTGGTTAACTGCGGATCGAAGTATTCGTCTTCAGTTCCATCGACCTTTAGAAGTTGATGCCGTGATTTACAAACCTTTTGAAATTGATGAATTATTATTTCAGGAGGTATTATTTTTTGATAACACCTCTTCCCGATATCAATAGAACTGTGAACCCTAATGTCATGTTTATTTGCATGACTATCCGCGCGTTGCTAGCATCAATGCGCGCTTTGTCTTTTTGAATTTTCTAAGCAAATGCAGCTTAATCATCTTTGGCAAAGAAAATTTTTTAATTTTTATTTAAGAAATTAGTCAAACTAATCCAATCAAGCAATTTCCTTTGCTCCAATCAAAGATTACAGCCATCTAAAACAGTAATACTTGATTAGCTCAAAAAACAAAATCCTTAATTAAATTTAAGGTTTTAAGGAATATCTCTTTAGTAAATAATTATTTTAATTAAGGCACGGTGTAAATCCACTACCTCAAGACGGATATTGCTCCAACCTCAGCAATTAAGCAAAATGATAAAATTATCGAGAGTTATTGAAGTCTGTTTGTCGTTAGCTAGTCGAAAATATTCCTTCTTTTAGCTGCGGGATATGCGTACCCTTCGCCAAAACTAATATCATAACTAACATAGATAAAAATACAGATAAACCAATATAGAAATACTATGCTGAAAGCACTGCTGGGAGACCCCAATGCCCGTAAACTCAAAAAATTTCAACCTCTAGTTACAGAAGTAAACTTACTCGAAGAAGAAATCCAAAAATTGTCTGATGAAGAATTAAAAGCTAAAACGGCAGAATTCAGACAACAATTAGATAAAGCTAATTCTGATCGAGAATTAGAAGAAATCTTAGATGAAATTTTACCTGAAGCTTTTGCTGTAACAAGAGAAGCTGGAATCAGAGTTTTGGGAATGCGTCACTACGATGTCCAGTTATTAGGGGGCATAGTTCTCCACAAAGGACAAATTGCTGAGATGAAAACAGGGGAGGGTAAAACCCTAGTTTGTACTCTTCCTGCTTATCTAAACGGTTTAACGGGTAAAGGGGTTCATGTCGTCACGGTTAACGACTACTTAGCTAGAAGAGACGCGGAATGGATGGGACAAGTTCATCGGTTTCTGGGCTTGAGTGTAGGTTTGATTCAATCGGGCATGAGTTCTGGTGAACGACGCAAAAACTATGCTTGCGATATTACTTATACTACTAATAGTGAATTAGGTTTTGATTATCTTAGAGATAATATGGCAACCTCAATGGAAGAGGTGGTGCAGCGTCCTTTCAATTATTGCATCATTGACGAGGTTGACTCGGTACTAATTGACGAAGCGAGAACTCCTTTAATTATTTCTGGGCAGGTAGAACGTCCTACAGAAAAATATCTCAAAGCAGCAGAAGTTGCCCGAATGTTAGTTAAGCAAGAAGAAGAACAAGGGGGCGGAGATTATGAAGTGGATGAAAAAGCCCGCAATGTGTTGATGACTGATGAGGGTTTTGCTAAAGCAGAGGAAATCTTGGGCGTAAAAGATTTATACGATCAAGAAAATCCTTGGGCGCATTATATTTTTAATGCCATTAAAGCCAAAGAATTATTCACCAAAGACGTTAATTACATGGTGCGTAATGATGAGATTGTCATTGTTGATGAATTTACAGGAAGGGTTTTACCAGGAAGACGCTGGAGTGATGGCTTACACCAAGCAATTGAAGCCAAAGAAGCAGTAGAAATTCAAAACGAAACTCAAACTCTGGCTAGTATTACCTATCAAAACTTCTTTTTGCTTTATCCCAAACTTGCAGGGATGACAGGTACAGCTAAAACCGAAGAAACGGAATTAGAAAAAGTTTATAACTTACAAGTAACCATTATTCCGACTAACCGCACTTCTCAACGTCGAGACATGGCAGATGTCGTTTATAAAACTGAGATGGCTAAATGGAAAGCAGTAGCCGAAGAATGTGCCGAAATGCACGAATTAGGTCGTCCTGTTTTGGTTGGTACAACGAGTGTCGAAAAATCTGAATTACTTTCTAATCTCCTCAGACAGAAAGAAATTCCTTACAACCTGCTTAATGCTAGACCAGAAAATGTAGAACGGGAATCTGAGATTGTCGCCCAAGCAGGAAGAAAGGGTGCAGTAACAATTGCGACTAATATGGCTGGTCGTGGTACTGACATTATTCTCGGTGGTAATGCCGACTATATGGCAAGACTTAAAATTAGAGAATATTTGATGCCCAAAATTGTTAGACCAGAAGACGATGAATTAGCTTTTCAAACCAATGGTTTTGGTGGACGAAAACCCCCTCAAGGCTTTGCCCCTGGTCAAAAAGTTAAAACTTGGAAAGCCTCTCCTCAAATATTTCCCACCGAATTATCCAAAGAAACAGAAACCATGCTGAAAGACGTGGTTAAATTTGCCGTTCAACAATATGGCGAACAAAGTCTACCAGAATTAGAAGCAGAGGAAAAAATTGCGATCGCAGCAGAAAATGCCCCTGTTGACGATCCTGTCATTGAACAGTTACGGCAAGTATACAAGCAAATTCGTAAAGAATACGACCAATTTACCGATCAAGAACATAATGATGTAGTTAGTCTCGGTGGTTTACACGTAATCGGTACAGAACGTCATGAATCTCGTCGAATTGATAACCAGCTACGAGGAAGGGCAGGAAGACAAGGTGACCCTGGTTCGACTAAATTTTTCCTTAGTTTAGAGGATAACTTATTACGGATTTTTGGTGGCGATCGCGTTTCTCGTTTGATGGATATGTTCCGTGTGGAAGAAGATATGCCCATCGAGTCTAAAATGCTTACTGGTTCCTTAGAAGGGGCGCAAAAGAAAGTGGAAACTTTCTACTACGATACTCGTAAGCAAGTATTTGAGTATGACGAGGTAATGAATAATCAGCGTCGTGCCATTTATGCCGAACGTCGTCGGGTATTAGAAGGTTTGGATCTCAAAGAACAAGTGATCCAATATGCCGAAAAGACAATGGATGAGATCGTTGATGCCTACATCAATCCTGAATTACCTCCAGAAGAGTGGAATTTAGACAAGATGGTGGCTAAAGTCAAAGAATTTATCTACCTTCTCCAAGATTTAGAACCATCTCATCTAGAAGACATGACAGTGGGAGAAATTAAAACTTTCCTCCATGAAGAAGTACGTAAAGCTTACGACATTAAAGAAAATCAAATCGAAAGTGTTCAACCTGGTTTGATGCGTCAAGCAGAACGTTTCTTTATTCTCCAGCAAATTGATACCCTTTGGCGCGAACACTTACAAGCAATGGATGCGTTACGGGAGTCAATTGGGTTACGGGGTTATGGACAAAAAGATCCTCTCATTGAATACAAACAAGAAGGTTATGAAATGTTTCTAGAGATGATGATTGATATCCGCAGAAACGTGGTTTACTCTCTGTTCCAATTCCAACCTCAACCTCAACCTCAAGCGGTATAATTTTTGTTAGGGTGGGCTAGTCTCACCCTGATAAAAAATAGTTAATAAGACCGAACTAATTAAATAATGATGTCCTAAACATTGTAATCCGACATCTTGACCGAATTTTTCTCTAGTAGCCTTACTATACAATCGCATTTCACCAACCCAAGCAACAGAAGTTTGAATATCACGATTTCCAAAAGAAGAATCAACTAAATAAAAATATCCACCAGGTGCTAAAACTCGACTTACTTCTGTAAATACTTGTAGAGGATTGGGATAGTGAAGAAAACTTATTGTATTAAAAACTGCATCAAATTGACCTTCAGCAAAAGGTAAATCAACAGCGTTTCCCGAGACAAAAATAATTCTGTTTCTAAATTGATTTTTTTGGCGTGCTTGACGCAACATTTCCTTAGATAAATCTAAACCAATTCCTTTCAGGGTAGGAAAACGAGCAGCCAATTTATTTAATAAACGACCAGTACCACAACCTAAATCTAAAACTTGTGAATGCTCTTTTAATTGAACATAATCTAATAATCTTTGCTGAACAGCTTGATAAAAAACTGTAGTGAAGAAGCAATCGTAAAAAGAAGCCCAGAAGTTAAAAATTGTTTGTTTATTCTGATAAATATTGTCGTTATTCATCTAACGTTTATTACAGTTTTAGCTAGATTTTATAATCAACAAAGATAGCGTAATTTTGATTGTAATTCTTAATTTTAATATTATGTAAAATAGACAAAACTTAAGTAGAGACAATTCATGAATTGTCCCTACTGCTTTGCAGCATTATTTATTGTCTACAATGGGTTTACCGTCACTATCAATTTCTAACTCTTCACGACGTATTTGTTCTTGAGCGTTGACAGTATCTTGTTGAACTTCTTTTCTAACGTTCACTTCCTCTCTGACAAAAGCTTCCTTATCAATGTTGGCAGATTCTTCATAGACATCCATCCTTGCAACTTCACCTGATTGGAATTTCGCTTCACCAGGTGCAACTTGAACCCGTTCAGTAGG
Source organism: uncultured bacterium (assembly GCA_964562685.1). Lineage (GTDB taxonomy): Bacteria > Cyanobacteriota > Cyanobacteriia > Cyanobacteriales > Xenococcaceae > Stanieria. Next base: position 44,836 of record CAZLUP010000012.1, read on the forward strand.
AGTATGACGTTCTACGACAACACGTTCTTTTTCTACAGGGACAGCTACATTAGCGGTTTGGGTTTCTACTCGTTTACCAATGGAAACTTCTCCAGTACGAACACGATTTTTATTAGCAATTAACCGTTCTTGATAAAGTTTAATAGTATCGCTATTTCTTTCGTTTAGATTATATAATTCTGCGTCACGGTCATAACTGTAATTGTCTGGTTGAGAAGTAGTTTGACTAGCTTGGGGTGAACGGTAGTTACTTCTAACTCGTTCTTCATAGTCATAATCAACTACCATATCATCGTGATATTCTGGTAAGGCTTCAACTTGATCTTTATTAGCAATACCAAGGGCATAAACACTTTCTTGATCGGAATCGATTAAAGCTTGACCGACAGGTAATAAAACTTTTTTACCAAAAATCCAAAATCCTGTATCGACTACAAAATAACGAAAATGACCCGAATCGTCGACTAAAACATCATAAACGGAACCAATTTTTTCATTGGTTGTTCCTGCATCAACAGAATAATTGTTAATGTTTATTTCTTCAAAACTGTTTTGCTGATCGCGAGGAACAAATTCTGCAATTTTATGTAGAGGCATGGTTAAACTTTCTGTTAACTACGTCAAAATCCTATCTAAACTAAAAATCTAATAACTCTGTCGTAAGTTATAAAAGTTTGTAATTTTTTTATCGGTTTAATTCTGTTTTAAATAATTGCTAAATCAACGTCAAATCAATTCTAATCTGGATTAGGGATTAAAAATAATTTATTTGCGATCGCAGATATTTATTATATTTTTCTATCTTTGGATTAATAAATTTTTGTTTTAATTAAAATTAGTAGCTTTAAAAAAAATATTGATAATTATAGAGATGTGAACTGCTACATTTGTACTAATTATGAACCGTTTGATTTAATTGACGTAAAATTTCTTCTAATTCTTGTTGATAACGACCATATTCTAACCAATTACCTTGACGCAATGCAGATTGAGCTTGATTATAGGTTTCCCATGCAGACTGAATTAAACTAGGATCTGAACCAGGTAAAGCAGATGAAGGTGGTGTCCCTAAAATTGGTTCTCTCTCAAAGACAGCAGCTAAAGATTGTTCTAAAGTAGGCATCATCACTATTTCTTTGTCATAAGCGACAATCACTCGCCTTAATTCGGGTAATTGTCCTTGTTCGGCACGCAAGTAAATAGGTTCGATATAAAGTAAGGCACCATCAATCGGAATTACTAGAATATCACCACGGATCACCCTTGAACCTTCTTGACTCCACAGAGTTAGTTGTTGAGAAATTTCTGGATTTTGATTAATCCGTGCTTCAATTTGAAAAGGTCCGTAAATCAGTTCTTGTTTGGGAAATTCATAGAGAACTAGGTTGCCATAATTATCTCCGTCACAACGCGCTGCCATCCAGGCAATCATATTATCTTTATTGACAGGCGTAAAAGGAAGAATCAGCACAAATTCTTCTTTAGGTTGTCCCGGCAAACGCATAATTACATAATAAGGCTCGATCGCTTTTGGTTGATTTTCAGACATTTTGTTAGCAAATCGCCACAAATCCTCACGGTTATAAAAGACTTGAGGATCACTCATGTGGTAAGCGGTATAAATCTGTGCCTGGATGTTAAATAGATCTAGGGGATAACGAAAATGAGCTTTAACTTCGGGAGGAATGGTATGGTTTGCTTGAAAAAGATCGGGAAATATTTTGCTGTAGGTTTGTAAAACGGGATCGTTGGGATCGACTACAAAAAACTGCATTGTTCCGTTTTTCGCATCTACTAAAACTTTAACGGAGTTGCGAATATAGTTGATTTTCTTGTCCGTAATTAATTCTGCACTTTCATTACTAACTACTTCCGAATAAGGATAGCGATCGCTTGTGGTGTAAGCATCAATAATCCACTGTAGTTTACCATCGATCACGGTGATATAAGGGTCATGATCATATTGTAAAAAGGGTGCAACATGACGAACTCGTTCCCGAATTTGCCGATAGTATTGGATGCGAGTAGAGGCAGTTCGCGAACTGCCCGTACTTAAATAATTAGAAATGAGAATTTTCCAACTACCAAGATCGTAAGCATAAGCTAATTTGCGCCACCAAGAAGAAATGGGAACACCACCAGTTCCCTGATAATAAACAAAAGCATTTTCATCACCTTTAGGATAGTCAAATTCTGGTGTGGTTGTGCCTGTAAAAATATAGCGATCTTTTTCTTCGCCATAATAGATAGCAGGTTCTTTGATTTGTAAATCTATTTGAGATACGGGAGGAATATTTCTAATAAATAAAATTGGTAAACCATCGGCAGCAACTTCGTTAACGGGACTCATTACTAACCCGTAACCATGAGTATATTTTAAGCGTTGGTTGACCCAAGTTTTTGCTTGTTGAGGTACTTGTTCGTAGGATAATTCCCTTGGAGCAATCATGATTTGACGATAGTTGCCATCGAGGGTGTAGCGGTCAACATCAACATCATTAAATTGATAATAAAGACGAATTTCTTGGATTTGACGATAAGTATCTAAAAGCGGTTGATAATCCCAAAGTCTAATATTATCAATGGTTGCTTGATTTTGTTCTGAAAGAGTTAATTGAGCAGAAGCAGGATAATCAGTTGCATTGATTTTGTCCAAATCATAAGCTTGACGAGTATATTCCAGATTGTATTTTATATAAGGTAATTCTTTGTTTAATTCATTGGGTTCAACGATAAATCTTTGTTGAAGCGCGGGATAAATTCCATTTACCAACACCAAAACCGCTAAATAAATTCCCACTGCATATAGTGACAGTAAAAATTTGCGCGACCAGATCGTTACAATCAAAATAATACTGAGTAGTAACGAACCAATACTCATAACCCAGTAAGCAAACAACCTGGCATGAGTATCCGTATAACCAGCACCCCAAACTACTCCACGCGAAGAATAAAGCAACTCGTAACGCTCTAACCAAAAATATACAGCAATAGTTAAAGCGATCGCAGCAAATAATAAACTAAGATGAGTTTTAATTTTATTATTTAATAACTTCTGCCATTGACGATCAATAGTCATGGCTTTCCATCGCCAATCAAATCCAACTGTGCCTTTAAACACATAAATCGCGCTGGCTAAAATTAATCCTGCTAACAAAATTATAATCAGCCAATTTTGAAAATCTTTGTAAAAAGGTAAGCGAAACACATAAAAACCGATATCTCTGCCATAAATCGGCTCATTAAGCTTAAATTCAGTCGCATTAAAATACTTAAGGATAGTTTCCCAGTGCGCTGCACTACTACTCGCTGCACTAAAAGAAATCAGAAAAATCAGGATTAAAGCCAAATAATTGGCAATTTTGTTGGTATATAATTCTAAAGAATTACCCTCCAAAAATCGAAAAGAGCGATCGCGGGTTAAATGAAGAGCAAGTCCATAATTAATGCCTAAAAAAGCAGCATAGACGGCAAAAGTAGCCAACCAAACCACAATTTGCCAAGTAATTCTCGTCCCAAACACATTACTAAAACCGACAGCAGCAAACCACCATGATTCCGTTACCAGATGAACCAGAGTTGAAGCAATCGTTAAACAAATTGCAATTACTAAAATCGTGGCGACAATAGCTTTCTGTCGAAGTTGCATATTTTAACGGCTACTGTAGATTAGTTATTTTGCTTACAATTTAAGCCTAGCTTAATTATGGTTACCCTTATTCTGTATTACCGAAATACTTAATTTCTTTATCTTCTGCATTCCTAGATTATTAATTTTCTCCTCGTAAAAATATGAGAAATAAATGAAAAGAAAATGACTTAAAAATGATAAGAAATGTTAAGCAAATCGAGTACACTTAAGTTGATCGCAAAATTCTTCATAAACAAAATTAATCTATGGAACTAGCTAATATTTCTTTAATTGGTATCGGTTTAGCTGCTGATGCTTGTGCTGTTTCCTTGAGTAGTGGTTTAGTTATTCGACATATAAAAATTAATAAAGCCTTAAAAATTGCCCTAGCTTTTGGTATTTTTCAAGGAATAATGCCCTTAATTGGCTGGATTACAGGCTTAACTTTTCGGGAATTTATCATTCAAATAGACCATTGGATTGCCTTTGTTTTACTTGCTGCAATCGGTGGCAAAATGATTTATGAAACCTTTCAGGAAGACGAAGAAGAAAATAAATTTAATCCTTTAGATAATTATACTTTATTAGGACTTGCGATCGCGACTAGTATTGATGCCTTAGCAGTTGGTTTAAGTTTATCCGTATTAAAAACTTCTATTTTATCCGCAGCAGGAGTTATTGCTATAATTACTTTTTCCTTATCTTTCATCAGTGTTTATTTAGGACATAAATGGGGTAATTTATGCAAGTTCAAACTAGAATTTATTGGCGGAATTCTTCTAATTTTTATTGGACTTAAAATTTTAATGAGCCATTTAGGAGCGTAGCTTTTACAGTGACCAGTTAACTATCAACAAAAAGTAGTACCAACCGATAACTCCATCTGTGTTTATCAGTGTTTATCTGTGGACAAACAATTAATCATTAACAAAAAATCAGTATCTTTGACTGTATTTGATTAATTTGAGAAACGCTATATAATCTAGGGTTACTGTAAGTAAAATTGCTTGCATCATCACAAGTGCAATAAATAATTAAATTTGATGCCACGAGTAATTATTGCTTCTGATTCCCCAATGGCTGCTGATGCAGGTGCAGCTATCGCAGATAATGGTGGGAATGCAGTAGATGCTGCGATCGCTGCTACAATAGTTTCTATGTGTACGGCACCAGGAGTCATTGCACCTGGTTGTAGCGGTTTTATTATCATTTGGTCGCCACAAGAAGAGCCTGTCGTCATCGATGCCTATGCTGAAGTACCAGGAAGAGGTTTACCATCAGCAAGATTTGGTCAAGGGATTAGAGAAGTGAACTTTGACTACGGCGGTGGAATGAGGAGTTTAGTTGGTTATGGTTCCATCGCCACTCCTGGGATGTTTGCAGGTTTAGGGGAAGCGTGGGAACAATATGGCAATCTTCCTTGGCAAGAAATCGTTACTCCAGCACAACAACTTGCAGAACGAGGTTTTCCCCTTTCTAGAGTTTCTGCCGATTATTTAGTTTTCACCAGCAAAAGTATTTTTGGTTGGCATCCCGATAGTTATCGAGCAATTCATAATGCTGAGGGAAACTGTTTACAGGCAGAAGAATTAGTTCAGATTGCTGGACTTGCTGAGAGCTTAAAATTAATTGCTACCGAAGGAGCTAAAACTTTTTATACAGGGGAACTAGGAGCAAAAATTGCTCAGGAAATTCAGGATAATCAGGGATTATTGACTGCTACTGACTTGGCTGCTTATCAGGCTATTGCCAGAAAACCGATTAGTTTTAATTGTGGTGATTGGGAAATTTTTACTAATCCTGCTCCTGCTATTGGTGGTGCTTGTTTAGCTGCCATGTTGTTACTACTAGAAAAGAATGCTTTTGCTCAATGGGATAGTAAAGCCGTCAAAACTATGGCTCAGATTCAACAAGCTGTACTTGATTATCGCCATCAATATTTAGATGGAGCAAATAATAATTTAGTAACTAAAGAAGTTGCTAGATTGCTTCAACTAGCTGGTTTGGGTGAACCGAATAACTTACTTCAATCCCCTTCAACTATTCATACTTCGGCGGTTGACTCCAATGGTTTGGCTTGTGCCATCACGGCATCGGCTGGTTATGGCTCTGGAGTGATGATTGCTGATACAGGATTATGGTTAAATAACTCTCTTGGGGAAATCGAACTGCATCCCCACGGTTTAGAAGGCTTGTCTCCAGGAACTCGTTTAGCTTCCAATATGGCTCCCACAATTGCTCGTCGAGAAGACGGTACAGTCTTAGCGATTGGTTCTCCTGGTGCTTCTCGAATTACGACAGCATTGGCTCAAGTATTATTTAATTATATTCATTTGGGTATGTCTTTAGAAGATGCGATCGCATTTCCTCGTCTTCATGTTGAGGTGTTTGAAGATTTGCATACAATGGCTTTTGAAACAGGATTACCCATAGATGCAATTGAATCTTTAGTTACTCGACAGTTTGAAGGAATTTCCATGTATTTTGGTGGAGTTCAAGCAGCTTTATGGAATCCCAACCAAGGATTAGAGGCTGTTGCCGATCCTCGTCGTACTGGCAAAGTTGCCTCTGGTGGAAAATCGATTTAAAGAATAATCAGATTCAGTTTTGAAATTCAATAATTCAACTTATTTAATCGCAATATTAAGCAATAATTAAATGAAAATTATCAATTTAGAAACAGAGCAATTAAAAAAGATTTGTCAACAATGGCAAATTGTAGAACTAGCTTTATTTGGTTCAATATTACGAGAAAATTTCAACTCTAACAGTGATATAGATGTGCTGGGTTCTTTTTCTGAAAAAGAAGTTGATCTTAAAATTTTGTGGGAAGTTATTCAAACTAGTATTCCTCAATTATTAGCTCAAGTTAAAGCAGCTTTTGATAGCCAATAAATATTCTTAGATATTAATAAAATAATTTATTGAGAAGCTAGAGCCAGTTTAACAGCTAGATTTTAACTAAAAATTAAAATTATCTAACTCGTTAAGTAATAAATTTTCGGCTTCTTCTTCTGAAAGCTGTTCTAACTCTAATAAAGCTAAATTTGTATTTTTTTGTTGCTCTAGGTTTTGCTCTATATCATTAGAAAATAAGTTGTTCATTAAATGTTCAGCTAAAATTGTTATAGTTGGATAATCATAAATTAAAGTAGAAGATAATTTGCATTGTAAGTTAGTTTGCAATTTATTTCTGAGTTCTACAGAAGATAAAGAGTCTATGCCTAATTCTGTAAATCCTTGCTCGATATTAATTACTTCTGAAGAATTTAAGCCTAATATTTGAGCGACTTCTGTGCAGAGATAATTAATTAAGATTTGTTTTAAATCGCTTGGCTGGGCAATCTCTAACTGTTGCAAAATTTCTGACTGTTTGATAACTGGTTCTTGATTTTTTTCGGAATTAATAAAATTAGCAAATAATGGTGATTTTTGTTGCCATTTTGACCAATTAATTGGTAAAACTCCTACTTGAGTTGCGTCGGTTGATAATAAATATTCTAAAATTTCAATTCCTTGTTTTGGTTTAATTTTTCCCATACCTGGGATGTTAAAACTACTTTTAAATTTCTCATCAGACTGATTTGCATCGATATTTACTACTTTATTCATTTTCTCCTTCTTTCCCTTTCTCCCTTTCTCCTCTGCTACCTTGCCAGTAAATTCTGGATTTGAAAATAACTTAGTCTTAGTTACCATACCAATTTCATCCCAAACACCCCAATTAATTGTTAAGGCAGGTAATCCCAAATTACGACGATAATGAGCTAAATTATCTAAGAAAGCATTAGCAGCACAATAGTTTGCTTGTCCCTTAGATCCTAAAATAGAAGCAGCAGAAGAAAACATGACAAAGAAATCTAAAGATAAATTTTGAGTAGCTTGATGTAAATTCCAAGCACCTTGTACTTTGGGAGATATTACTTTGGTAAATTGTTCTTTGGTTAGATTTACAATTGCACCATCGTCGATTATTCCTGCTGCGTGGATGATTCCTTTAATTGGAGGCAGGGGTGTAGGGGTAAAGGATAGACTGGGAGACTGGGAGACTGGGAGACTGGGAGATGAGAGTGAAGGGGTTAGATTAGAGTGTTGATTAATGATTGTTTTTACTGCTTCTAAGTCGGCAATATCTGCTTGAATTACTTGGATAGTTGCGCCTGTTTGTTGTAATTGATTAATAGTTGCTTGTGCGGTTTTCGATGGTTGGTTTATGCCGATTAAAATGAGATGCTTGGCACCTTTTTCTATCATCCATTTCGCTACTTCTAATCCTAATGCACCTAAACCACCAGTAATTAAATAACTGGCATTATGTGCGAACAACCGTTCGCCCCTACAATTGAATTGTGAATTTTGAATGACGATTTTACCGATGTGTTTTGCTTGCTGCATATAGCGAAAAGCAGCAGTGACATCTTGTTGAGGAAATTGTTTGGATGGTAGGGGTTGTAACGATCCGTTATTAAATTGTGTTATCAAATCGCACAACATCGATTGAATTAATTTTGGTTGTTGTTGGGTTACTTCGACTAAATCAACCAGGAAATAAGATACATTTGGTTGAATAGTTTCGATCTGATTTTTATCCCAAATATCTTTTTTACCAATTTCGAGAAAACAACCACGAGAGTTTAAAACCGAGAGACTTTTGGGAATAAATTCACCTGAGAGAGAATTCAGCACAATGTCTACTCCCTTACCTGCTGTAAGCGAAACTATTTCGTTGGCAAAATCGAGACTGCGAGAATTGAAAATATGTTTGATTCCTAAAGATTGCAGATATTCCCATTTTGACAAGGATGCTGTGGCGAAAATTTCTGCGCCTGCTTGTTTGGCAATTTGAATTGCTGCTAAACCTACTCCTCCTGCTGCGGAGTGAATTAAGATTTTATCTCCTGGTTTGATTTCGGCAAGATGATGTAGACAATAGTAAGCAGTTAAGAAGGCGGTGGGAATAGTAGCTGCTTCGGTAAAAGATAAAGATGTTGGTTTAGGAATGACTAAGTTAGCATTGACGGTGACATAATTACTAAAACTACCAGAAGCAATAGCAATTATCTTATCTCCTACTTTTAATTTATCTATTTCTTGTCCTACTGCTACGATTTCTCCACTACATTCTAATCCGAGTTTTCCTGCTTCTCCTGGATACATACCCAGGGCGTTTAACACATCACGGAAGTTTAACCCAACAGAATGCACTTTGATTTCTACTTCGCCATGATTAGGTTGACGGCGTGCTACAGATTGCCATTGCAGATTATCTAATGTTCCTCTTTCGGTTATTTCTAATTGTAAGGGTTGATTTTGTTGTGAATTAATTGATTTACGAACCAATCTTGCTACTTTTCTCTTTCCTTCTCGGTAAATAATTCGATTTTCTTCATCAGCAGAAGTTATTTCTTTAAATAATATTTCACTCTTAACACCAAAATCTCTCTTTTCTCTGCGTCTCTGCGTCTCTGCGCGATCTAAATCAATCGAGGTACAATTTAATTCAGGATATTCTAATGCGATCGCATTTGCCATTCCCCAGAAAGGAGATGGGGAGATGGGGAGAGGGGGAGAAGATTTTGTTACTTGGCAACCTTTGGTAACAATCCATAAGCGAGGAAAGTTTTGCCAATTGCAATCTATTAAAGCTTGAACTAAATATAATAATTGACTACATTGTTGAGTGATAAGTTCAGATATTTCTGTTTGATGATCTAAATTATCTAAACTCCAAAGATAAATAACTCCTTGAAACAAATAATTTTTAGCAGCAATGTCTTCTAATAAACGAGTATAATCTTTCTTGCGATCGCTCTCGATCTGAAATTTTTGTTCTGAAATGATTTTATATTCTTTGCTTGGATAGACTAAGATACATTCTCGCTCTTCTCTTCTAAATGTTTCTCCTAATTTGTCTTCGTTGTCAAAAATCAAATAACAATTTTTTTGGGTGGAAAATTTATTATTGACTTTGGGATAACGTCCGTTCGCCCCTACAGGTACATAATTTTCCCATTGAATTTCATATAACCATTTTCGCCAGTAAACTGTTGTGCGATTAATTCTTTTGGCGGTAATTTTTTTGATTTCTACAATGAGGTTACCGAGGTTATCATAGATGAAAACATCAGCAGTAATAATTTCAGTTTCTTTATCTTTAATCGGCTCAAGTCTAACATGACTCCAGACAGTATCTTTTTGAAATCTCGGCTCGAAGTATAAATTTTCTAGACTTACTGGTATATAAGTTATTGTTTGTAATTCTTCGGGTAAAGCTGCAAAAATAATTTGTAAACAAGCATCGAATAAAGCTGGATGGAATTGATAGAGGTGTTGTTCTGATTTTAGAGATTCTGGTAAACTAATTTTTCCTAATGCTTCGGTTTCTTTGTACCAGATTTTTTGAACACCTTGGAAACTTAAACCATAGTTAATATTTTTTTCTTGGCATTGTTGATAATGTTGTTGATTTGAAATTTCTCGCTCGAATTGTTTTTGTAATTGGGATAAATTTCTAGTTGTTGTTGATACTGATTCTGATAAGACGATTTTTCCCGAACAATGTAATTGCCAGGATTCATCTGATAATAAACTATAAATTTCAAAATCAGCTTGAGTTGTTTCTTTAGTAATAATTGTCTGAATAATTTTCGGTTCTTCAAGAGATAAAATTAATGCTTGTTCGATCTCAATCTCTTCTAAAGTAATTTCTGAAGAAGGAAAAATATTTTTACCAGCAGCTAACGCTATTTCTAAATAAGCTGTTGCAGGAAAGATTATCTCTTGGTTAACTTGATGATCTTCTAAAAAAGATAATTCAGTAACATTGATTTCTGCTTGAAAAATAATTTGCTTGACAGGCGATCGCAATTTTTTTCCTAACAACCGATGAAGATATTTATTTTGAATTTTGAATTTTGAATTTTGAATTTTCTCAATCCAACAGCGTTGTTTTTGAAAGGGATAAGTAGGTAGAGAAATTTTATGATAAGAACAACCTTGATAAAAATTAGACCAGTCGATCTCTAAGCCTCTCAGATACAATTGAGTTAAACTTTCTAAAATAGTTTTCTCATCATTTATTTCTGGACGCAAACTAGGGAGTAGTAAATTAAGAGATGAATCATTTAAAGTAGAATGAGCGATTCCTAATAAAATAGGTTTTGCACCACATTCAATTAAAACTTCATAACCAGATTGATTTAAGGTTTCAATACTCTTAGCAAATTGTACTGGTTGGAGAAGATGAGCGCACCAATATTCAGAAGTAGCTATTACTGATGTTGCAATTTCTCCTGTGAGGTTAGAGATAAGATTAATTTGAGGAAGAGAATAATTAATTTCGCTAGCAACCCGTTCAAATTTAGTTAAGATCGGTTGCATTAAAGGAGAATGAAAAGCATGAGAAACATTTAATTGTTTAGTTTTGATTCCTTCAGCTTCTAATTTAGATACGACTGTTTCGATAGCTGATTTCTCTCCAGAAATAACAATACTATTGTTGCCATTTATTGCTGAAATAGCAATTTTACCTTCAAATCCTACTAGAGCTTTTTTTACAACTTCTGCTGAAGCTAAAATTGATACCATTACCCCATCTTGAGGTAATTTTTGCATTAATTGACCTCTAATAGCAACTAATTTTAAAGCATCTTCTAAACTGAATACTCCTGCCAAACAAGCTGCTACATATTCCCCTAAACTATGACCTAAAACTGCATCGGGTTTAATTCCCCAAGAGATCCATAATTGTGCCAAAGAATACGCGATCGCAAATAAGGCTGGTTGAGTATATTGGGTTTGATTTAAATCCTGTAGGGGCGATTCGCGAATCACCCCTACATTATTGGGGTAAATTATTGATAATAATTGTTTATCTAAATAGGGTTGTAAAATTTCTACACAGCGATCTAATGCCTGACGAAATACAGGTTGAGTTTGATACAATTCTTTCCCCATATTAAGATATTGCGAACCTTGTCCTGTAAATAAAAAGGCAATTTTCGGACGAGATTTATTAAGAACAAATGATTGCTTTGCTGTTAAATATTTTTTAAGTTTATCTATTAACTGAGGAATAGTTTCAGCAGTCACCGCCAAACGATAATCAAAATGACTTCTACCAGTATTTGCTGTATAACAAATATCCTCTAAAGCTACATCGGGATAAGATTGAAGGAAATTAAGATACCGTTGGGTTAATTGTTTTAACGCAGATTCATTTTTCGCCGACAGAGTTAGGATGTGGTTTCTATTGGAATTCAATCTCGATGTATGACTGGGAGACTGAGAGACTGGGAGACTGAGAGACAATTCATGAGTTGTCCCTACCGGTTCGGATAAAAATTCTTCTAAAATAACGTGAGCGTTTGTCCCACCGATTCCTAATGAATTAACACCAGCACGACGGGGATAATCTGTTTTATTCCATTCTTTTAAAAGAGTATTAACATAAAACGGGCTGTTGACGAAATCGATCTGAGGGTTAGGATTGTCAAAATGTAGACTAGGAGGAATCTTTTGGTGATGCAGACATAAAACTGTTTTGATAAAACCAACTATTCCCGAAGCTATTTGTAAATGTCCCACATTAGTTTTAACTGAACCGATCGCACAAAATCCTTTTTTATTTGTCTCTAAACGAAATGCTTGAGTGAGTCCCGCAAGTTCGATCGGATCTCCTAAAATAGTTCCCGTACCATGTGCTTCAATGTAACTAATTGATTCTGTCGGAATTCCTGAAATTGCGATCGCTTCTGCTACTGCTTTTGCCTGTCCATCACTATTTGGTGCAAGATAACCAACTTTTGTGCCACCATCATTATTAATCGCCGAACCTTTAATTACTGCATAAACGCGATCGCGATCTGTGATAGCATTGTTTAAGGGTTTTAAGACAACAACCCCAACACCACTACCAAAAATAGTACCATTTGCTTGGGCATCAAAAGCACGGCAATGTCCATCAGGAGAAAGGATCATTCCTTCTTGATAAAGATAACCGACTTTTTGTGGTACATGAAGGGACACTCCACCAGCTAATGCCATATCGCATTCACCATTGATTAAGCTTTGACAAGCAAGATGGATCGCAACTAAGGAAGTTGAACAGGCAGTTTGAACATTAACCGATGCTCCTGTAAGATTGAGTTTGTAAGATACCCTGGTAGTAAGATAATCTTTATCATTAGCGATCGTCGCTTGGAAACCTCCCATCGAAGTCAAGGTAAAGACATCCAAGTCTTCGTTGTCATCTAACTGATGGCGGTTGGGATAAATATTATTGAGTAAATAGGTGTTAGTAGCTGCGCCGGCATATAAACTAATTACACCTGGATAAGTAAAAGGATCGCATCCTGCATCTTCTAGACTTGACCAAGCACATTCTAATAATAAACGTTGTTGTGGATCGATTAGTTGTGCTTCTTTGGGAGAGTAACCAAAAAATTCGGCATCAAAATATTCTATATCTTCTACAATTGGACTTGCTTTGACATAATTAGGATGATTAATTAAATTGGGATTTATTCCTGAAGCTGCAATTTTTTCATCTGAAAAAAAAGTAATTGATTCTACTCCATTACATAAATTGTGCCAAAATTCTTCTATATTTTTTGCGCCAGGAAAACGACAAGACATTCCAATTACAGCAATATCAGTATTGGTTTGTTTGCGTCTTGATTTAATCTTTATCTCAGTTTTAATTTGAGTTAAATGTTCTGCTAATTTCTCAATTGTCGGGTATTGAAATAAAGTTACTGCTGATAATGTTTGGTTGAGATAATTCTGGATTTTATTTAAGACTTGCATCAGAAGGATCGAGTTTCCTCCCAACTCAAAAAAATTATCTTTAATCCCAACAGTTTCTAAAGCTAATACTTCCTGCCAAATTGCAACCAACTGCTGTTCCAATTCATTCCGAGGTAAGACGCGATCGCTTTTAATTTGCTGCTCAATTAAAGTTTTAATCTGCTCGATAATGCCATCAAATTTTCCAGCTTGAAAATCTTTAACTAACTGTTGTCTTTGAATTTTGCCAAGGGAAGTTTTAGGAATGAGCGATTTTTCTACAGGAATTAAATAATCGGGATTGATATTAATTTTATTAACAACTACTTGACGAATTTTTTTAAGACAATTGACAAGGATGCTGTCTTCAAAAGAAACAGGATGAAAGAAAATGGCTAATTTTTCTGTATTATCTTCCTGACTTCTAACCCCACAAGCAGCCGTGTAAGAAACTTCTACCTCTTCCAATTCTTCAACGACTGCTTCAATTTCATGGTTATAAAAATTAAAACTATTAATCACAATCACATCTTTTTGACGACCAGTAATAGTTAACTTACCGTTATGAATAAAAGCTAAATCTCCTGTATTAAACCAACCATCTTCAGTAAAAAATTTTTGATTTAATTCAGGAAATCCATAATAACCAGCAGTAAGCGTTACCCCTTTTACTTGTAATAAACCAATTTCTTTTTCTGCTACTATTTGATTTTCTTCATTAACAATTCGTAGAAATACCCCAGGAATAGGAGAACCTAGTTCAATAAACTCATCTTCATCAGTTGTAGATTCCAAAGAAAAACTATCAGAATGGACAATGCCGGAACAAGTTTCTGACATTCCATAACCAGGATGAACTGCGTTAGACTTTAATCCTAATGGTGCTAATAATTTTAAAAACTTTCTCGTCGTTTTTCCGACTACAGCTTCCGCACCATTTCCCATCCAGCGCAAACAAGATAAATCCCAATTACCCTGTTTAATTTCTGTCAGACAATCATTAATTAAACCATAACCAAAATTAGGTGACCAAGTAACAGTAACCCGATATTTATTAATAAGATCTAACCACTGAAGAGGATTTTGTAAAACAAGTTCGTTAGCGACATGAATTTGCTGACAACCCAAATATACCTGCGTCAGATGAAACATGACGATGCTAGCAACGTGTTCTAGTGGCATCCAATTAAGAGTAATATCATTTTGGGATAACTTATTAACTGTCGCCATGCCAAACATACTTGCCAACAAATTGCCATGACTAAGCATTACTCCTTTGGGTTTTCCCGTACTACCAGAAGTAAACAAAATCAAAGCTAAATCTTCGGGTTGACTGTAATAATAATCACTGTCTCTTTCTCCTTGTAATAAATCTTCTACCGTAACCAATTGAAAATTTTTTAAATTAGTTTCAGTAGCAAAAGCATCAATAACACTACTTAAATTTCTATCTGTAACTACTAAAGAAGGTTGTAACAATAATTTCTCCTTGTCTCCTCCTCTCCTTGTCTCCTCTTCTCCCCAAATCAACTCCCAAGCATGACGCAAAATATTCGCCTTACCATGATCCGTCGTGTAACTAGGCGCAACTGCTAGAGGTACGGGAATAAACCCTCCTAAAATACATCCCCAAAAAACTGCTAAAAAATCTTTTCCCTGTTGTAGCTGTAAAATAACCTTAGCTTGGGGTTTTAAACCTAATTGCCTTAAATTAAAAAGAATAGTTTCAGCTTGGGTTAGTAACTCTGCATAAGATTGCCAATCTTCAACACCATCTTGCTGAATGTGAAAAATACCCTTCTGTTTAACTTGAGATTGTTGAAAGAGATTTTTTGTCTCCTCCTCTCCTTGTCTCCTCCTCTCCTTGTTTCCGTCCCCCATCTTCATACCTGCTGCTTGTTGCAGAAGATTAGGTAAAGTAACAGACATCAAACTATCAGGTAACAATGCGCCATAAGCACACGCTACTTTTTTCTCCACACCCATAAGTTGCTTCCTTTTCAATACCCTGCTTGATATTGAGCCAGTTTTTCCTAGATACTGGGTATTTTTATAACACCTTATTTAAAACAAATCCAAATTTGTAGACAAGTTTGAATTGTTAGAGTTTTAGCTTCGCTGAGATTACAGATGAAAAATTATTATAATCATCAAAAACGTAAGCTAGAAAACATTACTAATTCATTAATCTCCAGAAAATCAGCATTTAGCTTCAAAATCTTGAAATTTTCGCTACAGTCATAATAGGTGCAAGTTAAGAAACTCAGAAAATCTGTGAATACTTCCATAGTTGAACTAGTAGATAATCTACCCACTGATAACCTGACTGTAAAAGTTCTCAATGCACTAGATTATATAGTGCCAGGCAAGTGGGAAAATTTAGTTGGTTTTGATAACACCATTAGTGCAATTACAGGAGAAACAAAAAATAAAAAAATCGCCAAAATACGCGATCGCGCTATTGATCTATATAATGATAAATAACAAGGATATCAAACTGCTATTTGGCTTTATCGAACTGTAGATGCTACAGACAAAGCTGTGGCAGTAGCAGCTTTAGCTGACAAACTAGGCGATACTTTTCGTTTTATTCCTTTTTTAGATAAACTGACTCCTAAAGCTGATTTAGTTCAAAGTGTCGATTTAAGAATCAAACTTGTAGCCGAATTAATTGCCTATAGTAAACTCAACGGCATTACCCTCAACCCAAGTAAGTTTGTGGCTTCTGTAAGAGAAAATTATCAAAAGGAAGCTTTAATGAGAATGGTAGCTTTAGTTTGTATCGATGGAGTACTGCCTCTTGGTACAAATTTCGTTCCTAAAGTCAAAAATGATTTAGAAAATAGAGATAATTTAGCTCAAGATCCCGCTTTTAATGCAGTGAGTCAGTTTATTCCTACTTCTGATAAACGAAGTTTTATTAATGAAAGCTTTAATACTACAGGAGATTGGATGACTAACTTGATCTCTTCTGCTGGAATAACTCGCGAATCTCTTGCCAGCAGAATGAGGGGATTGGTTGACGTTGCTGACGATAAATTAGATTACTTAGCAGCGTTTTTAGACGGCACTACTAATTATTTTGAGCATACTGGCATTCAAACCGTTGCTCGTCTATTAATTAATCGCGCTTATGCAGAAGGCACAAAGTAACAAGTAACAAGCAGAAGACAGAAGGCAGGAGATTTAAAACCTATTAGTAATTAGTAATTACTAATTACTAATTACTTCCTGGTAACTGATAACTGATCTTCAAGTTCTGCTACTCTAGTAGTTTGATCACTCAACTCTTGATCTATGGAGAGGATCGAACTAACTATTTCTGATGAAACTTTACGAGATGGCGAACAGCAAGCAGGGGTTTTTTTTGACTTAGAAACAAAGGAAACTCTAGCTCATCTTATTGCTCAAACTGGAGTAGATCAAATTGCAATTATGCCAGCAATTCATCCCACCGAAGAGCAATTATTTACAAAATTAGTAGCTAAAAATAAAAGTAAGTACCTAATTGCTTCTACAATGATGGATCGTTTTTATATCGATCAATCTCAAGCTTCTGGTGCTAAACAAATCATCTTATTTCATGCTGTCTCGGATCGGCTTCTATTTCTTAGAGATGCAGAAATTCGTAATGATCCTCAATATTACCAAAAAACCATTGACGATGATATCCCTGCGGTAGTAATTGCCAAAATTCGCCAAAATGCGATCGCAAAAATTTTGGCTCACTTACAATACGCTACGCAGTTAGGTTTAAAAATTTGTTTTGCTGCTGAAGATGCCAGTCGCGCCGATTTTGATTTTTTAGTCGAATGTATTAATACTTTTGCTCCTTATATCGAACAGTTTTTACTCTGTGATACCGTTGGCATTCTTACACCTGAAAAAACCTATATTTGGCTAAGAGATTTATTAGAATATACTAACAATGTGCCTTTAACTGTTCATTTCCACAACGATCTTGGTTTAGCTTTAGAAAATACCATTCAAGCAGTCATTGCAGGTGCTTCAGGTATTTCCGGCACTTTTGGCGGTATTGGTGAAAGAGCAGGAAATGTGGCTTTAGAACAAGTCTTAAATGCTTTAAAAATTCGGATGGGTTGGGAAGTAGCAGGAATCAATTATGATGCTCTTAATTTAGTTACCGCTCATTTAGAAAAGTTAGGTGTTCGTGCTTATCCTCCCTATTCCAAAGGCGCACAACGCTACGAAACAGGAATTCATATCCATTCAATCTTACGCGATCACGCTAGCTATTCGATCTTTCCCCAGATTGAACCCGAAATTTGGTTTGGTAAATGTAGCGGTGCTAGTAACTTTCAATATTTGTTTGAAAAATATTTAAATCAACCCTTGCCACCAGAAAAATATGAATTATTGCGATCGCAAATAAAAGCTCTTGCGATTCAATATAAACGTTCTTTTTCTACTGAAGAAGTTCTAAACTTACTTGAGCAGAGAATTATTCAAATTTAATTCCCCATAAAATTGCTTGTTTCAAACTAACTAGATTAATGAAGAATTATTGCTTTGCTAAAATCTATAGCTGATGAACTTTAGTTAGTTTCTGTAGCAGGAACAATATCAACATTTACCTCAACTGCTTTAACACCTTGAATTTCGTTAGCTAAAGGTTCAATTTTGTTATATTCATCCTGACTAGGAACTGTACCAGCAACTATAACCGTACCTTCTTCTGCCTCAACCCTGAGTTGAGAACGAGGAATATTTGCCTCTAATTTAGATCGAACTTCACTTTCAAGATCGGAATCATCTCTAACATTTTGATTGCCTGCTATATCATTACGTTGTTCACGCGCCCGAATATCTGAGTTTAGTTGATCTCGACGAACTTCGCTGACACCATCTTCTTTAGTTTCTGCTACTCTTTGAGGATTTTCGACATTGTCATTGACACTATCAGGAGCATCGCCACTGGTTCTTGCGCCGTCACAAGCAGCAGCACCAAACATTAAAACACTACCTAATAATAAAGCACTAAGTTTTTTCATTTTTCTTCTCCGAAAGCTTTTTTAATAAATTAAGTGTGTGAGGATAAGAGCTTGGCAATACCAAGATATTTTTGTTGAGTTCTAAATCGATTGACTGATGCTCAAACCTTCATTGTTTAGCTTCATTCTTTCAGCTTTAACTGGGCTAGCAATGCTAACCCAATCTCAAGAAAGGTTGTGTTTGGTCGTTTTTACAGGTCTTTATTGATAAAGGGTTGTCCATTAACATCAACTTCGAGTTCTTCACGACGAATAGTTTCTGTAGTATTGACAGTATCCTGTTCAACTTCTTTACGAATACTTACTTCTTCACGAACAAAGGCTTGTTTTTGAATGTCTGCTGTTTCTTCGTAAACGTCTACCCGTGCTACTTCTCCTTCAGAAAAATCAACTTGACCGGGAGCAACTTGTTGAGCATTAGGATCACTATGGCGTTCGATGATTACTTTTTCTTTTTCAACTGGGATAGCAACATTGGCTACTTCTGTTTCAACTGTTTTGCCAATCGCAATTTCACCAGCTTTCTCACGCTCTTTATTAACTATTAAACGTTCTTCATACAATTTAACGTTTTCTAGATTTTCTGGTCTTGTTACTCCAGAAGTATTCGTTAAAGGAGGTTCGCTTACTCTAGGTTCGATTCCACTCACAGGATGAGGTGTATTAGTGACTACAGACTCCCCTACTCTGGGTTCAATCCCACTGACAGGATGAGGTTGATTAGCTACGACAGATTCACCTACTCTAGGTTCAATTCCACTCACAGGATGAGGTGTGCTGAAAATTACAGACTCGCCTACTCCAGGTTCAATCTCACTTACAGGATAAGGTGTATTAGTAGCTACAGATTCATTGACTCTCGGTTCAACACCACTAACAGGATGAGCAACTGAAGTAGCAGTTGTTCTTGGTGTAGGTGCTACTGAATTATAAATTTCTAATTCTTCAACTCCGTGACGACGCATAATTGCTTCAGCGTGTCCGATTTCTGTTTCTGGGGCATTCACCATTACTAAAAAGCTACCACCAGCAACGCGATCGCTATACATCTTGGCTTTTTCTTCAGGAATACCTAAGCCAATTAAAGCTCCTACTAATCCACCCGCAGCAGCACCAATACCTGCACCTGCTAGGGTAGTCGCGATCGCTGTAGCTTCTGCACCTGCTAATAGAATTGGCCCGATTCCAGGAATTGCTAACAACCCTAAACCTACTAATAAACCAGTTATTCCACCTAAAGCACCACCAGTTAATGCACCCGCAGCAGCACCTTCATCAGCCTTATTACCTACATCTCTAGTTGTTTCTGTTCCTGCGATCGGATTAGTATCTTTAGCGATGACAGAAACTCTATCCATGTTAAAACCGCTATCTCTCAAATCGCGAACTGCTGCTTCGGCTTCATCTCGACTGTAAAACAAACCCACAATACGTTTGTATATACCAGTATTTGTGTCGCTAGTTCTCATTAATACTCTCCTAGAATAAAAAAAAATATAAGTATCAGGCTTTGATTTAATGCTGACGGTGAAGTGATTCCACTTACTTTAGCAATAAGCCTTCAATTTCTTCTTTTATTCTGATCAATTTGGTCAAAAAGATTATCTGTCTTTGGAAGTATTAATTAAAAATTCAAATGAGTTGTTTTTTGTCAATTTTAAAGCAGTTTTTAATTGAAGGTACTAATTAAGTTTAAATAAATCATCTGAAGGATAGATGCTAGAAGATTTTAGGTTTTATATATTTTTATTAGTATAAGTAAGAAAAGCAAAAATCGAAATGTTAAACGATTAATGCTTCTATTAATAACTAACTATATCTTAAACACTACCAAGAAGGAATTAACATTGTTTGTTTAATTCCTTCTATCTATTTTTAAACTAGTTATCGTAAATTCTTGCTTCTAAAGCATCAGGGTTTTCTTCGCAATAAAGCTCAAAATAACTTTTAGGATTTTCGACAAAATCACTTTTGTGCATAATATCGCTGACGGAAATAATTCCTTGCAAACCATCTTTAACTACAGGAGCGCGACGAGTCCCAGTATTGGCAAATAAACGGGCGACGTATTCTACCCCAAGCTCAGGATCGACGGTAATACAAGGTTTAGTCATAATTTCGTAAACCCGCATTTTGTTTGGTTCGTGTCCATAAGCAGCCACCTTGTAAACAATATCAGTTTCGGTAACAATACCATAAGGATCGCGAGAGGTTCTTGGTTCAACAATTAAAGCGCGAAGTTTTTTTTCTTTCATCAGTTTGACTGCTTCGGCTACTGTAGCTGAACCACTAATAGTTGCTACATCCTTAGTCATAATATCTGTAGCTCGCATCATGGCAATTCACTCCTCAATAACCTAATCTTCGTAAATTCTGGCTTCTAAAGCGTCAGGATTTTCTTGACAATACTCTTGAAAAGAATTTGTATCTTGTTTGGCTAGACGGAGATCTGCTGCTGCTGCTTGAATCTCCTCAACCACATCCCAAGCTGCTGCACATTCTGGAGAGGTAGCTCCTTTTTCGGCGCAGATAGCGCGAGCTTCTTCACGAGCAGCTTCGATGCGGTCTTCAATGTATAATGGTCTGGGCTTTTCGACAAAATCGCCTTTTTTGAGAATATCGCTGACAGAAATAATTCCTAATAATTTGCCTTCAATTACAGGTGCGCGACGAGTGCGAGTATTGGCAAATAACCGAGCCACATATTCAACCCCAAGCTCAGGAGCAACAGTAATACAAGGTTTGGTCATTATCTCATAAACCCGCATTTTTTTTGGTTCATGTCCATAAGCAGCGACCTTGTAGACAATATCAGTTTCGGTAACAATACCATAAGGATCGCGAGAGGTTCTGGGTTCAACGATTAAAGCTCGCAGTTCTTTTTCTTTCATCAGTTTGACTGCTTCGGCTACTGTAGCTGAACCACTAATGGTCACTACATCTTTAGTCATGATGTCTTTTGCTCTGAGCATTAGTTATTTACCTCCTTAAAGATTAAGCAATTTAGGCTGCGACTCTATTCGTTTACGATCAGCTATTCGATTCTTAATAATAGTAACTTGATTAATCTCTTCAGAAGTCAGTACAAATGTAATATATTAACTTTGTACTGGGGTCAGTAGTCAGTAAAAAGACGCGCACACATCATTTTTAGAGGCAATTTTTAAACAATCAAAATTTCATGAAGATTGAATTGTTTGCCAAGCTAATTGAGCGCGAGCGCGAATTACTGGTTCTGGTTCAGTTGTGATTAATTCTTGAAATTTAGCCGTAATCTTTTCGATCAATTGGGGTTGAGTTTCCCTTACTGCTTGAGCCAAAGCTTGTAACCCAACTACCGCAGCATAACGGACTACCCATTCTCCATCTTGACTAACTAACAGCAAAGTTGACAAAACTTCTTGTTGCACAGGTAATCTTTGCTCTGGAGCTAATTTTGACCAGCGAATGATGCCTAAACCTCTGGCAGCAGCCCTACGAACACTTTGAGAAAAATCCCCAACTGCTGCTTTTAACAAGATATCTAGAGTTGAAGGATCGCCAATCCCAGCAAAAACTCTTGTCGCCCAAGCTCTTGCTCCATAATTATAATCATCGAGATTGTTAATGAGGTAAGGTACTACAGGTTCCCCTAGGGCAATTAAACCTTCAACCGCAGCTACGGCTGCCCCTGGGTTGTTATAGCCCAAGACTTCAACTAAAGTAGGGATAGCTTCTGGCGATCGCACTTCCGTAAGATTTTCTACTGCGGTCAACAAACTATCTGCTGAGTCAGCTTGATTAACGGCTGCAATTAGTTGTTGAACTTGGTTAATGGTTGATGGTTGATGGTTCATTAACTGTATTTGATTAAAGTCAAATTATAAAAGGGAGTCCATGAGTTTCATTATTTTGATACTGTCTGGAGATAAATCAGCGCAATTGCTTTGTAAATCAGTTTCTAATAAACCTTTCAAAGAGATCAATTTCATGCTGTTTTCTGCCAAAGTTTCTGCGATCGCTTTGGCTGCAGGTAAGTAACCAATTGCACCCAAATCCATCAAAGCGGAACGCCGTAGCTGTAGATCGTCTCCCGTTAAAGCTTGGATTAATCTTTCGCCATAAACCGATTTACCAGTCAACTGATACATTGCTCTAGCTGCTGCATATTGCACTTTAGCAACAGGGTGTTGAGTAAATGGCTCAATTAAATCAATTGCTTCGGTTGCACCTAAACTTCCTAAAGCTTCGATGATTGCTTCATAGGGTTGAACTAAGTGCGGTTTCCCTGGCACTAACTGGGCTGCTGCTACCCCACCATCTAATAATTTCATTAAAGCAGGAATACAACTTTTATCTGCTAGTTTTTCTAAAGCTTGGGCAGCAGCTTCTCGGACATAAAAATCTGGAAATTCTAAACAACGAATCAAAGGAGGTACTGCTCGTTTGTCTCCTAATTTTCCTAATGCTCTAGCTGCATTACGTCGCAAAGGATAACCACCATCAGGAGCGCGATCGCTCTCGTCTTCTAAAGCGATTAAGAGTGCGTCAATTGCTTCTGGCTTTCTAACTCGAAATCTTCCTAACCACCAAGCAGCATAATAACGTAAACCTAAATCTTGTTTTTGGAGCAGATTAGCGATCGCCTGAGCAACAGTTAAAGCAGCATCGGGGTTGGTAGAATTATCAGTAACTAATTCAGGATTTAAATTGGACATATACAATCAAAGGCTTGACAAAGTCATTGGTTTTTGTAATCATCACTAGCACTCAACACCAATAACTACTCAAGATAATGAGGCTGAAGTCATCATCATCCTTCAACCTCTAATTTTATCCAGCAATCTTTGGTATTAGTCTAGACTAGCAGGAGTAACACTTGCTATTTTGCCACCTTGACGATTGATTCGTTGGAGTGTTTCGTTAAGCTGTTCATAAGGTACAAAGAAAGCTTTACTAGCACGACGCACTTTAGGATAGCCAGCTTGAGCCATTCCTGCTACTTCAATGCGATAGATGCGACTAGCTGTGCCAAAAGGTACAGTACCGCCCAAAGCCCTAGTTGGAGTTAAACCTGTTCCTAAAGCACGAGATTTAGAAGGAATATAAGCCCATCCACCACTACCATTAGAAGGAGCAATTACAGTAGAAGCAGTATTTTGTCCTAGTTCATTAGCTAGGCGAGGAGTTCCAGTTTTGTTTTGAGCGCGATCGCTATTGGCATATCCGCGGTAAAGTTGAAACATTCTGGTAAAACCGACAGTTTTTTGCCCTAATTGAGTTTCAAAACCGCGATAGTAGGGAACAATGTTTTCACCAAAGTTTTCTTGATATTCATCAGAATTGAGATAGGAATCAATATCTGCCTCGTAACCTTCATTTTCATAGAGGTCAAGATGGTAGATTATTTCTGATTCATCATAAGGAGCGCGTCCCAACAGATGTTTAAAGTTTAGTTCAATTGTTCGAGTTTGAAAATTGTTATAAAAAAACTTAGACTTATATAGTTCTGATTTGGCAACGCTCCGCACAAATTCTCTAACACTGATCTGACCATTGGTTAAAAGCGATTCAGCACTGCTCAAACGCTCACTAGCCATGATATAATCATTGCCCAGAACTTGACGGTAGACTGCACGAATCACAAGTTGTGCTTCTTCTGTCCTAAAATTGGGACGCAACTCTATCTTATTATTGTCACTAAAACCTGATACACCGAGACGAGAAGCTGCTGTAGTAATAGCCATCCGATCTTCTCCTTGAAAAAGAATTAATTAAAATTATCTAAATTACCAGTTAGTTCCTTTAAGCAGGAGTAATACTAGTTACTTTGCCACCTTGACGATTGATCTGCTGTAACTTCCAAGACAACTGTTCGTAAGGGACAAGATACTCTAAATTACTGACGCGATATTGAGGTGTTCTTGCCAATTTGGGTGCTTGAATTACCCGCAAGCGATAGAACTGACCACGGCTACCACCAGAAGTACCTGTGATCGCATTTCCTGTAGAACCAATATAAATTGGTGAGACTGTATTTTGGATTACTTCTCGGTTCAAGCGTGCTTGTTTGCCATTACCGATTTGAGCCTTATCACTATTAGCATATCCTCGATATAGTTGGAAAATGCGACTAAATCCAACCATTTTATTGTTTCCTTCTGTCGCAAAACCGCGATAATGAGGAACAATCCATTCTCCAAAATTCTGTTGATACTCATCTGAATCTAGATAAGAATCAATTTCAGCTTCATATCCGCTTTGATCGAGTAATGCGCTATGAGCAGCCATTTCTTGATAACTTTCTGGCGCACGACCAAAAAAATGCTTGAAATTAAGTTCAATAGCTCGATAACGAGGACAATTATCAAAAAAACGACTGCGATAAAGTTCAGATTTTCCTAATTGTCGGACAAATTCCCGAACCGAAATATTACCCTGTTTGAGTTGAGATTCTGCTACGATTAACCGTTCGCTTTCCATCACATGAGCATTACCCAAAACTTGACGGTAGATAGCTCGAATCACTACTTCTACCTCTGCTCCTTTCTCATTAGGGTATAGTTCTAATGAAGCTGATTGAGCAAAGGGTTCAATTCCTAATCGTTGTGCTGCCATTAAGCTGGTCATCTGAATTACCTCTCCGTGCTTATTTTTGGATATAACAAGACCTGGAAAGACAAACAATCATTAACCCTATTGCTAATAACCGTCTACTTTTCCAGGTCAAAAACAATCTCTAAACCTTGGGAAGCAATTTTAGCTGACTAGCTTAGAGCGTTAATTGCATAATCGATATAGGAGTTAGCTTCAGAAGCAGCATCACCGCTTAAACCGTGGTTAGCTTTGATGTACTTGAGAGCTTCAACATACCAGCTAGGAGACAAGTCGAAAGTGCTGTTGATTTCAGCAACACCTGCAATTAAGTACTCATCCATAGGACCAGTACCACCAGCAATTAAGCAGTAGGTAATCATGCGGAGATAGTAACCGATATCCCGCGCACACTTAGCTTTACCTTCGGGGGTAGAAGCATAGTTGCTACCTTGCATTTGAGTAGTGTAAGGGAATTTGTTGTAAACAGCTTGTGCTGCACCGTTGACTAGGTTTTGAGCATTAGAGGATAAAGCTCTGGCTGCTTCTAAACCACTTTTAGCTTGACGTAAACGTCCAAAAGCGATTTGTAATTCGGTGCTGCTTAAGAAACGACCTTGAGAATCGGCAGCTGCTACTGCTTCAGTTAATGGGGTTTTCATGACTTAGATTTCTCCCTATCTTTTGCTAAGTTTTCTAAAAATGTTGCTGGAATTTTTCCAACGAAGGTGTTTTCATTCAGTTCTCTAAAATTAGCCTACTGCTGCTGCTGCTTGATCGAAGTAGCCAGCGATTTCAGACATTAAGGAACTGCAATCACCTTGAGTGATTCCGTTGGGGTCGTTAGCAATAGCGATCGCTGCTTCTTTCATTTTTTGTACGCCAGCAGCTACGGAACCACCAGGAACTCCTAATGCTACATAAGTTTCACGTAAACCATTGAGACAACGGTCGTTGAGTACAGAAGCGTCACCAGTGAAGGTAGCGTAAGTTACATAGCGTAAGATGATTTCCATATCGCGTAAGCAAGCTGCCATACGGCGGTTAGTATAAGCATTACCACCAGGAGCAATTAACTGAGGTTGTTCAGCAAATAATGCGCGAGCAGCATTAGCTACGATAGCCGAAGCACTACCAGTAATGCGGTTAACAGCATCAATGCGTTTTAAACCATCTGCAACTACTTTGTCGAGAGCATCTAGTTGAGATGAGGAAACATAATCGCCACGAGCATCGGCTTGAGATACAACCCTAGTATATGCGTCTAACATTTAATCAATCTCCTAAATTATCTTGAGTTTGAATGTTTAACTTCAAATGATTTTGTCAGCTAAATCGCTGAAGATAGTCTAAAGCAGACTCTTGACCACAACATTTGTTAAAGCTTCTCCAGCGTAACGCTTAAGAGTATATTTTTTTTAAGCTAGCTAAAAAAACTTTACATTCCGATAGCAAACCTGAGAAAGTTGGCTAGTGGTTGTTTTGGGCATAGCCTAGCAGCATTTACCCCTCAGGTATCTTTTATACAATGGCGTTGGGCATTTATTTGTTACATCTTGTTAAATTTTTACTGGTTTAATAAGTTTTTTGATGAACCCTAAATGGGCTGAACACTTTACGCATTCAAGCACGTTATTTTGCTGCATCATTTCTTAACCAAACTTAACAAAGCTGCTCCTTCTATCAAACTGACTCCACAAGCATTTTGGTTTCAGTCTATCTAGCATAGCTGCCTAAAAGTAGACTTGAGTAAAAAGTACTTTCCGACAAAAAAACCGCAATGTTATGGTTCTCCAGAACAGAAATTTAGCACCAGTGATGCACTTTACTGCAATTGATTTATTGAGCTTTCAAGGTACGGAAACGTTGTTTTGGCTACGTAATTTGCGAGTGTAACTTAACAGTTTGATAGTTTTTTTTCAAGCTGTTTTGCGAGTTAATCTTAAGATATCGGATTTAATTTATAAAAATCTTCTTAATGGTGTTTTTTGTAAAAATTAGCAACATTTTGTATTTTTATTTAATGTTTCGATTGTTAATTAACACACAAAAACTTAGACAAATAAATATTAATAAATTACATTAAAATTTACCAATATTTTAGTTGCCCAATCAGCTAAAAAAAACTATTTATAAATTATTTTGTTAATGCCAGTTTTCTCTCTAGATCGAAAAGAAAACCATGAATATATTCTTCAGTCCATTCCTCACCATATAAACGAGTAAACATTCCTCTAGCTGGATCTTTAGCTGCACGATAATTAAGGTACCGTTTTTGTGCTGCTAAAATTTCCGCTAATTTTTGTTGATTGGTAACTGGTTGAGCTACTTGAACAAAATCAAGATAGGCTTGAAGATAATCACAAAAAGCTTGAAAAACTAGAGTTTGCACTGTTTCTGTCGCTTGAGGTCGAGTCCATAAAAAGGCTGGTGAAAAGAAAGCTTGAGCTTCTTGGGGAAAATCGCCACCCCATTCTAAGCTTTGTTGATATTTGTGAAAAATGGGCAGAATTGGTTCTGTATATTTTTTTTGATAATCAGGATCATCACGAAACAAGGGCTGCATATCAAGAGCAATTAAATGCCCTCCTGGTAAAGTAACTAAATCAGCCCCAAAAAAAGGTAAATCATAGGTAGGGTGGGGAAAAATTACAAAATTAAGCACTTGTAAAGAATGGCCACCTTGAACATGGGCTGCTCGAATCTGCCTTAATTTAGGAGATTGAAAAGCATGACTGGTAGTCAGGACTGGTTCGGCTTTTTTTCCTTTGCCCATCATACCCTCTTTGGATTCAAAACCAGCAGGAATCGGATAAGGTTGTAAATCAACTCGCTCTTTTAAAGTTGCGATCGCGTAATCTAAAAAAGGTTGATATAAAGTCATGGTGATCGATGGTTATCTGCTACCAGAAGCTACGGCTAATGGCACTGCGTCTTCAAAGAGGAATTCATATAAAAAGCGTTCTGCCCATTCTGAGCCAAAATAGCTACTAAATAAACCATGAGCAGGGTCGCGGTCTGCACTATATTGGTCGTAATCTTGTTGGGCTTTGATAATACGTTGTACTTGCTCTGGGTTAGTGAGTTGTTCGGCTGACTCCAACATGTGCCAATATAGTTGAATATATTCTTGATAAGCAGGAAAGAGTCGATTAACTACCGTGTCGGCATCAGTTTTAGCAAAAAGAAGATACTTAGAGAAATATTGATTAGCATCATAAAACTTCATTTCTAAGTTTTGTGCTAACTCGTTATATTTATCCCGAACCGTTCGCATTGGTTCAATGTATTTATCTAGATAAGCGCGATCGCGAAATAAGGGTTGAAAATCCAAGACTACTAAGATTTTTTTCTTGCCAAAGGAAAGAAAATCGATTCCCAGTAAAGGCATTTCATAATTATGACTGGGATACATGACACTGTTAAAAACTTGGGCAGTTTCGCCAGCATCAATGTAGGTATAGCGGATTTTTCTCAGTTGCGGACATTGATAACACCAACTTTGGATGGTAGCTTGGTTTTTTCCGCGATCGCTTATATTGGATTCTAATCCAGCAGGAATTGAACGACTGCTCAAATCGAAACGGCTGAACAGTTCTTCCTCTAAGTATTCTTTAAAAGGCTGAAACATAGATTACGGCTCAAGATACTAAAGCTCTTTTCGAGAATAAAAAATATCTCCTAAATCAGTCTCATTTCTTAAAGACAAAGCAACAATCCGTAATATTATTCATCAGTCCTCTTAAGTTTTAGTAGTGCTACGATCCAAAATAAATTGATGTTTAAACTCTAGTTTGATGATTTTGCAGCATCTTTTCTAAATTTTGAGGAGAAACACAACGACGCTCGGAACAATAAGTAACTAAATTGATTCCATTCATCATTCGAGTAGTACCAACCCGCACCCGAAAATCATCAGTAATAAACCAGCAACGTTCTTGCCCCTCATTATTGTCATAATCCGTATTGATCGTTAAAATCCCATCTTGACCAAACCAATAACGACTAGTAACAGGAATACCTTCAACATATCCTTTATTACGGATTAATTTTCCTGTTAGGTTAGTCTGCTCGTCAGGAACATCTATTACCACAGCAGCATAGTTAGAATTGGGTTCATCTTCATCAGTAGTTGCTAACCAATTAAAACTTGCCCCTCCCATCGCTTTAGCAGGATCGATTCCTTGAAGTTGACAGACTTCTTTGACTCGTGGATCTTCTTTTTCAATGACTTTGACAATTAAATTGGATTCTCCAGATTCATTAGCAACAACATCAAAATGATGAACATTTCTTTCTATAAACCAAATACCTTCACTTTTGCGAAAAAAGTCCATCATGGTCATAGGTGGTTTGAAGCGCATATTTTTAAACTTTTAATAACTACCAATTAGCAATATCATGTTTTAGAATTCTTAGTCTAGTTTGGCAAGCTATTTTAAGACAACTTTCTAACTCTAGATTGAACTTTTCAGCATTTGAATAAAGTTGAGGTTAATTTAAGCTATTAATCTACGTTTTGATGGATTTTTTTGATTTTATTACTATTTATATTTAGTGATTGTGTAGCATTTAATATATTAGAACGTTAAATTTAATCCGCGAATATTCTGAATGAGTGAATTTACCCCGAAAAGGAATTCGCCTAGCTCCAATATTTGTTTTTCAAAATCTACCAATTTAGTTCGTTTACCCAAACGTCAACGACGTTGGTGGCTCAAATTTTATCGTCTTTTTCACCTGCGTCTTACTCGTCTAAGGGATCAACCAGAATCAATTGCTAAAGGATTATCTTTAGGTGTTTTTGCTGGGAGTTTTCCTTTTTTTGGTTTACAGACTGTGATTGGTGTAATTTTAGCTACTTGTTTACGTAGTAGTAAGATAGCAGCAGCAGCAGGAACTTGGATTAGTAATCCTCTCACTTATGTTCCAATGTATATGTTTAATTACAAAGTGGGAAAATTGCTGTTAGGTCTTGAAGAACAACCAGGGTTAACTCTAGACATTGATTCTTTTTCTTCTTTTATGGAATTAGGTTTTACTTTTGCTATTACTCTTTTAGCTGGTTGTTTAGTGGTAGGAATTGTTTTAGCAATTATTACTTATTTTGTCAGCGTTCGTTTAATTAGACGCTGGCATAAACATAATTTGAAAAGCAAGAAAAAAAGATTGAAAAAATTTTATTGATAGAAGCAGTTTGGTTAACTTTAAGTTGTTGCTAAGTGCCATGCGATCGCTAAAATTAATAGAAGCAGCTTAAGTCAAACTTTGTCTTTTTGAGCTAAAACAATTGTATCCTGTTACAGAAGATAAAGTATAAATTGCCAAAATCCCCTAGAGAATGAAACTATTTGATTGTCTATCTCACAATTTTTACTAGAGATGAATCTAGAATCCATCGCCACTATTTACGATTTGTTTCTATCTATCCTTTTGTTTCTTGCTATCTTTGGTTTTGCTACTTGGTTAGTTTCTGCTTCTCAATCTTCTTCTCGTCTTCATTCTTCTGATTTGAAAGTCAGTCCCTCCAAAATAGCTCCCATTTGTCCCTTAGCTTGTTTGTTAGAAGATGCACCATCAACAGCTTTAACAGGACAATTTTATCCTTTTGCCACTCCTTTAATGACCCCTTTGGCTTGTTTGTTAGAAGATGCACCATCAACAGCTTTAACAGGACAAGCTTATTCCTTTAGTTGTATTGTGACTCGCACTTGGCAAGAGTATTATCGACAAAATTTAGGTAAACCAGGAATTAATTATTGGCAATGGCAAAATTTTCCAGAGGTAAATAATGTTTCTCCAGAATTATCTCTACTCTTAAAATTACCCAAACCTCAAGGTTTTGCTAAAGCTATTTTAGAAAATCTGCCTCAATCAAATCACTCTCCGTTAGTTTTACAAACTCAACAACGCCTAGCTTGGCAACAATGGCATAACCAAGCTTTAAAAATAATCGATCAACAAGCTTTAGCAGAAATATACCGAGTTTGTTATCAAGTTTCTTGGACTGTGGTGCAACACCAACTCGATCCTTTACACGAAATAGTTGGGGATGAATTACAACCTTGGTGGAAAATTTTGGGAGTGACATCAGCAGCAAATTCTCTACAAGTAGAAACTGCCTATAAAAAATTAGTGAGAAGATGGCATCCCGATCTAAATCAAAGTCCTTATGCTACCGAAATAACTGCTCGTCTCAATATTGCTTATGAACAATATCAGCAATTTCAAGCTTTAAAAGTAAATAATACAACTTTGTTAACTAAAATACGTCAATGGGTGAAACCTTTTAAATCTCGTTGAGATTCAGAAATAACGTAAAGCCTTCTGCAAAGCAGGCGCGTTGCGACCGCGCTTTTGATTAAATTCAATCAATTTTATTCGCATATTGAGCCTTAGCTGTCGATAGTCACTCAAATAAAATTAATAATCTTGACGAAAGAGAATTTATAAATTACAACCTTGGGAAAACAGGAGAAATTGGAGTTTTATTCCACTCTTCTGCTCCTTACACCCATATATTTTGCTTCACTAGCTCATGGTAAAAGTTAGTCATCAGCTACAATGCTTGGCAATCGCTACAACTCTAGCTTTCATGTCCATCAATCTACTGTCTGGGAATCGTTCTCAGGCTAACACCGTTACTCGAATAGACCCCTTAGAACCAGTAGAAATTTATGTACCTCCACCGGAACAAAACACCACTGGAATTTGTGCAAACTATATTCAACCAGTCATTGACAGAATTGTAGAACGTTCTCCTTTCGATCAAGGCAAATGGGGTATCTTAATCCAAACTGCTGATGGAACTACTCTTTATAGTCGTAGTCCCGATTCTTATCTTATTCCTGCTTCAAACTTAAAAATTTTAGTCACTGCTGCTGCGCTACACAAACTTCATCCTCAAGGTACAATTCGTTCTTCTTCAATTCAAGAATGGATTAATGTCACTAATCTCAGAAGTAACAATCTCTATGCAGATGTTTTACTTAGCTATCTTGGCGGTTCAACTTCTGTCCAACAAGCTTTGACCTCTTTAGGAGTCGACCCGAAAGGTTACCATATGGTTGATGGTTCTGGTTTATCTCGGAGCAATTTGGCAACACCTCGAACCCTGGTTAACACTCTTAGAGCAATGTATTCCTCTCAAGAAAAAGACAGCTTTCTTGCTTCTTTACCTATTGCTGGGATAAGTGGGACTTTGCAAGATCGTTTACGTCATACCACCGCAGAAGGTGCTGTTCATGCTAAAACAGGAACCTTAAAAGGAGTTCGTGCTTTGTCTGGTTATCTTGAACATCGAGAATACGGCACTTTGATTTTTAGCATTATTTCTAATCAACCTCACAGTCAATCTGATTCTGCTTTAGTTAATGCAATTGATGAGATTGTCGTTCATTTAAGCACCATAACTTCTTGTGATTAATTAAATTCTCGCTCAATTGTTAAGCAATATTACAATAATAACGTCATGCTGGCTTACTGTCTTGACAGAACAAAAATAAGCCACTAAATTGTTTTGTATACCCGGGTAAATACTAAAGTTAGTGATATGCAAAACAAACAAAAAGTAACGCTATACCTACCACCAGAACTACACAGGAAATTAAAAATAAAAGCTGCTATAGATATAGAATCTATGTCAACCTTGGTGGAAAAAGCGATCGCTTTTTACCTGCAGTATCCCGACAAGGTAGAAGAGGTAGAAGCCAATAACTTGGGCAAAACCCATCAGGTACATATTTGTCCTGAATGTGATGCAGCCATGGTGATGAGAGAAGGTAAAATGCTCTCTCTCAGAGAACAACCAGGATTGGTTGGAGAAGAATTACCCCTAGAGGTAAGACAAGTAGATACTTCAGAAAAATCCCACGGGGAACAATTAGTACCCTGTTGACCTGTTAGGTAAAGTCCCAACGAGGTAAGTGGTCAAAACTGTAATCTAGCAAATTAAGGTCGATGTTATGAAAGAAGAGCTAAACATTCTCATACAAGCTCAATATCCGCTTATCTATCTTCTTACTCCTGAAGAAGAGCGGGCAGAGCAAGCAATAGCTAAAATAGCCCAAGCTAATGCCGAACATCGACGAGTTTATGTCTGGACAGTAACTCATGGGATCGTTGAATACGGGCAACCGCGTCAAGTCACACAACACAACACTGTTTCCCCAGAAGCAGCCATTGAATGGACAATCCGTCAGAGAGATGCAGGTATATACATATTCAAAGATTTGCATCCCTTTATCGATGGACCAGTAATTACTAGATGGCTAAGAGATGCGATCGCTAGCTTCAAAGGAACTGAAAAAGTAATAGTGTTAATGTCTCCAGTTCAGAATGTCCCCATTGAATTGGAAAAAGAAGTAGTAGTAATTGATTATCCTTTCCCCAATCTTGCCGAACTCAATCAAGTTTTATCGGCTCAACTACAAAAAAGTAAAAACCGTCGTCTCGATACCGAAGCCAGAGAAAAGTTACTCAAAGCAGCTTTAGGTTTAACTAGGGATGAGGCTGAAAAAGTTTATCGTAAGGCACAAGTTAAAGCCAGTCGTCTGACTGAAGAAGAAGTGGAAATTGTTCTTTCTGAGAAAAAACAGTTAATCCGCCGCAATGGAATTTTAGAATATATTGAAGAAGATGAAACTATTAATTCTGTAGGTGGTTTAGAGGAACTAAAACGCTGGCTCAGGCAACGCTCCAATGCTTTTACAGAAAGAGCCAGAGAATATGGATTACCTCAACCCAAAGGAATGTTAATTCTTGGTGTTCCAGGATGTGGTAAGTCTTTAATCGCCAAAACTACCTCTCGTCTTTGGGGTTTACCTCTGTTAAGGTTGGACATGGGTAGAGTTTACGATGGTTCTATGGTAGGTCGTTCGGAAGCTAACCTCCGCAATGCCCTTAAAACAGCCGAATCTATTTCTCCTGTACTTCTCTTTATTGATGAATTAGATAAAGCTTTTGCAGGTGGTGCAGGTTCTGGTGACTCCGATGGAGGAACCTCTAGCCGAATTTTTGGTTCTTTTCTCACCTGGATGCAAGAAAAAACCTCTCCTGTATTTGTCATGGCAACTGCCAATCGCGTTGAAAGATTACCTGGAGAATTTTTACGCAAAGGTAGATTTGATGAGATTTTCTTTGTAGATTTACCTACACCTGAAGAAAGACAAGATATTTTTAGGATTCATCTTAGCAAACGTCGTTCCGATATTAGTCGCTTCGATTTGGAACAACTGGCTAAGGTTTCAGATGGTTTTTCCGGAGCAGAAATTGAGCAAGCCATAATTGCTGCAATGTATGATGCTTTTGCTCAAGAGAGGGAGTTTACGCAGTTAGATATTATCGCTGCGATCAAAGCTACCCTACCTCTGTCGCGGACAATGACTGAGCAGGTAACTGCCCTGAGAGATTGGGCAAGGCAAAGAGCGCGTCCTGCTTCAGCCTCCATTGCTGAATACCAGCGATTGGAGTTCTAACAGACTTTCTTCTGTATTTTGCAGAAGTAAAGGCTAGCGATTGCTAGCAGTTCCTTAAAAAAATCCGTTTTGTAATTTATTCAAACGGAAATCAGATTAAAACTTAAGTTGTTGTTTACTTCTCTTCTACTGGAGGAATCTCATGTCTCACTTTAGCACTTTACGTACCAAAATCACTGAAGCTGAAATCCTCAAAAACTCTCTTCGTGACCTCGGTATTAACGTTAAAACCAATGCTGACGTACGCGGCTACAACGGACAAAGAGTTCGGGCTGACATCGTTGCTGTTTTAGAAGGTGAATATGATCTTGGTTGGTCTCAAAATAGTGATGGTACTTTTGATTTAATTGCTGATCTTTGGGGTGTTGCCAAAAAGCATAATCAAACTGAACTAATTAACTCCATCAACCAAAAATATGCTGTAAATAAAACCTTAACTGAAGTTAAGCAGCGCGGTTTACAGAACGCCAACGTCAAATTAGTTCTTCAATAACGAAAACGAAATTTGAAGCGCGTTCCCAAGCATTGGGGTTGACTTACTATCAATGGTCAACCCTTTTTTCTATAGATCTTTTTGAGATAGAGTTGGTTGAAATTGCTGATTATGACTTGCTAGCATGGCGATTGCATCGGTTAAGGGAACTTGCTCGAAATGCTGG
>CAZLUP010000013.1:0-47719 GCA_964562685.1 uncultured bacterium
TAAGTCGTGAGTCTTAGGAATCCTCGCCCTTCTAGGGCGGGGAGGATGTCAATTGTTTCATTTGTGCCTAGCTAGCGCAACAAACTCTCCATCAATCAAATTCAATTAAACTAAACTACGATTAAAAATGCCTAAATTACCTGCCATTTATCGAGGAGCATTAATTTTAGCTATCCCTCTGCTCTCAGTTATCATAACAGTCTATGGCTGGATGTGGTCGCGTCAAGAAGAAGCGAAAGCACATTGGTGGGTTAATCATGCCGAAATCACTATTAGTTTAATTAGTTACTTTGTAGCTGTACAGTTTTATCGCAACTCAGAAGGAAAATTAGCAGAAAAAGCTCAAGAACTTGCTATCGTTAATGCTAGTTTGGCAGAAACCAATGCTAATTTAGCTAATCGCAATCAAGAATTAGACCAGTTTACTTATATTGTCTCTCATGATTTAAAAGCTCCACTTAGAGCGATCGCCAATCTTTCTGAATGGTTAGAAGAAGACTTAGCAGATAAATTAGATGAAGATACTAGCCAACAATTAATACTACTACGTCAAAGAGTTTTTCGGATGGATGCGTTTATTGACGGGTTGTTGCGTTACTCTCGTGCTGGTAGGCTTAAAGAAGCCAAAACCATTGTAGATGTCAAACAATTACTAGAAGAAATTATCGATTCTCTTAATCCTCCCCCAGAGTTTACGATCAAAATTAATGGAGCAATGCCTATTTTTCAAACAGAAGCTTTGCCTTTACAGCAAGTATTAAGTAACTTAATTAGTAATGGAATTAAACATAATCCTAATCCTGAAGGGAAGATTGAAATTTCTCTAAGCGATCGCGGTTTTGTTTATCAGTTTGCTGTAGCGGATAATGGGGAAGGAATTCCTTCTAAATATCACAATAAAATCTTTGAAATTTTTCAAACTTTAACTTCGCGGGAGGAAAAGGAAAGTACAGGAATTGGGCTTTCTATTGTTAGAAAAATTGTTGAAAATCAAGGCGGAAAAATTTGGTTAGAATCTCAAGAAGGACGAGGAACAACTTTTTATTTTACTTGGTTAAAATAATTTAATTTAAAACCATTTAAGCTCAAGTGTAAGTGATGATCTTAGAAGAATTTAATAACAACAATTAATCCAAAAATTGGCTTAACTTGGTTAATTTTAAAACTTCTGTTTTTCAAGCATCAGCAGGATTTAATTTTGCCATTTGCCAAGTCACAAAAGTACCAATAGGACTCCATAGAAGGTAAGGAAGTAATAAAATAAACGCCCAACCACTAATTGATAAAACTATTAAAGCAAGGATCAAGCCCAGAACAAAACCTGCACCGCCAATAATTGTTCCTACTTTAAGGCTACGCGTTTTACACATTACAGGAGTATAGGCAACAATAGCTATTTCTACTAATAAATAAAAAGCCATTAATAGCCAGGTGCTAGTAGTACCAGGATTTGCTTCCCAAACTATATAAGCAGACCAAGCACCACAAATAAATACAATTGTCCAAATTAAAGGAATTAATTTTTCAAAAGTTAGCCATTTAGGGCGACGTAAATGTTTAAACCAACGTAGATCTTTTTTGGAAAGAAAATTTGCCAATGCTGCTACTGCGATCGTTACAAGTCCAATAACTAACCAAGAAGGAATTTCCATTTTATTATTAAAATTTCTTAAAAATTAAAATTAAGCTAAAAAAATCTACTTGCTATTATTGAACATTGTTATTAAAGCAACATCTATACAATGAAAGATATAATAATTTTGTTAAAAAATATGACAGAGTAAACCACAACCAAAAACCTGTGCTTACGCATCTGCTTCATAGAACATTAATCGCGTTATTTTTAGTTGAGTGAGGTAAGTTTTAGAGTTAGATGATCAATAATAGATAACAATTAAACTAATCCCAGTCAGAGTTTCGACCCACTCTCAACAAAAAACCTAAAGTACAAATAGCTCTCATTAAACTACAAAATGCTTTATCTTAACCTACAAAAAAAATCTTTGTTTTAATTTAGCTAAAAAATAAGCTTTAATGTCGAATAGTTTGCAACAATAACAAAAACATTAATCAATAATATAGTAGTACGCTTTTCGATTAGGACAGAAAATATTGGGTTAAAGGGAATAGGGAACAGTAAACAGACAAAAACATAATGTCCTAATATTTTCCCGTAGTGCTATAGTTTTAGACCAACCCTTTTCGTTGACAAAATAAGAAGACAAAGCAAGCAAGATAATTAATTTAAGCTAACTTATGAATACTTGGTTATTAGAAGTAGAAAACGTTTATGCAGGATATGTGCAGGATTTAAATATCTTGCAAGGAATTAACTTTCGCATTGCCCCTGGCGAATTAGTAGCGGTAATTGGTCCTAATGGTGCAGGTAAATCTACTTTAGCAAAAACTATTTTTGGTTTGCTCAATCCCAATCAAGGAAAAATTATTTTTAAAGGGGAAAATATTGCTGGTTTGAAATCAAATCAAATTGTACGACGGGGAATGTGTTATGTACCTCAAATAGCAAATGTTTTTGCTTCTCTTTCTGTAGAAGAAAATTTAGAAATGGGAGCGTTTATTCGTAATGGTTCGCTTCAATCTTTAAAAGATACTATTTATAATATGTTTCCTAGATTAGCCGAACGTCGTCGTCAACGGGCAGGTACTCTTTCTGGAGGAGAAAGACAAATGTTAGCTATGGGTAGGGCATTAATGCTTGACCCCGATTTATTATTGTTAGATGAACCTTCCGCAGCTTTATCACCCATTTTAGTTAATTCTGTTTTTGAACAAATTAAAGCAATTAATCAAACAGGAAAATCGATTGTTTTAGTTGAACAAAATGCTAAAAAAGCTTTATTAATGGCGAATCGAGGTTATGTCTTAGAAAGTGGTAAAGATCGTTTTGAAGGTACAGGAGAACAGTTATTAAACGATCCGAAAGTAGGAGAGTTATATTTAGGTACAGCTTATAAAAAGTAAATTAATTTAAGTAAGGTTTGAATATTTATTATTACTTCAAAATAAGCACTAATGGAATGAGAAAAATGTTGTAAAAAAAAAGCTTAGATTAATCATAAAGATTTTAATCTAAACTCTATTAATTATAAAAGTAATTATAAATAGTTACTTTGATTAAGCTTGTTTTTTGCGTTTAGCAGCACTGTTAGCAGCCAATGCACCAACGGCTAATAAACCAAGAGTAGCAGTAGGTTCGGGAGTAGTTTGAGCTGGTGTGGTATCGAACTAAGACGTAAAAACAGGGGTGAGAGATTCTTCACTGTCGTTCAGAATGACACAATTTTGTTTTCACTGCGTAAGTCCTAGGAATAATTCATGAATTATTCCTACAAAATTTCTAAAAATCATTGCGAATGAGGGGAGAATGCTAGAATTTATTAGTTGATTGACTTACTAAACCATTTGAAATAAGTAGAAACACAAAATTCTTTAATTGGAAATGCTAAATACGTAAGAGGATTAATTGTCACAATAATATTGCGAACATCTCTTTGTGCTAAGTTAACAATCTGTTTCGCTACCCAATCAGCAGACATTACACCAATTGGATTAAGATTACTTTTAAAAGGCCCTAAAATTAATTTACGAACAACACAAGGTGCATCAAGACGACGCAAAGTAACTAAATCTCCAAGGGTTCTTTTACTTAATTCATAAAGAGGACTAAAAGCTGGATTAACTTCTGCTTCGGAAGTATTAATCCAGATTTCTTTGCGAACTAAATCTTCATTGGTTTGAATAGTTGTAAAAAATAATTCCATCAATCGCCAAGCAGAAAGAGTATTAATTTCATAAGATTTGGTAATTGCTGCTGCGGTTCTTTCTTGATGAACATTAATACCATGATTGAGAATTAAAATATCTATTTTGGCTAATTCTGCTGCTAAATCTGACTCTTTTCCTACTTGCCAAGTTAAAGTTTTAATCGCAATTTTTTCACCATTAATATCTATATTGATTACTTGATCTGAAGAAGTTAAAGCTGTTACTTTTGCTCCTTGAAGATGTAGTTGTTTGAGTAACGCTTTGCCTAAACTTCCTGATGCACCTGTGACTGCAATTTTTTTTCCTTTTAAAGATAATGCTGTACCTAAGACTTTGTCCACTAAAGTTAAAGTTCCACAGAAATAAGCATTTTGATTATCAAAGTGATGTCGCCAATGATAGGGACGATTGACAAACCAACGTGCTGGTAAACTAGTAAAATCACCAGGACGATGGGTTACATCAGTAATTTCATAAGCATAGGGAATTCCACAACCACGAGTGATCGCGCCTGCTAAAAAAGATAAAGTATAAAGAGAACCAATCCATGCTGTCCATTGAGGAGATAAGTTCAAACTGTAAACTATTGCGGTAGGAACTAGACTAAAGAACAACATGACCAAAGCTTCAGGAACATCGTTATACCAGTGTGCTTGCCGATAAATGGCTTCACTGACGATCGATAAATCCCTACGAAAAACGCGATGATGCCAAACGTGAAGACGATAAAGTGGTTGCCAAACGTGGGCAAGAGTGTGATACAGATCTCGTACCAACTCAACCCAGATTACTGAGACAATAGCGATCGCTATACCCTGATACCAATTGGACATATTTTAAGCTTGATTTTATATTTTTAGATTAATTGAAGAAAATTCAAAATCTAGTTAATTCTTGATTAATTTAGCTAAAAAAGCTGCAATTAGCTACAGATAAGAAAAACAAATAACTTATTCTCTGAGATTTAAATTACAGAATTAGCTAAGAAAAATATTAAACTTCGATACAATTGAAACATTGCTCGCCCTGATAATAGATAAGAACGCACAATCATTATGACAGAGAAATACTGGTCAGAAAAAGAATCAGAAAAAGAATTCGATCCCATTGGCTCTTTATTATCAGAATGGTCAGATCCAGAAGAAGAAGAGGAGGAGTTTAGAAGTGATTTTTTCCAAGGACTAGACGGACGTAGAAAAAAAGCTGCTTTCGTGCTAATGGCTATTTGGGGAATTATTCTCACTCTTCATTTAGTTTCTTGGGGCTATTTAATCGTTCTTGTGTTAACGGGATTAGTAGGTATTCATGCCTTTAGATTATCAATTGCTCAACCAGAATTACCCCCAACCCCTTTGTCTGATCGAGATTTAGCCTTTGCCCCGAAAGTTTCCTTGCTTGTCGCTGCCAAAAACGAAGCATCAGTAATCGGTAATTTAATCGAACATTTGTGTAGTCTTGATTATCCTCGCGATCAATACGAAGTCTGGGCAATAGACGATCATAGTAGCGATCGCACTCCTGAAATTTTAGATCGTTTAGCCCAAAAATATCCTCAACTGAAAGTAGTTCATCGTCCTGCGAATGCAGGGGGTGGCAAGTCGGGTGCTTTGAATCAAGTGTTATCCCAAACTCAAGGAGAAATCGTTGGAGTCTTTGATGCCGACGCTGGAGTAACTCCAGACTTGTTACGAAGAGTTGTACCAATGTTTAACTCAGCAGAAATAGGTGCGGTTCAAGTTCGTAAAGCGATCGCTAATGCCGAAGAAAACTTCTGGACTAAAGGACAAGCAGCCGAAATGGCTTTAGATAGTTATATGCAGCAGCAGCGCATTGCCCTCGGTGGAATTGGTGAATTGCGAGGTAATGGTCAATTTGTCCGTCTTTCGGCGTTAGAACGTTGTGGTCGTTGGAATGAAGAAACTATTACTGATGATTTGGACTTAACCATTAGATTGCATTTGGATAACTGGAAAATCGGTTTTCTCATGTTTCCAAGTGTTCAAGAGGAAGGAGTTCTCAAAGCAAGCTCACTATGGCATCAACGGAATCGTTGGGCTGAAGGAGGATATCAACGTTATCTCGATTATTGGCGATATCTATTCCGTAGCCCGATGGGTTTGAGCAAAAGATTTGATTTACTAACTTTTATTTTGCTGCAATACATCCTACCTACTGCTTGTGTTCCAGATTTAGTTATGGCAACGATTCGCCATCACTTTTTTATGCTTACTCCCTTAAGTGGTGTGTTATTTTTCTTTGCTTATTTGGGGATGTTTCGAGGTCTATTGCGTACTCGTACTAAACAAGAACTTAATCTATTTGACTTAATCAGTATTGCTTGGCAATCTCTCAGGGGGCTAATTTATATGCTGCATTGGCAAATCGTCATGCCTTGTATTACCGTCCGTATGTCAATTCGTCCCAAACGGCTTAAATGGGTGAAAACCGTTCATGAAGGTCCAGGAACAGAAAGTTTTGAATATTAACCGAATCAGATGTTTTCTAAATCTAACTCTCTTCGGGTGTTGTTTATTCTCCCAGCTTTCTACCGTAACGGTGCGGTCAATTTAATTATCAATCTTGCGGATCAATTGGCTCTTCTTGATCTAGATGTTGAAATTTTAGCTTTATCTGATCAAGAACCCCACTCACCCATGCCCAAGCAATTGGTCAAAACCAGCGTAGCTTTGGAGGCGAATCAGTCTGTTCGACGAGAATTACCTATCCTGTTAAATCGACTGCTCAAGTCAGCTTTGAATTCGGACATCATTGTTCTGACGTGGGAAAATGGTCCCGCTCTAATATGGTCAAGTGTAATCGCTTATATTCTGCGTAAACCTACTATAGCGATCGTTCAGAATAATATTCAAAAATCTTGGGCGCAATATCCAAGTCGCATTGGGCAAGTTGTCCGCCGTTGGGCTTACGAACAAACACAAGCTGTAGTTTGTGTAAGTAAAGCTCTCATAACTAGTGTCGAACCAGAAGTAAATGCGAAGATGATTACCTCGATCCCCAACGGAATCGACATTGAACGGGTTCAAACACTCGCCAAGCTTCCTTGCTCTTCATTACTTACGGCAGATAATATCCCTTTTATGGTTGGAATTGGAAGACTTGTGCCACAGAAAGGTTTTGACTTATTGATTAAAGCTCACGCTGCTGTTATTCAGAAAGGGATTGCTCATCATCTAGTTTTAATCGGAGAGGGAAATGAGCATACCACTTTATTAGAATTGGCTGCCAATCTTGGCGTATCTGATAGCGTAATCTTCCTTGGCTTTTCAAACAACCCTTATTCTACTCTGGCTCGGGCATCACTTTTTTGTTTATCATCTCGCTACGAAGGAATGCCATTATCTTTGATGGAAGCCTCGGTCTTAGGTGTTCCTATGATAGCAACAGATTGTTTGACTGGACCACGAGAAATTCTGGCTGATGGTTTATATGGTGATTTAGTAGCAACTGAGTCTGTGGAGGCATTATCAAGTGCAATTGAAAGGCACTTTTTAGAGCCTCAACGGTTAACTACTAAAGCACAAGCTTCTGCACAACAAGCCGAGCGATTTTCAATGCGAACCTGCGCTGAAAGATACAGCGAGTTACTTCATCATTGTGTTGCGAAGGTAAATTAAAAGAAGTGGACAAAAATTTAGCAGGAAATCATAGGAAAGTAACAGCCAAGTTTCTAGAAATTAAAACTAACAACCAAAATTATGTCTTAATTAGTTTTGACACTGTATTTTAATAATTCTTGAGGAGAAGCAAGTAGTTTGATTTTGACTGCTTCAAGTTGCTGATTAGAATTAATCGCAAACTCCCAGCGCACATTAACACTAAACAAAGAGGTGTGTACTTTACCTGCAACCTTAATCAATTCAAAATTATTTTCATTATCTGCCAAATTTTCGCTAATTCCCTGCTGAAGTTCTAATTTCATTCCTTTAGCTTCTTTTGCCAAATATGATGCGATCGCTTCTTGTCCTTCCAGTGGAGATTCAAAAGGAGCAAATAAAATCCCGTTTTGAGCAAATAAATTAGCAGTTTCAATAAATTTTTCTTGATTAATCGTGTTAAAATAATCTAGGATAATTGGTTTTGTAATTCCTGCAATTTGTAAACTAGAGTTAATCATTAATCTTTTTTAATTCGACTCTCTTAGCTTAAAAAAAAGAACCAATTTTTACTTATCCCAAAAGTAAGATTTTAGGTGTGAGACACTGCCAAAGAATTTAAGTAAGAGAATTGTTGGGTTAAATTGACTAAAAGTTTTCTTAAAAGATCAATCTTTAGCTTCCAAAATTTAAATTTTTCAATTACTGTCAATATTTCTCGTTAGCTTCATACCTCATCAATCAAGCGTTGCAATTTATGTCACAAAACCTTAACAGTGAGGATATAAAATCGGCAGCTAAGTCTTTTGGTTTTCATAAAGTTGGCATCGCTACCATTGACAACAACTATCAAGATGACGCAGTTGCCCATCTTCAAGCCTGGTTAGCTTTGGGGTATCATGCAGATTTAAGTTGGATGGCAAACCCGAAACGGGAAAATATTGCTGCTTGTATGCCTGAAGT
This sequence comes from uncultured bacterium, assembly GCA_964562685.1. Lineage (GTDB taxonomy): Bacteria > Cyanobacteriota > Cyanobacteriia > Cyanobacteriales > Xenococcaceae > Stanieria. The sequence continues at coordinate 8,364 of CAZLUP010000013.1, forward strand.
ACGATCTGTTATTTGTGTTGCGCTTAATTATTATACGCCTCATCAACATTCTGATAATCCAGAAGTAGCTAAAATCTCTCGTTATGGCTGGGGAAGAGATTACCACAAAATTATGGAGAAAAAACTCAAAGCCTTAAGTAACTGGTTGACAGCACAGCAAGAAGGAATCAAAACTCGTTATTATGCTGATACGGGGCCAATCCAGGATAAAGTTTGGGCGCAAAGGGCTGGTATTGGATGGATTGCTAAAAATGGTAATGTAATTACGCGAGATTATGGTAGTTGGGTATTTTTAGGCGAAATTTTAACTAATTTAGAATTAAATCCCGATCGCCCTCATACTCAACATTGCGGTACTTGTACTCGTTGTCTTGATGCTTGTCCGACTAAGGCAATTACCAAACCTTTTGTTGTCGATGCTAATCGCTGTATTGCCTATCATACCATCGAAAACCGAGTCGAACAATTACCCGATGCGATCGCAGATAATTTGCAAGGATGGGTAGCTGGCTGTGATATTTGTCAAGATGTTTGTCCTTGGAATCAACGTTTTGCTCAAGAGACAGACGTTGAAGATTTTCAGCCCTATCCTGAGAATCTTAACCCGAAATTAACTGAATTAGCCGAAATTTCTGAATCTGAGTGGAATCAACGTTTTCGAGCTTCAGCCTTAAGAAGAATTAAGTTGCCAATGTTACAACGTAATGCTCGCGCTAATTTAAAATCAAAAAAGACTATGTCTTAAGATACAATTGAAATTCAGTCCAATTAGTAAATTTTTTCTCCTCTTCATAAATACTTGCTTAAAATTAATTAGATGAATGACAAATTAGTGTTCTTTGATTTTGATGGCACAATAGCTGATAGTTATCAAGCGATTGTTAAGATTAGTAATCAGTTAGCTTCAGAGTTTGGTTATAAGCCAATTGGTGAAGAGGAAATTGCCTTGTTAAAGAATTTAAGCTCACGAGAAATTGTTCAAAAATCAGAAATTTCTATTTTTAAAATCCCTTTTTTAATTAAAAGATTACAAAAAGAATTAAAGCAGGAAATTATAAATTTAGAACCAATTCACGGTATTGATTTAGTATTACGTCAAATAAAGCAACATGATTATCAACTAGGTATTATCACTTCTAATGCGAAAGAAAATGTAGTAGCTTTTTTAGAAAAACATCACTTAGATAATATATTTGATTTTATTTATTCAGGAACAACTATTTTTGGTAAACACCGAATTATTAATAATATTATTAAACAACATCAAATTAAACCAAATCAACTTATTTATGTAGGCGATGAAACTAGAGATATTAGAGCAGCAAAAAGAAGTAAAGTAATTGCGATCGCAGTTACTTGGGGATTTAATTCAGCGGAAATTTTAGCTCATTATCAACCAGATTTTTTAGTTACTACACCAGTAGAATTATTAAGTGCGATCGTTGAATCAACAAGTTTTGGGCAAGCTCAAAATCCAGAACAGCAGCATTGTTAAGTTAATAGAACTAAGAGACATTTAACTTTCTGCATTCTTGGGTTTAAATTAGGATTAATTAAAGAATCAAAATATTTTAATTCTTTAATCTTTAATTCCTAGATAAATATCAGTTTGCTTGCCTACAATAGAGTTATCTAAATAATTTTTATAAATTAAATAGGAGGACAAGACATTTGATTAAAAATCAAGTGCTTGCTAAATCTGTATGGAATCAATTTTAAGTATTTTGTTAGGCTTAGTATTAGTATTAGGAGCCAAAGGATTAAAAATAGATCGAGAATATGAGAGAGGTGTCATCTTTCGCTTAGGACGTTATCAAACTACTAAAGGGCCAGGACTATATTGGATTGTACCGTTAGTAGATCAAAAAGCTAAGGTTGATATTCGTACCAAAACTGTAGATATTGCCCCTCAAGAAACTGTTACTGCCGATAGTGTGACCATTAAAGTTAATGCTGTTCTTTACTATCGTATTATCGATCCTTATAAAGCAATTAACAAAGTAGAGAATTACAATGTAGCAGTTTATCAAACCGCCATGACTACCCTCCGTAATGTGGTAGGACAAAATATTCTCGATGATGTTTTGCAAAACCGAGACAAAATTAATTTTAAAGTACAAGAAATTGTCGATGAAATAACTGAACCTTGGGGAATAGAAATCGAAAGAGTGGAAATGAAAGATGTAGAAATTCCTCAATCTATGCAAAGAGCAATGGCAAAAGAAGCAGAAGCTGTAAGAGAAAAACGCGCCCGTTTAATTAAAGCAACAGCAGAACAAGAAGCATCTTTAAAACTTTCTGAAGCATCTCAAAAAATTACTGAAAATCCTCTTGCTTTAGAATTACGACGCTTACAAATGCTAACTGAAATTGGTGCAGAAAATAACACTACTACTTTGATTATGATGCCATCCGATATGATTACTTTAGCGAAGGAATGGACAAATAATCTTCAAGCTAAAAGACAAGCAACTGAGAGGATGTCTGAAAAGTCAAAATAAATGCGATTACAAAGGAGTGTTCGAGGTCTTAAATGAATTCTGAATTTTTAATTAATCCTAAATTACCAAATAAAAAACACGATAATACGGTTTTAGACAAGACTCAGGAAATATCAAAACCTAAAATTGATCGGGTACTTCGTTGGTTTGAAAAGGAAGGGGATGATTTGGTGGGAGAAAAAGTTATCTCTAATGTTAATCTAGAGCATCTACAAAAACTATTTGGAATTGATTCAGAAAATCCGATGTATGATTGCTATTTGGTAGAATCTCCCGAACAAATCAATTATTTGCAGAATTTATTAAATTTAGAGTTAGATACAAAATCTTACGATTATCTAGTTGAATGTGACATGGTTGAACCCACTTCTGTCATTTCTATCAAATATTAGATATGTCTTTTGATAAATCTTGAAGGCGATCCCAATCGAGGTGGGTATCTTATTGTTGATGAATTTAATGAAAACCCAGGATTATCTAAAGATGATAGATTTTATATAAAAAATTGGAAGGTGGGTTATTCAAATTCCCAAGGCTTAGGAAATTTATCTTTTGACTTTGAAGTACAAGTTATGTCGCTTCAGAAAACTCTTTTCCGACATGAAGAATTATTAACAGAAATTTTTGTTGAGTCTCCAAATAGAGAGGAAATTAAGAAATTAGTAGATGCTTTAAGAGAACGTAATCCAGATGTAATCAAATCATTAACTAATAATTGAATAATCTCAAGCAACCCTTAGTAGTAAAAATGCAAATTCAAGGGCTAAAACATCGGAAAATTCAAATAATATTGGGAGTATAATCTAGCCACATTAGTCATTACATCACATAATTTGTAGGGATAATTCATGAATTATCCCTACGATAAATTCGTTTCTCTTAAAAAAAAACTAATTAAAGGGAAACTTTTTTCTATTTAACTAGAATGTAAATCGGTTTATGTTTTATTTCCCGAAACCTTTGCCTCGGTTTTGTGAAGGAAGACAAATGCAATTTTCAATTTGTTCTCTTAAAGTTTCATGGTCTAAATTTTGACCAATTAAAACTAATTGATTTTTCTTTTCCCCTTTCCATTCTTCATCTTCAATCGTGAATCTTTTACCACTTAAATGAAAGATATGACGTTTGGGACTTTCATCAAACCAAAGAATACCTTTAGCTCGAAAAACATTACCTGGTAATTGATTGTCAAGAAAATATTGAAATTTTCTAATACTAAAAGGTTTATCGCTTTGAATGGAAAGAGAGGTAAAACCATCATTTTCTAAATGGTCTGAGTGATGGTGATGATGGTGTTCATGATGATCGTGATGATGATGGTGTTCATGATGATCGTGATGGTCATGTTTATGTTCATGATGTTCGTGTTCAGATTCTGTGGAATCGAAATACTTATCTGACTCGAATAAACCGACGCTGAGAACTAGAGGGAGCGGTACTTGAGATTTTTGGGTGCGAAGGATTCTAGCATCTTGTTTGATCTCTCTAATTTTGACTTCGAGAAGATCGACATCAGCTTCATCAACTAAATCAGTTTTATTAAGAATAATGACATCGCCGTATTGAATCTGACTAAAAGCAGCTTGACTATTAAATAAATCAAGACTGTAATTAGCCGAGTCTACCATCGTAATAATTGAATCTAAACGAGTCATGTCTCGTAATTCTGTACCCAAGAAGGTGAGAGCAACAGGAAGAGGATCTGCTAAACCTGTTGTTTCTACCACCAAATAATCAATTTGGTTCTCTCGTTCGAGAATTTTATAGACAGCGTTAACTAAATCTTCGTTGATGGTACAGCAGATACAACCATTATTTAGCTCTACCATGCTTTCATCAGTAGAGACAATTAATTCATTATCAATGCCAATTTCCCCAAACTCATTAACTAAAACAGCAGTTTTTAAACCTTCTTGATTCGTGAGAATATGATTAAGAAGAGTAGTTTTTCCACTACCAAGAAAACCTGTAATGATGGTAACTGGTAAACCGTGTTTTGAGGTTTCAATTTTATTAGAGGAAACAGTAGTTTGAGTCATAGCGATCGCGTTAATTTTTTTCTTTTAATTTCAGATTGTGAGGCTGTTGACTGAATAACCTCTCTTTTTTACATTATTATTTCGTATTGCCTTAAAATAACAAGTCCGATCAAATTGTCATGACCTTAACCGTTTACAATACTCTCACTCGTCGCCAAGAAGCATTTGAAACCTTGGAACCAAATCAGGTTCGGATGTATTGCTGTGGCATTACAGTTTATGATTATTGTCATTTGGGTCATGCCAGAACTTGTATTGTTTGGGATGTAGTTCGTCGTTATCTACAATGGCGGGGCTATCAAGTACAGTATATTCAGAATTTTACTGATATTGACGACAAAATTCTCAATCGGGCAAGACAAGAAGGTACATCAATGGAAGATGTATCGGAACGTTTCATCAAAGCTTATTTTGAAGATATGGAACGTTTAAATGTTGGTCAAGCTGATGCTTATCCCCGCGCTACTCATACTTTAGATGGGATTAAACGTTTGGTTTATGAGTTGGAACAAAAGGGTTTTGCCTATCCTGCTGATGGTGATGTTTATTATTCGGTTAGACATTTTAAAGATTACGGTAAGTTATCAGGTAGAAAGTTAGAAGATTTACAAGCAGGGGCAAGCGGTAGAGTAGAAGTAGTTGACCCAGAAGCAGCTAGGAAGAAAGACCCCTTCGATTTTGCTCTTTGGAAAGCTGCCAAAGCAGGAGAACCAGCTTGGGAATCTCCTTGGGGTGCAGGTCGTCCTGGCTGGCATATTGAATGTTCGGCTATGGTAAGGGAAAGACTGGGAGAAACTATTGATATTCATGTGGGTGGCAGCGACCTAATTTTTCCCCATCATGAAAACGAAATTGCCCAATCAGAAGCAGTGACCGGGAAACCTTTAGCTAATTATTGGTTGCACAATGGGATGGTGAAGGTAGGCGGGGAGAAAATGTCTAAATCCCTGGGAAATTTTACGACGATCCGTGATTTACTCGATAAACCAACCGATGCGATGGCAGTCAGGTTATTTATTCTTCAGGCACATTATCGTAAACCTGTCGATTTTACTGAGGTCGCTTTGGAAGCTGCTACTAATGGTTGGCATACCCTCAAGGAAGGGTTGTTGTTTGGTTATCAGTACGGCAAGGAATTGAATTGGAATCAAGCGGAGGTGCAAGGAAGCAGAGAAGCAGAGGAGAATGAATTTACCATTCGTTTTCGAGAAGCAGTAGATGAGGATTTTAATTTTGCTGGTGGACTAGCGGTTTTGTTCGATCTTGCCAAAAATTTACGAAAAGAAGGCAATTTATTGGTTCATCAGGGTAAAACTGAAACTGCTCCTGCTCAATTGCTGCAACAATGGCATACTTTGGTAGAATTAGCGGGTGTTTTAGGATTTGTTGCCCAATCAGAAACAGAAAATAATAAAATTGCTAATGGTATTAGCGATCGCGAAATTGAAACCTTAATCAAACAAAGAACTGAAGCCAGAAAAGCCAAAAACTGGGCAGAAAGCGATCGCCTTCGTGATGAATTAAAAGCCCAAGGTGTTAGTCTAATTGATAAGCCTGGTAATGTTACTACTTGGCATCGGGATTAGTTGGATTTTGCTTAAATCAACTCAAAGCGGGAAAAAATTAGCTTACTGTGTGACTGGTAGCCAATTCGCGTTATCATAAATTGATCTGTGGGAATATTTAGCCAAACTCGAAGCTGTCTATCATTTTATCTAACAGCTAAACTAATCTGAGTAAGCATATATAGGGATTAATTACAAGTGACTCAAACTAATTTAGACTTTCTTGCCCAAACAGATCCAGAAATTGCTGAAGCGATTAACCTAGAACTACAACGTCAACGAGATCATCTAGAATTAATTGCCAGCGAAAACTTTACTTCGGCTGCGGTTTTAGCAGCACAGGGTTCGGTATTGACCAATAAATATGCTGAAGGTCTACCAGCCAAACGTTATTATGGTGGTTGTGAATATATTGACCGTGCTGAACAACTAGCTATTGATCGCGCTAAACAATTATTTGGTGCAGCAGCAGCCAATGTTCAACCCCATTCAGGCGCACAAGCGAATTTTGCTGTATTTTTGGCTTTACTTGAACCAGGGGATACCATTATGGGAATGGATTTATCCCACGGTGGACACTTAACCCACGGTTCACCAGTAAATGTATCTGGGAAATGGTTTAAAGTAGTTCAGTACGGAGTCAATCGCGAGACAGAAAGATTAGACTTCGACTCCATTAGAGAATTAGCACTCAAAGAACGTCCCAAACTAATCATTTGTGGTTATTCCGCTTACCCCCGTACCATCGAATTTGACAAATTTAAAGCGATCGCCGATGAAGTAGGGGCATATTTAATGGCTGATATTGCCCACATTGCTGGTTTAGTGGCAACTGGACACCATCCTAACCCAATTCCCTATTGTGATGTTGTTACTACTACCACTCACAAAACTTTACGCGGTCCTAGAGGTGGGTTAATTCTAACGAAAGATGCCGAATTAGGGAAAAAATTTGACAAAGCTGTTTTTCCTGGTACTCAAGGAGGACCTTTAGAACACGTAATTGCTGCTAAAGCAGTTGCCTTTGGTGAAGCACTCAAACCCGAATTTAAAACTTATTCCGCTCAAGTAATTGCCAATGCCCAAGCTTTGGGAGAAGGCTTAAAACAACGTGGAATTAAACTAGTATCTGACGGAACAGACAATCATTTAATTTTAGTTGATTTACGTTCGATTGGCATGACAGGCAAAGAAGCTGATCGTTTGGTTAGTGAAATCAACATAACAGCCAATAAAAATACTGTTCCTTTCGATCCTGAATCTCCCTTTGTTACTAGTGGTTTACGTCTTGGCTCTCCCGCCATGACAACTAGAGGATTGGGGGCGACAGATTTTACTGAGATTGCTAACATTGTTGCAGACAGACTGCTGAATCCTCAAGATGAAGCAATTAAAAGCGATTGTCTACATAGAGTAGCTGCTTTATGCGATCGCTTTCCCTTATACCCTCATCTCAAAATTCCTTTACCCATGACTGTCTAGAGATGAGGGCAAATCTCTAGATTAATCTATACTTATTTACTTCAGATGCCTGTAGAATTGTACCATCTGATTGCCTTTCTTCTTTCTGTAACAGTTGTCTTGTGGACTATTCCTGACGTCAAGACAGTTGGATTGAAATTTGGCATAGTTGATCGACCTAACGCTAGAAAAATTCATCAAAGCCCCGTTGTTCGAGTCGGCGGGGTTTCTATATTTATCGGTACGATTGTTGCCCTCTTAATTGTTTGGCGATTAGGTGGATTTTCCCAGATTTCGCCTCAACGAGAAGCGGAAATTTGGGGAGTCGTTTTGGGAAGTATCTTGTATTTCATGATTGGTTTGGCTGACGATCTCTTTAATCTCAGTCCAATTTCTCGCTTATTGATGCAGATTACGGTAGCTGCTGGCTGTTGGTGGATGGGTGTCAGAATTGAGTTTCTTTCTGTTCCCTTTGATGGTTTGATTAAAATCTACTGGTTAAGTCTGCCTGTCACCGTCATTTGGTTAGTCGGGATGGCTAATGCGATTAATTGGATTGATGGAGTTGACGGTTTAGCTGCTGGAGTATCTGGGATTGCTGCCGTCGTGATGTTAGTCGTAACTCTATTTATGGATCAACCTGCTGCTGCCTTAATTGCTGCTGCTTTAGCTGGTAGTGCCTTGGGCTTTCTTCGTTACAACTTTAATCCTGCCCAGATTTTTATGGGAGATGGTGGAGCGTATTTTATGGGCTTTACTTTAGCAGGAGTGGGTGTAATTGGTTTGGTAAAAGGCACCGCAGTCACGGCAGTTTTATTACCATATTTGATTTTGGCAGTACCAATTATTGATATGTCAGCCGTTATTTTTTCCCGACTTTGCAAAGGAAAATCTCCTTTTGTAGCCGATAAAAGTCATCTTCATCACTGGTTGCTAAAAGCTGGTATTTCTCAACGTCTCACAGTGTTATTTATTTATGCTTTAACTCTGTGGGTTGGTAGTTTGGCAATGGGCTTTTCTAATATACCTAGTGGTTGGGGCTATGCTGTCGGGGCAACTTTGTTACTTGCTTATATTGGTTGGCAGGTTTGGCGAAATACTAAAAAACAATCGTAAACTTCAACCAAAACCACAAAATTAATGAATGCAGAAATAATTTGTGTTGGGACAGAAATTTTACTTGGGGACATCCTCAACACTAACTGTCAATATTTAGCTCAACAGTTAGCCAGTTTGGGTATTCCCCATTATTATCAAACTGTAGTCGGAGATAATTTAATCAGACTCCAAAAAGCGATCGCGATCGCGATTCGTCGTGCTTCTATTTTAATTTTTACTGGGGGTTTAGGTCCTACTCCAGACGATTTAACGACAGAAGGAATTGCTAGTTTTTTTGCTACACCTTTAGTCGAACGTTCGGAAATTATTTACGATATTGAACAAAAATTTGCCCAAAGAGGGCGAATTATGACTGCTAGCAATCGTAAACAAGCTTTAATTCCAGCAGGAGCAAAAATACTACCCAATCCAATTGGAACTGCACCAGGAATTATTTGGCAACCCCAAGACGGTTTAACCATTCTGACTTTTCCTGGCGTACCTGAAGAAATGCAGAAAATGTGGCAAGCAACGGCAGTTCCTTTCCTCAAAAGTCAGGGTTGGGGACAAGAAGTCATTTATAGTAGAATGTTACGTTTTCGTGGGATTAGTGAATCGGCATTAGCAGAAAAAGTTGCTTCTTTGTTCAAACTTACCAACCCCACAGTAGCACCCTATGCTTCTGATGGAGAAGTTCGTTTAAGAGTATCTGCTAAAGCTAAATCAGAATCCGATGCGATCGCTCTAATTGAACCTGTTGCTCAACAAATTCAAGAAATTGCGGGATTAGATTATTTTGGTGCTGATGAGGATACCCTTGCTAGTGTAGTTGGTAATTTATTACGAAAGCGTGGTGAAACTCTTAGTGTTGCTGAATCCTGTACTGGTGGGGGGTTGGGAGCAATGCTAACTGATTCTCCAGGCAGTTCGGATTATTTTTTAGGAGGAGTTATTGCCTATAGTAATAAAGTTAAAGTGGCGTTATTAGATGTCAAACTTACTGATTTAGAACAATTTGGTGCAGTTAGTGATCAAGTAGCCCAACAAATGGCTTGGGGAGTTAAGCAACGTCTTGGTAGTAATTGGGGTATAGGAATTACAGGTATTGCTGGTCCCGATGGGGGTACAGATACTAAACCTGTTGGTTTGGTTTACGTAGGAATAGCTACTCCAGAAGGTGAGGTAATGAGTTATGCTTACCGTTTTGGCACAGAAAGAAGCAGAAATTTAATTCGTTATCTAAGTAGTTGTAATGCTCTCGATCAATTGCGAAGAAAATTGTTAAGCTAGAGCTTGATAACTCTCTCCTAAGAAACAAAATTAGTTACAATAGTCGTTCCGCTTTGGGAGCTTCTATCGCCGTCTGCGAAGCGGATTGGGTACTCCTATTCCCTATTCCCTATTCCCTATTCCCTAAATTCAACCGAGTTTAATTAGACTTATGTAAGAGGTCTATTAATAAAAAAACAGCAAAGATTTAATTCAATTAATCTCTGCTTCACTAATTACATTAGTTAAATAAAAAAACTAGTCAAATACGGTGTAAATAGCACCACTATTAGAAACAGATAAAAATTTTATTTTTGTAGAAACGTAATATATTACGTCTTTACTAAATATTATATTCATTAATAAAGTTATCTGAATCAAACTGATTAGCATTAACATTAAAAACAGTAGCTAAAATTTCATTACTATCTGTAATTTTAATTAAAGCATTATTGCCACTTTGAGTAATGGTTAGTTGTCCAAAAGTTAAACTTCCTGCTAAAGCAATTTGATCTTGGTCAAACACAAAATCTCTAATCTGATCTTGACCTTCTCCTCTGGCTAAAACAAAAATATCATCATTGGCACCACCAATTAAAATATCCGAACCTGCACCACCAATGAGAGTATCAGTTCCATTTCCGCCGTTCAGAGTATCTCTGGCAATTCCTCCATTAAGATAGTCATTATCATCTCCACCTAACAGAGAGTCAGAACCAGAACCACCAGTTAAAGTATCATTCCCTTTACGACCCTCAAGAATATCATTACCTGCTTGACCGAATAAAGTATCGTTGCCTACTCCACCGAAAAGAGTGTCGTTACCAGCACCACCATCGAGAAAATCGTTGCCTTCATTTCCAGCATCTAAGCGGTCGTTACCAGCTTGCCCAAAAAGGGTGTCGTTGCCAACGCCACCGTTGAGATTATCATCTCCATTGCCACCAAGCAGAGAATCATCTCCTTCTTGTCCTTGAATGCTATCATTACCATCTCTACCATTCAGGGTATCGTTGCCTTCAGCACCCAAAATAGTATCGTTACCAATTGTTCCTATTAAGGAATCATCATCAGCAGTTCCAGGAATAAAAGCCATATTTAACCTTGATTATTTGTTTAAGAGAACACTAACTAATTTAATGATGAAACCTAAATTGTTTATGAAAGTTTGATGAGAAAAAATTCATCCAAAAATTAGTTTTTGCTACTTTACAAATAAGATAAAATTGTAAGTTTCTCTTTAAGATTTTATGAATTTTTAGTTAATTATTAGCATACTGACTTTCTTAAGTATAATCAATCAAGAAAAAACTCTAAATAAATATTTAATTTAAACTAAATAGCTAAATAAAACAGAGCTAAGTTTTAAAATTTAAAAGAGAAAGAATTATTTAAGATAAAAATGTGGCAAGAAATAGCAAAAGCAATCTCAGAAGCGACAGCAAATAGTTTTGAAATTGAAACCACTCGCTCGGTTGGTGGTGGATGTATTAACCAAGGTTACAAAGTAAGTGGCAATGGCAAGAATTATTTTGTCAAACTTAATCAAGCTTCTCAAGTAGAAATGTTTGTTGCTGAAGCTTTAGGTTTAGAACAAATGTATGCAACAGACACGATTATTGTACCGCAACCAATTTGTTGGGGAGTAGCTGGTAATTCTGGTTATTTGGTTTTGGAATGGTTAGATTTAGGAAGCGGTAATTCTCAAGCATGGTCAGAAATGGGAAAACAATTGGCAGCCATGCATCAAAAGGGAATTACTGACAAGTTTGGCTGGGATAGAAACAATACAATCGGTTCTACTCCTCAAATTAATACCTGGATGGATAATTGGGCAGATTTTTTTGCCGAACAACGAATTGGTTATCAATTAAAGTTAGCTAAACGTCGTGGGGGAAATTTTCCTGATTCTCATCAAGTTGTAGAAACAGTGAGAAAACAATTAGCTGACAGACAACCAGAGGCTTCAATTGTACACGGGGATTTATGGTCAGGAAATGCAGCCGTTACTAGAAATGGTCAACCAGTAATTTTAGATCCTGCTACTTATTATGGCGATCGCGAGGTGGATTTGGCAATGACAGAATTATTTGGTGGTTTTCCTGCTGCTTTTTATCGTGGCTATAATCAATTTTGGCAGTTAGATTCAGGTTATACACAAAGAAAAACGATTTACAATCTTTATCACGTTCTGAATCACTTTAATTTATTTGGTGGTGGCTACAGTTCGCAAGCGAATCGAATGATTTCTCAAATTCTTAAAGATAGTTGATTGTTAATATAGCGTTTCTCACATTAATGAAATACAGTCGAAGATACTGGTTTTTTGTTAATGGTTGATTATTCATCCCTCATCATTCATAGTTCATAACTGGTAACTTATAGCGATTAAGTAAATCAATCTAGTTAAACTTAAAATCTGCTAATAAACTGTATTCTCTGTTCCCTTTTCTCTTTCTTTAGTATTTAATATTTAGAGCTACTTATTCAAGAACATTTTTGCTGTTGTTTTTTTAATTTGGTTTGAAAATAAGAAGGTATTCCTAATTCAGCTTGACGCATCAGTAGATTAAATTGTTGTTGGAAATGTTGGGCAACGGTAGCATTCTTAATAATTAAAAGATTTTCATCATTATTATGATTGGCAGCCTCTGACCAATTGTGTGAGCCAGTAATTACTGTATTGTGATCAATTACGGCAAACTTGTGATGAAGTTTATCTCCTTTAACTAATTGAGCTATTCCTACCGTATTAATTGATTTCGACCAAGGATTATTATTAGACTCATATTTACAGCGATCGCGTAAAGCAACTCCCCACATATCTAATACTTCACTATAAAAACGTAAAGCAAATTCTGGTTCAAATACGCCTTGAATTTTAACTTGCTTTTGTTGTGCTTGTGCAAGTAAATCAACTAATTTTTGTTCACTAAAAACAAACAAAGCCAAATCAATCGAATTATTTGCATTGCTAATAGCTTTACCAATTAAACCATTGCTGCTAATTTGCCAATTTTTACTAGGAGAAGTAGGAGAAAATTGTATTTCTACAGTAGTATCATTCCAAACAATTTTTTGCGGAGAACGATAAGGTTTTGCTAAACCAAACAAACTATCAAAATCGCCACCAACTCCATCACCCCACATATAATTAAATTCTTCAGTAAAGAATCGAGCCAATTCTTGATTGTTAATTACCAATAAATTATTAGCATTCCCTCTAGTTTCAGGATTATTAAAATCTCCATGAGTATCACTTAGAGTATAGTTAACCGAGCCAGTGACTACAATTTTCTGGTCAACAATCATAAACTTATGATGCATCAAACCACTGCCTTTTGAACCATCGGCAGTATCATCAATTAATGGAATACCCGCATTTTTTAAAATAATTAAAGCATCACCTTGAGCAATTTCAGAATTACTAAGCCTACCATCTTGATTACTATCAATGAATGCTAAAAAATCTTGATATTTAGAGCGGTCTCGAACAGGAAGTCTATTGATTTCTGTTGAATTTAATTGGCTAAGAGGACGACTATAATTATTATCCAAAATTACTCTTACCTTAACTCCTGCTCGATATTTTTGAGCTAAAGCTTGAGCTATTTTAGGTAGTTTAAATTCTTGGACAGCTAAATCTATACTTGATTGAGCAGAATTAATTGATTTTAGAATAACTTCTTCTAAATTGTCTCCCGATCTAGTGATTTTACGATAAGGATCGGTATAACTATTTCCTAAATCAGCTTGATGATTAAAATAAACTTGAATAAATCGATCTTGCTCTAAATTAATTGTTTTAGATTTACTTTGATGGCAAGCTGAAACTAAACTAGCTAAAACAAAACAATAAATTATTAAAGATTTAGACATAGAAAAACTTGTTTAAATAAGATAAACTTTCATCTTATTTAAACTAATAACAAACGACCAACCATCATAACTCTTAAATCAGCAATTATTACTCGAACAACTTTAAAAGTAGACAGTAAACATAGTCGAGGTGATAAGATACCTGAAGCTCTAATCGCTTTTCTTTATAAGCCTAAATTAGGTAAAGTATAGACTATGTTAACTTTCAAGATTAATCGCCTCAAAGTTAGTTTTTTAACTTGCTTAACCCTAGCCTCGATTGTAATCACCCCTTCTCCACTCAAAGCACAAACACCTGCACAACCAACCCCAGAAAATCCTTCAGTAACCCCCACCGAAGATTTATCTGACCCCAACAATCTTCGTCCTCTAACTCAATCTGATAGTATTTTGAGTTTGAAAGGAGGACAAAAATTGATGTCTGAAGCCAAAACAGCGATTGATGCAGAACAATATGATGTGGCTGCCGAAAAATTGCAAAAAGCTCGTCAAGTTTTCAATCAATTGTCTAATTTTTACCTCCAACTTTTTGATAGTTTCTCTGGAATTGACAACCGTATCGCTGAAGGACAAAGGAAAAAAGCTTTGGAAACAGGACAAATGCGAGATGAAGCTACCTATCAACTAGCTTTAGTTCATCGCGCACAAAATCAACCAGAGTTATCTGTACCATTATTAATACAGGTGGTTAAATCCCAGAATCCTACCACTGAATTAGGCAAAAAAGCTTATCAACAACTGTTTGAAATTGGCTTTGTTGAAGATTCTTTTCCTACTTCCAATTCTGCTCAGTAATTCTTAATTAACTTCGAGTTAGTTGAATTTGAATAAATACGTCAAAATAATTGAAGTAATTGCTATCTCAATCAAGGAGAGTTTATGATTAACTTGAAATTAGTTGAAACAATGATCAAAGAAAAATTACCTGATGCTCAAGTTATAGTAAGAGATTTGACAGGTGGTGGTGATCATCTTGAAGCGATCGTTGTCTCTGCTGAATTTGAAGGAAAAAGTAGAGTTAAACAACATCAACTTGTTTATGGAGCATTACAAGAAGCAATGGCATCAGAAGCTATTCATGCTTTGGCTTTAAAAACTTACACTCCTCAAGCTTGGCAAGCAACAGGTCAACTTGTTTAAATTTTAAGTAAGTTTATAGTATTAGTTACCATCAAGCTAAAAATTTTTTTTGTAGTTTTTTCAATTTGTGAAGAGGAATTTATGACTACTGCTGTAAAAGATAGAATCGATCAATTAATTAATAACAACAAAATTTTGGTCTTTATGAAAGGCTCAAAATTAATGCCTCAATGTGGTTTCTCTAATAATGTAGTGCAAATTCTTAATACTTTAGGTGTTCCCTACGAAACAGTTGACGTACTAGCAGACATGGACATCCGCCAAGGGATTAAGGAATATTCTAACTGGCCTACTATTCCCCAAGTTTATATTAATGGAGAATTTGTTGGTGGTTCAGATATTATGATTGAACTCTATCAAAGCGGTGAATTACAACAAATGGTAGAAGTAGCTCTAGCTTCTTAAAACTTAACTCACCAAAGGGGAAGTAAATTGACAGTACCAAATATTTAGCAATTATAATTAAGCTAGTTAATTGCTATGTAAATGGTAACTAATCAATACCACCCCTTCATCTTCTAATAATAATCTGATTCTGGTTGTGGCATCGATAACTCAAAATTGGAAGGATCGCGAAGAAATCTGAATGCTTCTTCTTCTAATCGATTAATTTGATATGGCTCGATATTGTTGCTATGTCGCAGACAAGCAAGATAACCTTCCATATACATTCTCATTTCTTCAAAACGATAACCTCTTTGCCATAGATCAACCATAGCATCGGTGAGTTTTTGATAATAACGTATAGTTTGACTATTTTGGAGCATCATTTTTTTTTACCTGGCTTGGAGCTAAACAGCAAAAATTAAATTTTAATTAAACTATTGAAAATAGCTTTGGTTACAGTAGGTGTTTATATATAGACTGTGATATTTAGTCCGTTTGTGTGAATTGGATTAAATTGTTTCACTATAAATTTATTTTACCTAGTTAACAAAGCCCAGATTGGGGGAATTTTCTTTTATTTTTAGAAATTTGTTCTCTATTACGGCTTTTTTGTAGGACTTGAAGCAATTGTCAGGACTCTCTTAAAATGATGCTTTGGGCAACTCTTTTTATAATACAATTGAACTAGATTAGCACTTAATTATATAATTATTTTTTATGAAAATTATTTGTAGTCAAAGCGATCTTAATAGTAATTTGTCTCTGGTGAGTCGAATAGTTCCTTCTCGCCCTGAACCCTTGGTACTAGGCAATGTACTTGTTATTGCTGATGAAACTACCCAAAGAGTTAGTTTAACTGTTTTTGATGGAAATTTGGCAATTCGGACAAGTTTTAATGCTGAAGTGAGCGAAGGAGGTTCGATTACTTTACCAGCTAAACTATTTAACGATATTGTGTCTAAATTACCAGAAATGGAAATTAACTTGGATGTAAACACATCTGGCGAAGATAATTCTTCAATAATTGCTTCAGGAGATGAGCAAAATATTGTTGTTACTTTAAGTTCTCCTTCTGGAAAATATCAACTTTCTGGAATTGATGCTTCAGAATTTCCCGAACTTCCTACCATGAATACTGGAGAAGAAAATGCATCGTCTGAATTCAACCTAGAAGAACAAAATGTCTATACCGTTTTGCTTCCAGTATCTGCATTAGTTGAAGGTTTAAAATGCTGTTTGTTTGCTGCTAGTATCGAATTATCAAAGCAAATTTTGACAGGTATTCATTTTAAAACCCAGAGAGACACCTCTGCCGTCAATAGTTTAGAGTTTGCTGCTACTGATAGTCATCGTTTGGCGGTTGTACAAACTCCTTTAGAAGTAACAGAAAACTCCGAAGTAGAAACTACATCATTCGAAGAATCCCTAGCGCAAACAACTCATCCTTGTAAAGATTTTGCCGTGACAATTCCTGCGAAAGCTTTAAGAGAATTAGAAAGAATTTTAGCTAGTAGTCCAGTAGATCAAATAATTAAATTTAGTTTTGATGAAACCCAGGTTATTTTTGAATTAGGAAATAAACGTTTAAGCAGTTTAAAATTAACTGGCTCTTATCCTGCTTATAACCAATTAATTCCACGGAGTTTTAGTCGACAAATGATAGTAGATCGGAAACGACTAATAAATAGTTTAGAATTGGTAGCAGTTTTAGCTCAAAAAAATAATATTGTTAAGTTTAGTCTTGATAGCGAAGCTCAAAAGTTATTTCTCTCGGTTGATGCTAGAGATGTGGGCAATGCTAAAGAAACTTTACCTGCGGAAATAATTGGTGAAAATATCGATATTGCTTTTAATATTAAGTATTTAATGGATGGACTTAAAGCGATGCCTGCATCAGAAATTAAAATGCAATTGAATGAATGGAATCAACCTGTGATTTTTACTCCTGTAGGTGGTTTTAAAATGACTTATTTAGTAATGCCTGTACAACTTAGAAATTAAATTAAAATTCCTTGCTGCTGGTATGTCTTACGAATCTAGGCTAAATAATTTTCAAAGTAAAATAACTAATCCAACTTATATAGCTTTATTTATCTCTTTAATACTTCATTTTTTAGTTTATAAGTATGGATTACCCAACTTTTCGCTCCAAGATAAAAATCCGCCTGGAAGAATTAATGTGCCTGTAATTGAACTAACTCCTGAAGAAGAAGCTCGTTTACCTAATTTAGATCTCGAACTAGATATACCAGAATTTAATAACACGCCTTTAGATAACGGCGTTCAATCTTTTGCTTTACCCCCTAGTATTGGAGCTAATGGTATTCCAGATTTGGCTCCTATTCCTTTACCACCGCCTCCAAACTTTGATTTACCTCCTTTACCGCCTCTTCCTCCCTTACCAAGTACTGATATCAAATTACCGCCTATAGGTGATTTTTCTTCCTTACCTTTACCGCCACCTTTACCTCCTTTAGAAACTGATTCTCAAGTAAAACCAGCAATTAAGCCCCCAGCAGCAATTCAAGCACCGCTAGAAAAACCTCCATCCGCTCAAAAACCTGAAGAAGTTAAGCCTCTCCAACGTCAATCTCAACCCAAACCGCCAGAAAAACCAGCCACGCAACCAACTCCTAATCAAATTGCAGCACAACGCCAGCAACGACTTAATCGAGATGTGCGTGATTTAAGTGGTAGTTTGCAAAAGCAAGAAAATGCAAATACTGATGAAGATGCCAGAAAAAATTATGTAGCTTGGCTCAATCAAATTAAAACAGTCAATCCAGAAGTTATGGTGATTGAAGGAACTTATCCCCGTGATGCTTGTATTCGCCGTTTAGAAGGAACAAGTGTTTATGGATTAGTAGTTGATACTAGCGGTCAAGTATTGGCTTTGGAATTGATTAAAGGTTCAGAATATCCTATTTTTAACGAACAAGCTAGTCAAGATTTAAGCGATCGCAAGTTTAAAAATCAAACTAATCAACCTAAACCTTATCAAGTAACTGTTAACTATCAGTATGACGCAGAAATTTGTCCTTCTTTAACTCTTCCTTCTTTGAGAAAAGAGCAAGAAACTAAACAAGAAACTCCTTCACCTAATCAAAAACCACAAAATACTAACCAACCGTCTCAACCAACTAATCAAACACCTGAAAAACCACCAGCTAATCCCCCTCAACCTCAACCAACTAATCAAACACCTGAAAAACCACCAGCTAATCCCCCTCAACCTCAATCAACTAATCAAACACCTGAAAACAAACCACCAGCTAATTCACCTCAACCATTAGCACAATAAGATTAATTATTGCTTCAAACTCATGTATTTTTCAGGACATCACTCTTGAAAGACAATACTTGTTATATCTGTGATTTCGAGTAAATATTAAGAAATTTATCGCATTCTTAAGAGAAGATTAGCCAAATGTAACAAAATGCAAAGTATAATATGTGAGTTAAGTAAAGATAAACAGTAATTAAGAAGAATAGTATTTTAAATGCGAGTTGCGATCGCCGGAGCGGGTTTAGCTGGACTGTCTTGTGCCAAATATCTAGTAGATGCTGGACATACACCTATAGTCCTTGAAAGAAGAGATGTCTTAGGTGGCTTAGTAGCTGCTTGGCAAGATGAAGATGGAGACTGGTATGAAACTGGACTTCATGTCTTTTTTGGAGCATATCCTAATATGCTTCAATTATTTAAAGAATTAGGGATTGAAGACCGTCTTCAATGGAAAGAACACACCTTAATATTTAATCAGCCAGAAAAGCCAGGAACTTATTCTCGCTTCGATGTCCCTGATTTGCCAGCCCCAATTAATGTCATTTTATCGATTCTTCGCAATAACGATATGTTGACATGGGAGCAAAAAATTCGCTTTGCGATTGGGTTGCTTCCAGCCGTAGTTAGGGGTCAGCAATACGTTGAAGACATGGATAAATTCAGTCTTTTAGATTGGTTGAGAATGCGAGGTGTTGACGAACGGGTAAATAGTGATATTTTTATTGCTGCCTCGAAAGCTTTGACTTTTATCAACCCCGATGAAGTTTCAGCTACAGTACCTTTGACCGCCCTTAACCGTTTTCTTCAAGAAAGATATGGTTCTAAAGTAGCGTTTTTAGATGGCTCACCTACAGAAAGATTGTGTCAGCCAATAGTTGATTACATTACAGCTAGAGGTGGGGAAGTCCGATTAAATGCACCGCTCAAAGAGATTTTATTAAATCAAGATCAAACAGTCAAAGGCTTTTTAATCAGAGGGTTAGACGGCGCAGATGAGCAATTAATTACTGCCGATGCTTATGTTTCAGCCATGTCAGTTGATCCGCTCAAAGTAATGTTACCTCCGCCTTGGCGAGAAATAGATTTCTTCCAAAAATTAAATGGTTTAGAAGGAGTCCCAGTAATAAATCTTCATCTTTGGTTTGATCGTAAATTGACTGATATCGATCAACTATTATTTTCTCGTTCTCCCTTGCTCAGTGTTTATGCTGACATGAGTAATACTTGTCGCGAGTACTCTAATCCTGACCGCTCCATGCTAGAACTAGTTTTAGCACCGGCTCAAGATTGGATTCAGAAATCTGAGGAAGAAATTATTGCTGCCACGATGAAAGAGTTAGAAAAACTGTTTCCGCAACATTTTACAGGTGAAAATCCTGCAAATTTGTTAAAATATCGCGTGGTAAAAACTCCTCGTTCTGTTTATAAAGCAACTCCCGGTTGTCAGGCTTATCGTCCTAGCCAAAAAACCCCTATTACTAACTTTTATTTAGCTGGAAGTTATACTATGCAAAAATATTTGGGTAGTATGGAAGGCGCGGTTCTTTCTGGTAAGCTAGCAGCAGATGCAATCGCGTCTGATAATTCGACTACTCAAGAAATCAAACCAGAAGTAGCCACAATTGGTAGTTAATTAAGCTAATAAATGAGAAAATGCTCAATGGCTAAAAAAACAACCGATTGCCTTGTTCTAACCACGGACAGTATTTCTTCTTGCTCCCGCATGCTGCAATTGCCTAAATCAAAACCTAAAACAAACTTAGCCTCAGTGACTGAGGCATACGAATATTGTCGTAAAATTACGGCAGAATACGCTAAAACTTTCTATCTTGGAACTTTATTAATGCCCAAAGAAAAGCGTAAAGCAATCTGGGCAATTTATGCTTGGTGTCGTCGTACTGATGAGTTAGTAGATGGCGTTGAAGCAAAAGACACAACGATAGAAACTTTGGCGCAATGGGAAAAACAACTAGAATCTATCTTTGCAGGAGAGCCAACAGATGATACCGATGTTGCTTTAATTGATACAATTAAAAGTTTCCCGATGGACATCCAACCCTTTCGAGATATGATTGCGGGACAAAGAATGGATTTACATCGCAATCGTTATGAAACTTTTGAAGAATTAAAACTTTATTGTTACCGAGTTGCAGGTACAGTGGGTTTAATGTCTAATGCAATTCTAGGAATTAGTAATAACCAAAACAATGTACCTTGGGAACAAGAGGGTCAAACTTATATTCCCAAAGAAGAAGCTATTTCTTTAGGGATAGCTATGCAACTAACCAATATTTTGCGAGATGTAGGAGAGGATGCTCAAAGAGGTCGTATTTATTTACCGTTAGAAGATTTAAAAGCTTTTGATTATACAGAGCAGGATTTGTTGCAAGGAGTAATTGATGAACGTTGGTTAGCTTTGATGCGTTTTCAGATTAAAAGAGCTAGAAACTATTATCAT
This sequence comes from uncultured bacterium, assembly GCA_964562685.1. Taxonomy (GTDB): domain Bacteria; phylum Cyanobacteriota; class Cyanobacteriia; order Cyanobacteriales; family Xenococcaceae; genus Stanieria. The sequence continues at coordinate 29,447 of CAZLUP010000013.1, forward strand.
CAAGCGGAATCAGGAATTCGTTATTTAATTAGGGATTCTCGTTTACCAGTATGGGCTTCTTTAATGCTCTATCAAGGTATTCTTAATGCAATTGAACAGAATCAATACGACGTTTTTAGCAAAAGAGCGTTTGTTCCTAAAGTAGTGAAATTTTCTTCTTTACCTATAGCCTGGTTAAGAGCGCAAATTTGATCGTAACTTGAGTTTGGCTGACTAAATTGCTGGTCAACAGCATTTATTTAATTATTATGGAGTATTGATTAAGGTTAACTCAGTCATAATTATGATTATTAATTCATAGGTTTTTATTGGCTTAATTATTAATTTTCATTTAGAAAAATATATACAAATTTCTATCTTAAGATTTAAGCAGCTTGAGGTTGCATGATTGCTCCTAACCGCTCTATTCCTTTATGTAAATGTCTAGTAACTGTCATAGGACTAATACCAATATATTGAGCAGCTTCTTTACGAGGTAAATCCCATAAATATACACATTCAATGGCTGCTTTGGTTTTTTCTTCTAGCTGGCTCATCGCTCTTTGTAATTGTATTTTATCTTCTTCTAATTGTCTGATTTCTTGATAATTAGGGTCTGCAATAGTTTCACCAAAAGTAATTGAAGAATCTTGAGATTGATTAACTAAGGCATCTAAGCTAATGGGCAAACGATTTTGTAAAGCTAATTGGCATTCACTCCACTCTTGTAAAGATACCCCTAAAGCTTTAGCAATTTCTGTATCGTGAGGTAGTCTTTCTAGAGTTTCAATTAATTGTTTACGTAGTTTTTTACCTTGATTATAAAGCTCTTGCCATCTCCGAGGAATCCTCATCATGCTACCTTTATCTCTTAGGTAATGTAACATTTCACCACGAATATAAGGAATAGCAAAAGAACTAAAAGCAGAACCTTGATGAGTATCAAAACGCTCAATTGCTCTAATTAAACCAAGATAACCAATTTGCTCTAAATCTTCATAAGGTTCAGCACATTTCCTACTAACTTGATGAGCTACTTTTCTGACTAAACCTGCATTAAGTTCTACTAGTTGATTGCGTAGTTTTAAAGAAGGTTTAGAAGCATAGGCTTGCAGTAATTCTATACAACGAAAACTAAAAGATTGAGTAGACATAGGAATTAGATAGTGACTGACCAATAAAATCATTAAGCGAATCTAAATTTAATTTTCTGTTCACTATCAATCCTGCACCATAGTTGTTTTACGGAAATCTCTAATCAGGTTGTAATTACTCTCCGCACAAACACGCAAATATTCTAATATTTTATTTTTATTAAAAAAGCAAAACAAAATTATAAACTTTACTATCAATTTGTTTTTAAATTGATAAATTAAATCTTAAAAATTGCAGATATTTATTAATAAAAAAAACTGCCCCATCCTCTAAAAAAAAGTAATGAGACAGCTACAAGTAAATCTTTAATGATCTGAATTGATCGGATTAATAAAAAATTTTTCCGTTACTACAATTGACTAACCAACTGCGGAAAAATAAACTTTAGATTTGACTGGATCGGGAACCATAGTTTTGTCTCCTTCTTGCCAGCCGGCAGGACAAACTTCGTCAGGATGAGATTGTACGTATTGAATTGCTTTAAGCGTTCTTAGAGTTTCATCCACACTACGACCAAAAGATAAGTTATTGATTGTTGAGTGTTGAATTACTCCTTCTTTGTCAATGATAAATAGTCCTCTAAGAGCAACTCCTGCCTCAGGATCGAGAACGTTATAAGCAGTACTGATTTCTTTTTTAATATCAGAAACAAGAGGATAGGCAATATCGCCAATTCCGCCTTCTTTGCGATCAGTTTGAATCCAAGCTAAGTGAGAAAATTCGCTATCTACGGAGACACCCAAAACTTCCGTGTTTGATGCTTTGAATTCTTCATAGCGATCGCTAAAAGCAATAATTTCTGTAGGACAAACAAAAGTAAAGTCCAAAGGATAAAAGAACAAAACTACATATTTACCACGGTAGTCAGACAATTTGATCGTTTTAAATTCTTGATCGAAAACGGCAGTAGCAGTAAAGTCAGGAGCTTGTTGTCCTACTCTTAAACATCCTTCCATATTATTTTGGTCTCCTCAAATACCGACTTGTTTTAATTCATAAGTTATGACTTGATGTCACGAGGGTTACCTGCTTTACATAGCAAGTATTTGCCTTTAACTTGATTTCAAATCAATAATATTTACGAACCTTTACAAATATATCATACTCATAACGATTGTGACTAACTTAGCAATTTTCATTTGCGATTGTTCTAGATTCAATTTTTATAGTTCTAGATCAGAAAATTCTTCTTTAAGTTCTCTAGCCATCAAAGCCTGAACTGCTTGCTGGGGAGTAATTTTACCGTGTAGCAAACGATAGACTTGATTCGCAATGGGGACGGCTAGATGTTGACGGACGGCAGTTTTGACTAAAACATCCGTAGTATTGACTCCTTCAGCAGTTCCTTCTAATTTTGAAAAAATTTCTTCTAAGGATAAACCTTGAGCTAACTGATAACCTACTTGATAATTACGAGATAACGGACTATCACAAGTAGCGATCAAATCTCCTAAACCAGATAAGCCAAAAAAAGTTTCTGGATTTGCTCCTAAATAAGTACCAACACGAATCATTTCTGGTAAAGCTCTGGTTAGTAAAGCAGCTTTAGCATTTGTACCTAGTTGTAAGCCATCACAAACTCCCGCAGCGATCGCCATAACATTTTTGAGAGTTCCTCCTAATTCTGCCCCGAGTGGATCGCTACTAGCGTAAACACGAAAAGTATCAGAAGCAAAAACTTGCTGTACGATTTCGGCTGATTCAAGGTCATTGCTAGCCACTACAGTAGCAGCAGGTAATCCGCACTCAATTTCTTTAGATAAATTAGGTCCAGAGAGAACTACTACAGGATGATTAAGGAAAGTTGCTTGCCAAATTTGAGAAGGAGTTAGAGTGGTAATAGGGTCTAATCCTTTAGTCGCAGTAACTATAATACTTTTTTTTGGTAACTGAACAGTCTGTAATTGTTCGATCAGCGGTCTAACTCCTTTCATGGAAACTGCCGAGATTATTATTTCGGCTTCACTAATCGCTGAAGCTAAAGGCTCAAAACTACGACGCGACCACAAACGTACTTGATGTTGATTGCGACGGGCTAAAGTGGCTAAAGCATTCCCCCAAACTCCTGCTCCTAAAATGGTTACGATATGTGTTTGTTTAGTCACTAGCTTAATATTTTATTAATATTTACTCTACTTAATTTTAGAGAGGATTGGGAATTTTATTTAATTAATTTTTTTTGAAAATCTAATTGTTTATTAAAAAGCGATCGCGCCTCAGCGCAGCCGAGATCGCTTTTTTAATTAAAATTGTTTTTAAAAGATAATAAAAAGTAAAAAAAGAGGAGTTAATTTTCCTCTTGTTTGTTATTGAGATTTACTGTTCAATCACCTAAAATTAATCGCTGACGATGAACTTTTAGAAGACTAAATTCTTGCTTGGTTACTTGCTCCAATATATAAACTAATTGTTCTGGTAAAAGTTTAGTTCCATCGTTACGACAACTACCTATATAGCGAAGCACAACTGCATTGGATTGTAATGGGTTGATTGATTCAACTTTGAGATCGAACAAATAATTACGTAAATTGATTTGCTGTTTTTTACCTGATTTTGTAGTTTTTTCCCACCAAAATTCTTTAGTTAAATTAATTTTTTTGAGCCATTCTTGCCAATCATCCCAACTCCAATCTTGTTCAGTTGCTATAGTAATTAAATACTCAGCTTTCTCTAACAAACCAGTTGCAGCAGGAGATGTAATTTCAACTTCTTCTACTTGATAAATAGGTAAATCTTTAGGTAATTGAGCAGCTAATCGATCTCGAAAATCTTCTAATAATAAATCTTCCGTTAATTCAAAATCAACAATTTCACCACTGCTAGTAGTCCCTAAAGATAAAGCATTCGCAATTGAAATTCTTGGACCTGGATGAAATCCACCCGTATAAGAAATTGGTAAAGCTGCACGGCGCACAGCGCGATCAAAAAGCCTAACTAAATCTAAGTGACTAACCAAAGCCATAGAATCGCGCTTACCAAACCAAACCCTAATTTTTTGTTCTCTGGTGTGATCGGGTTGATCATGTCCGACAAATTCAGGAATTGGCGGTGGAGGAACAACTATGTTATGACCAAAATCGATACTACAAACACCACAATGAGAACAACCATCAAAAGCACAATCAGGCACTGTAGCAGCTTCCAAAGCTTTTTTTAGGTCTGCTTTTAACCATTCCTTATCAATGCCTGTATTGAGATGATCCCAAGGTAAAGGTGTATCTAAAGAATTTTGATCCTGAAAAATATTCCATTCACCGTTTTCTACTTGACGGTATTTCCAGGTTAAACCAGCTTCTGCGATCGCATTCTCCCAAGCTTGATAGGCTTGATTTAAATTTTCCCACCAAGAATCCATTCCTGCGCCTAATTCCCAGGCACGACGCACCACTACAGCTAAACTGCGATCGCCTCTACCAATAAAATCTTCCATGGCAGAGATGCGGACATCAGTATAGTTAACCTTAACTCCTTTCATGCCACGAAATTCTCGACGCAGTAATTCTTGCTTGCGAATAAACTCAGTAGTTGAAACGGAATGCCATTGAAAAGGGGTATGAGGTTTAGGAGTAAAGTTGGAGATGGTAATGTTAAAATCCAATCGTTTTCTTTTAGCTAAACGACATTCTTGTCTTAACCAACGAACAGTTTCAGCAATACCAATTACATCGACATCAGTTTCTCCTGGTAAACCAATCATGAAGTAGAGTTTTACTTTGTCCCAACCTTGTTCGACTGCGGTTTTAATACCTCTAAGCAATTCTTCATTAGTTAATCCCTTATTGATGACATCTCGCATCCGTTGCGTACCTGCTTCAGGCGCAAAAGTTAAACCAGCTTGACGAGTACCACCGATAATCTTGGCAATATTTTCATCAAAACGGTCTACTCTTTGACTGGGTAAGGAAAGGGAAATATTTTCGTTTTTGAGGCGGTTTTTAATTTCCATCCCTACCGCAGGTAAAGCCAAATAATCGGAACAACTCAAAGATAGAAGCGAAAATTCATTGTATCCTGTCTTCCGCATTCCCTGTTCAATTGCCGTTACCACTTGTTCTGGTTCGACATCGGTAGCAGGACGAGTTAACATTCCTGGTTGACAGAAACGACAACCGCGAGTGCAGCCTCTTCTAATTTCTACGGTTAAGCGGTCATGCACTGTTTGAATATAAGGAACTAAACCAATTGAATAGGCAGGAATGGGCGTAGCAACTCTTCTGAGAATTCTTTGAGGAACATCAGGACGATTAGGATGAACTGAGCCATCCTCTGCCATATCATAAAATCTAGGCACATAAACCCCAGGTACTTGTGCTAAATCTAGTAATAAATCTTCCTTGCTTAATCCTGCTGCTTTTCCTTCTTCAATAACTAAACCAATTTCTGGTAAAAGTTCTTCGCCATCACCTAAAACCACAAAGTCAAAAAAGTCTGCATAGGGTTCGGGGTTGGATGTGGCTGTTTGTCCCCCTGCAAAAATTAAAGGATAATCTAACTCAAGTCTTGCTTGCCAAGTTAAGGGAATCTGAGCCAAATCTAGCATTTCTAAAATATTAGTTGCCCCTAACTCGTAACTAAGACTAAAACCGATAATATCAAAATCTTTAACTGGTTTTCGCGATTCTAAAGCAAATAAAGGTGTATGAGTTGCTCTTAACTTAGCTGCTAAATCTGGTGCGGGTAAATAAGTGCGATCGCATAGTTGTCTAGGTTGAGCATTGATAATATTGTAGAGAAGAATATGACCTAGATTAGATGCACCAACTTCATAAATCTCTGGATAAGTCAAAATCCAGCGCACCTCAGCCGTATCCCAGGGTTTATGCTTTGCTCCTAGCTCATTGCCAAGATAACGCGCTGGTTTATTGATTTCGGAATTAATTAATTGATTAAAGGCAAGAGTCACGGCATATTTCTCCTTAACGAAGCTAGGCAATTATCTTAGCCTTTTTAATATACCGAACCTTGCCAATACTTAACAGATTTTACTGAGTTGCTTTTTAAAATTAATTCAGTGACATTGAAGCTTCAAAACTATCACGATTATCAAAAATTTCAAAAACGTTATCTAATTGAGTTAGTTCAAAAATCATTCGCACTGATGGCGTAACTGAACAAATGCTAAAACGACGATTTAGGTTTTGTGCCAAACGAAATCCTTTAATCAATGCCATTAATCCCGCACTATCCATAAATTCAACTTCTTTCATATCTACTAAAAAAATCGAGTCAGTTTGAGATTTTACTGCCTTGCTTAACTGCTCTAAAAATTCTGTTGCATTAGCAGCACTTACATAGCCTTGAGGTTGAAAAGAAGTTATTTTGTTATATATTGCAGTACTACTCATTTCCTTTGTCTTCGTAAAAATTATATATTGCTTAAAAAATTAATTGTTTTTATTCCATAGAGGATAATCTGTAAATTTACAGATAGCTACCTTGAACCATCAACTTCATAGAATCTTGATACATAAGTAAAAAAGATTTAAATTTTATTTGAAGTTAAGATAAATTAGGATAAGATGTGTCCAAAATAAACAATAGTTTCCGATCTAAACGATCAAGAAACTGTAAAGCCAATCAATAAATTTAAAGTCCTAATATATTTATATTGTATTTGATTCATTTTTATCTCAGATAAAATACTGAAATTATTATTTTAATTCATCAATAGATATATTCCTTGAAATTATGGAATATATTATCTACATTTTTTTTAATAAATTGTAACTGAAACTACAATTTGTTTTGTTACAAAAATAGTTTTTTCTTAAATCTAGAATATAAATGTAAAAAATACAGTAATTGAACGAGTCAACTATTAGGTTCTTCTCCAAATGAAGGTTATATTGACAACTAATTCTCTTTAATTGATCAAAAAAATTTTTACATAAAATTTAGAGCTTGGCAGTTCAAATCAATGCTTGTTGTTAAACTAATCTCTGAGTTAATGTGCCTAAACAGGATCAAATAAGTTGCGATTAGCTTGCCAAACTTTTTGAATACAACAATTTAACTCTTGCTGAACTTGATTGTTTGTTTCGGAACTTACATCTAATTCTTGCAGTAGAGAAAACAAAGGTAAAATCTCTGTATCAAAAGCTAGTCTAAATAAACTCCCAGGTAATAGTAGATCGGAACTATGCTGAAGTGAAATGGCTTTATCGGCAATTGAGAGCGAAGATAAGTAATTTATCGAAGAATTGAAGAAAACTAGCAACAAAGGTCTAACCCAGCAATATTTTCGCTGAGGAATAATTTGAATAACTTCACAGTAAAGACAAAAATTATCTTGTTCTAAACAAACAATTTGATTAGCTTGAAGTTGATTCACAGCTAGCACAATAATTCAACTAAACGGTTGCTTGAATTTCTGAAGGAGTAATTTCTCGAAAGCGAATTTCATCTCGATGGGGATCTGCACGAGTCACCTGAACTTCTAAGCGATCGCCTAAAGTTACCGCTCTTTCAAAACGATGAGGTAATTCTAATCCTAAATCTTCTAATAAAATAATTCCTAAGCGGTCTTCTTCTCTCAACCAACGTAATACTAACACGCCCCAGACGCGGTCGGAATTTCGCCGTAAATATTCTAATCCCCAATAACGATTAGTTTGACGTTCTACTAAGGCAGCTTCATAGGCGGAATTGGCAACGCTATAAATAATTTCCTGTAACTGTTCTTGAGTAAATGGTAAACTCTCATTTCGTAAATGAGCTTTAATCTGAAAGTGAGCTAACAAATCTGTATATCTCCTAATTGGAGAAGTAACTTGGATATAACTATCTAAACCAAGGCTCGCATGGCGAGAAGGACTAGTACTGATTTCGCTACGAGGCATACAGCGACGCAAAGCACAAAAACGCACTGGTCCTGCTGGCAATTGTAAAAGTTCTTCTTCTGGAGGTAATTCTGGTTGTGGTTGTCCGCGAAAAGGTAGGGGTAAATTGTGTTCTTGCCCGTATTTGCCTGCCACTTCTCCAGCTAAAATCATCATTTCTGCGACTAACTGCCGAGATTTTGACTCATCTAACAACTCAATAATAATTTCTTCGTTTTCTTTTACTTTAATCAAAGATTCGGGCATCAGAATTTGAATTGAGCCTTGTTTTTGCCTCCATTTCCTTCTTAAATTTGCCCATTTTGCTAATTCAGCAATTTCAGGTTCTTTAGTTACACCTAAATCAAGCATTTCATCGACATCATCGTAAGTCAGTCGATAGGTAGGTCGAATCAAAGTTGGATGAATACTATACTCTTTGACTAATCCTGTTTCGTCAAGCACAACGCCAAAACTCAACGCTGGACAAGTTTGACCTTGAATTAAACTCATCGGTCCGGTGGCAAGCTCCGAAGGAAACATTGAAATCATTCCTGTCGGCAAATATAAGCTAGTGCTACGACGACGTGCTTCTAAATCGAGTTCGTCTCCAGGTGCAACTATTCGACTCGGATCAGCAATATGGATCCACAGTTTAGCTGCTTTGCCATCATCGCCATATTCGATGCTTAAACCATCATCTATTTCTTCTGTACTCTCATCATCAATCGTGTAAACTTTCAGATGAGTCAAATCAAGACGGTTTGAGTCAGAGTCAAACGGCGGAGATTGAAGATAAAATTGCGCCACATCAAGTACCTTTTTGGAAAAATACGTAGGATAAGAACTACGTCGTAGAAATAAGTTTTCATGTTTGCTCCACAATCCTAAATCTACTAATAACTCAAATGCTGCTTGGGAATCAGTTCCTCTTTTTGCTAAACTCAGAATTTCTTGAGCTACACGAGAATTATATTCTGGTTGAATCACAAATTTTTCCAAGGTTTCCAGCTTATTGCGATCGCTTTCTGTCCATTCTACTGGTTTTCCTGCTAAAGCTTGTTGAAGATGATTGATAAATTCTTCTTTTTCGCGATTCTTTTGTTGTTCTACTTCTAGTTGATGTTTAATTTCTTCAACTTGTGCTGCTGAACGGGGTTCGTAAGCATCACCTTTATTTTTAAAATAAATTTTATCTTGACTTAAGAGAAGATGAGCAGCGTAACACAAAGCTGGCGATTGGTCAGAAAATAGTAATTCAGCCATTTGTTGGGGTGTAACTAAATCACCATCTTCTACCAATATTTCCCAAGCTACTTCTAAACTACTGGGATCGAGGTAAGATTGAGCTTCCTTAATAAAACTAGAAATGTCAGAGGGCTTGTACAAACCATCGTTGACGGTATATTCTACGCGCTGAGTACGTATTTTGTGTGACTGCCCACTTTCATCAATAACAATCCAATCTTTTTTTCCTTCTGGTCGTTCGACAACTGCAAGACGACGCTCTCCTTGTATTCTGAATTCAATCAGTGTTCCCTTTTCCACCAGCTTTGTGCTTTAACATTGATTTTACGACTTAATATTCAGTCTACCTTTTTGAACTTCAATCTGTCCTAACCAGAAGAAAATTAGTTTGGCGTTAATTAGCCTTCTGCATTAATAAAAGGCAATAAAGCTATCAAACGAGCTTTTTTAACCGCATCAGTTAAATCTCTTTGCTGTTGAGCGGTTAAACCAGTGATCCGGCGGGGTAAAATTTTTCCTCTTTCAGTGATGAATTTACGTAATAATTCAATATCTTTATAATCAATCGGATCGCTAGGTTTGATGGGTGAAAGACGTTTACGATAATATGCCATTGTTTTTGCTTAAATTGAATATCTATGTTGACTACTAAATTAATTGATTTTAATTACTTAATTTCTTTATGAACTGTGTGCTTGTTGCAATGGGTACAAAACTTTTTCAGTTCTAATCTGCCTGTAGTGTTACGACGGTTTTTGCTGGTTGTGTAACGAGATACTCCAGCAGAACGTTTGTTAAGATTAGTGCGACACTCAGTGCATTCTAAATTAATAATAATGCGGACACCTTTTTTACTTGCCATTGTTCCAAGGAAAATTAATTACAACTTATAGAGTTATCTATATTAATGATGAAATGCATCGACGTGTAGTCGCTACAAAATCACCGTGTTGATGGGTTTTACAAGCTCTGGAGTTTAACGCCAGGCATTATCCCTCACGAAGTGAAGGCAACACCAAATGCCCCAACAGGGCGAAGTACTGTTCACACGCAAATCAATATTTTCGCATACTATTCTTAATTTGAGCAAGTAATTTTTTGAGTCTTAGGTCTAAAGAGTAACCTCTAGGAGTTTGGATCAAAATCGTTAAAGCTAAACGGTCATGAAAAGCTTGGTTTAATTCTTCGTCAGTAAAAGCTATGCCACAGTCTACTAATAGAGGGGTAAGTAACAATAACATTGACAAACCATTTCTCAAGTTAATTTCTAACCCGTACATAGCTAGCACCGCAATGAAACCAAGAATTCCTTCTCTTTTTCCTAAGGTAACTAAATCGGGAACTTTATTAAAACGGGCATCAATAATTTTCATATCTAATGCCCAACGACCTAAACTTTGACCTTGATTTTTGTCGACTAAGATAACTCTCATGGCTAGCCAACCAAGCAGAAAAATTAACCATTGGATGGAATTACCAAAAAAAGAACTAACAAACCAAACTGTGACAAAATCAATTAAAAAAGCTCCTACTCTTCTTTCGATGGGTACTTTAGGAAAACGTCTGTAGCTTAATTCATCAGGAGACATAGCGATCGCTTTTGAGATATTTGTTAAATTGATTAAAGCAAGTAATTCTTCAGTTATTCATCCATGCTATCAGCCAAACAAGCAGAAGCCGTTATTCTCAATTTAGTCCAACCTTTAAGCTCTCAACAAGATGTAGAAATAATTGATTTAGAAACTGCTAATTTACGGATTTTGGCAACCTCAGTAAGTAGTAAATTGGATTTTCCCTATTGGGATAACTCTGCCATGGATGGTTATGCTGTGTGCTATGAAGATGTCAAAAACTGTAATAACGAGCATCCCCGAATTTTAGAAATTGTCGAAGAAATTCCTGCTGGTTACCAACCAAAAACTACAATTAAATCGGGACAAGCAGCCCGTATTTTTACAGGAGCAATGATGCCAGCAGGGGCTGATACAATTGTGATTCAAGAAAATACGATCAGAGAAGGGAATCAAGTCAAGATTTTTGCTGCTCCTCAACCACAAGAATTTGTACGTCATCGAGGCTCTTTTTATCGGGCAGGAGAACCAATGTTACAACCTGGGATTGTAATTAACCCTCCTGAGATAGCTGTTTTAGCTACAGCCCAGTGTACCAAAATACCAGTTTATCGTCGTCCTAAAGTAGCCATTTTATCTACAGGAGATGAATTAGTCACGCCAGATCAACCTATGCAACCAGGACAAATTGTTGATTCTAATCAATATGCCTTAGCCAGTTTTGTGACTAGTAATGGTGGTATTCCAATCAAGTTAGGAATTATTCCCGATGATCGTCAACAGTTAACTAAGGCGATTGCATCTGCAATTGAATCAGCCGATTTAGTTTTATCTACTGGTGGTGTTTCAGTAGGGGATTATGATTATGTCGAACAGATTTTGGCTCAATTGGGGGGAGAAATTCAGATTAGTTCCGTGGCGGTTAAACCTGGAAAACCTCTTACTGTTGCTAAATTTGCCAATGGTTGCGTTTACTTTGGTATTCCTGGTAATCCTGTTTCAGCCTTAGTAAGTTGTTGGCGTTTTGTCCAACCAGCCTTAAAAAAATTATCAGGATTAAACCATAATTGGCAACCTACATTTATTAAAGCACGTACTCTTGATCGCTTAAGGTCTGGAGGCAAAAGAGAAACTTATCTTTGGGGCAAATTACATTTAGTTGATGGTATTTATAAATTTGCTTTGGCTGGTGGTAGTCACAATTCGGGTAATTTAATTAATTTGGCACAAACTAATAGTTTGGCAGTAATTCCCATTGGTCAAACTGAGATTGAGCCTGGGGAACAAGTGGAAGTTATGCAAGTTAGTTATTTTTAAAATCCCAAAGCTCTCAGACAAGAAAAAGCGAGCCATTGACAATAGATTGAGACAATCAATCGTTAAACTCGCTAGATTATGATTATTTAGTTTAAAGAGAATTAATCAGTCATCAAAGAGGACGATAAACTCGATAATTAATACTTGGGAAGATATTATCGATTTCTTCAACTTTTTCTAACCAACCAGAGTCAATTTTTCCAATTAAGATATCTTCGTAGAGTTTGTTAAAGCGTAGAAGATGCGATCGCGTGCGTCGAACTGCATATGGTACCATAGTTCCAGTACGCATGATAAACGCCCAGTCCGAAGATTGTGCTAAGAGCAATTCTCTTGCTGCTTGATTTAAAGCCTTCCATTCCAACTCGTCTACTGGTTCACGACAAGCTAGTTTAATCATCCGTTCGGCTGCCTTATGTAAATGAGGATAAATCCAAGCATTGGTTTCATTGAGCCAATATTCATGGAATCCTTTATAACCCCAACTAGATTGAGAAGGACGAGCAACTTGCTGAGTCGGATTTTGACGCAAATAATCAGCAAGATGAGTCATCTCAAAGGTATTTTGGTCATACCAAACTTTGCGGAAGAGGAAATCAATAAACCAAGGACCCTCATACCACCAGTGACCAAATAATTCTGCATCATAGGGAGAAATTACAATAGGAGGACGTTGCATCACTCCAGCTAAATGCTGAATTTGTTGCCCCCGATTGTACATAAAATTCCCTGCGTGTTCGGCTGCTTTTTCCCGCGCCCAATAAGGATCGTAGAGAGCTTTTTCTGATAATCCTCCGTCCCGAGCCGTGATTTTATGATATTTAATTCCTGTATTTTTCCGTTGACCATTGGGCATGATATAGGGCTTAATATATTCATATTCAGCTTCCCAACCCAAGTCTTTATAAAACTCCCGATATTCAGGATCGCCTGGATAACCAACTTGAGAAGACCATACCTGTTGAGAAGATTCGTGGTCACGACCAAAGGCAGCCACGCCAGATTCAGTAAAGATCGGTGCATAAGTACCAAAACGAGGTCGAGGACGAGCATAAAGCAAACCATGTCCATCCATGAGAAAATAGCGCAAACCTGCATCCGCTAGCATACGCTCTAGTCCTTCATAGTAGGCGCATTCTGGTAACCAAATTCCTTTTGGTGGACGACCAAAATTTTCTTCGTAATGTTCGCAAGCGACTTTTATTTGTGACCAAACTGCTTCAGGATACATCTTCATCAGGGGAAGATAACCATGAGTAGCTCCACAAGTAATGATGTCGAGGTTATTGCTATCAAGAAATTGTTTAAAAGCTGTAACTAAATCGCGGTTATAACGTTCCCAAGTATGGCGAATTTGACTAAAAGAGTTAGCATAATGTTCAGCAAGATAACGAATATGACCATTATGTTCGTTGTGATCAATTTCTTTTTCTGCTAATTCTTGTAAAAGAGCTAAATGATCATCGTAGCGTTCTTGCAGAAGAGGATCTCGCAGCATTGACACCAAAGGAGGTGTCATACTCATGGTCATTTTGAAGTCAATTCCGTCTCGTTTTAAATTTTCAAAAACATGGAGTAAAGGAATGTAGGTTTCTGTAATGGCTTCAAATAACCATTCTTCTTCTAAAACATAATCGCTTTCTGGGTGCCTGACAAAGGGTAAATGGGCGTGAAGAACAAGAGCAAGATAACCAAGAGCCATGATAATATTTCCGCGATATTTTTTTTGATGAGTAAGAGGCTAGGGCAAATTAGATAAGGTTTATAATATCTTAAGATTATCTAACATAAAGTTCAGTTAAAAACAGGAAGTCCTAAATACATTGATCAATCATGCTTACTTTTACGAGAGTAAATATTTCCAAATCTGTTAAATAGACATTAAAATACAATCTATCGTTAAAGTAATGTTAGTTAAATATCAAACTCAATCTCTCTTGAAGTTTTTTAGTTGTCTTATATAGTGTTGCAATCTGACAGTCAGCAGATAGGGTTTAACCAAGATGTTTCTAAACCAGAAACGCTCCAGTTGCTTTTGTTTGTTAATGAGCATCCTACTTCCCAAGAGTATATTCGACGTGTCAAAACCTATTTGGAAAATTTACAAGCCGAATATCCTTTTGAGTTACAGGTCATTGAAATTGGCAAACAACCTCATTTAGTAGAACATTTTAAGTTGATTGCGACTCCTGCTTTGGTCAAGATCAATCCTGCTCCAAGACAAACTTTGGCTGGGAGTAATTTAATCGATCAACTTCAACAATGGTGGCCACGATGGCAAGCTTCAGCACAAGTAAATTTAAAAGAACAAAGTTCAGAGGTTGAGAAATGTTTATCTTTTGGGGAAGATAATTCGGTAAAATATTCTGCTGAATTAATCAGATTATCTGATAAAATTTTCGCTTTACAAAGAGAAAAAGAAGAACTTCAAGAGCAACTGCGTTTCAAAGAGCAAATTTTAGCTATGTTAGCACATGATCTTCGTAGTCCTTTGACAGCAGCTTCGATCGCAGTAGAAACTTTAGAGATATCATTTAGTCAACCAGACCGAGAAAAAGCTAAAAAACTTAGAGGTCAATTATTTAAACAAGCGAGAAAACAATTTCAAATCATGAATAAAATGATCGCTGATTTATTGCAAACCTCTAAAAATGTTGGTTCTCAACTACACATAGAACCATCAAAATTATACCTACAACCTTTGTGCAAAGATATCATTCATCAATTGAGCGATCGCGTCTCAGGAAAATCTCAACAATTGACAGCAGATCTTCCTCAAGATGTACCACCTGTCTATGCTGATGAAGAGTTAGTCCGTCAGGTAATTATTAATTTATTAGAAAATGCCATTAAATATACTCCAGAAGGAGGAAAAATTAATTTATCGATCTTGCATCGCACTAATCAAAAAGTTCAATTAAGTCTTTGTGATAATGGTCCGGGCATTCCAGCAGAAAAACAAGAGCGAATTTTTGAAGGTCATTTCCGCTTAAAACGCGATCGTTCTAAAGAGGGTTATGGTTTAGGTTTGTCTCTGTGTCGTAAAATTATTTGTTCTCACTACGGTCAAATATGGGTAGATAGTTCCCCTGGTGGTGGAAGTTGTTTTCACTTCACTTTGCCAGCCTATCGATGACAGTTATCAGTTATCAGTTACCAGTTATTTGGAATGTTTGTACAGTTATTCAATTTTTGAAAAGAGAAAATAGTTGATGATCGATCAAATTGAGAAATAATCAACCATCAACTTAAAAATTCTGGTATTGAGGGCGGAGATGAGTTTAGAGTCTTTTATTACTAGCAGTTAAGTCATACCAAATTAAATACACTGGTGAAGAAAAAACAGGAAACAGAAAATCGTAATCAGTCACCAGTTATTAATTTGATTTTGAATTATGAACTATAAACTTTGAATTATTTTTTTGTGTAATTGATTCTGCCTAGTTACTTAAGTAAGCATGATGTTGATCTGCTTCAAAACGTTGAACTTGAAGGGGTTGGAGATAAACTTCGTGTCCTAATTCTAGATCGAGTTGAGCAAATTTCTCTCGACTTAGATGTGCTGTAACTGTTAGATCACCTGGTAAAACTAATTCTAATTGAATTTCCCAACCTAAATGAACGATACGTTTGAGAGTGGCAGGAATACTATTCTTTGTAGGTAAGTTATTAACTTCAAAATCGTGGGGACGAATAAATGCAGGTAGAGAAGAAGTGGGTAAATAGCCTTTGTTGAAAACAGCAAGGGTGTCAGGAATGATGTTGACTTCGCCCACAAAACTCATCACAAAAGGATTGGCAGGACGGTCGTATACTTCTGCTGGAGTGCCAATTTGTTCGATTCTGCCTTGGTTCATCACGACGATTTTATCTGCTACAGCCATTGCTTCTTCGCGGTCATGGGTAACAAAAAGACTGGTAAGATGAACTTCGTCATGAAGACGACGCAACCAGTTCCGTAATTCTTGTCTGACTTTAGCATCCAATGCCCCAAAAGGTTCATCGAGGAGTAAGACTTCTGGTTGTACGGCTAAGGCACGGGCTAAAGCAACTCGTTGACGTTGTCCACCAGAAAGTTGACTGGGATAGCGATCGCCAAAGCCCTGGAGTTGAATTAGTTCCAGAAGTTCTTCTACTTTTTGTTTGATTAGTTTGCGGGGTTTTTTGCGAATATCTAGACCAAAAGCAATATTTTGTCTAACAGTTAAATGTTTAAAAAGAGCATAATGTTGGAAAACAAAACCGATATTTCGCTGTCTAATATCGAGGTGAGTAGCATCGCGATGATTGATTGTTACTTTACCTGTATCGGGAGTTTCTAATCCAGCAATGGTTCTTAAAAGGGTTGATTTTCCTGAACCAGAAGGACCAAGTAAAGCGACTAAAGTTCCTGGTTCGACTTTTAAATCAATTTTGTCTAAAGCTTGAAAATTACCAAATTTTTTGGATACTTGACTGACGGTGATACTCATAATTATTTGTCTTTGGTTGTTGGTTAATAGTTTGTCCGCAGATGAACGCAGATAAACGCAGATGATTGATCGGTTCTGAATTGATTGGTAACTGGTAACTGATGTACAGACGCGAAATTTCCCGTCTCTACTGGTAACTGCTAACTGAATTTAGTTCTAGCTTCGAGAATTTCTTTGAAAATGAGGGTAAATACGCCTAATAAAGCCAGAATTGCTGCTGCGCTAAATGCTGCTTCAGTTTGATAATTTTTATAAGCTTGTTCGACAAAAATAGGTAGAGTAGCTGTTTTTCCGAGAATACTTCCTGAGACAACTGCGACCGCGCCAAATTCACCCATTGCTCTAGCATTAGTTAACAGAACGCCATACAGTAAACCCCAACGAATACTAGGTAAAGTAACGCGGGTAAAAACTTGCCAATCATTTGCGCCTAAAGTACGGGCTGCGGTTTCTTGTTCTTCACTAATTTCTTCTAAAATAGGGATAACTTCACGGGCAACAAAAGGTAAAGTAACAAAGGCTGTAGCGATTACTATTCCTGGAAGAGCAAAAACGATTTTAAGATCGAGATTTGCCAGTAAACCACCAAACCAACCATTACGCCCATAGAGTAAAACGATCATTAAACCAGCTACTACGGGAGAAATGGAAAAAGGTAAATCAATTACACTTAAAAGTAAAGTACGACCGCGAAACTGATTGCGAGCAATTACCCAAGCAGCACAAAGACCAAAAATAGTATTTAAAGGAACTGCGATCGCAACTACAATGAGAGTTAGTTGTAAAGCTTGCCAAAATTCTCTTTTACTAATTGAATCTAAAAAGACATTAAATCCTTGATGAAATGCTTCGTAAAAAATGGCAATGGCAGGAATAAATAATAGTAATAATAAATAAAGTAAAGCAGTAGCAATTAAAATATAAGCGAGTTTATTTTTATTGAGCATAACGACGACTCCACTGTTGCAGCAGATTAATGAATAGTAATAATCCTAAAGACGCTAATAATAAAACTGTGCCGATCACTGTTGCTCCTGTATAGTCGTATTGTTCTAATTTTTGAAATACTAAAACTGGCGCAATTAAATCTTTAAAAGGAAGACTCGAAGCTACCATTACTACCGAGCCATATTCACCTACAGCCCGTGAAAAACCAAGAGCAATTCCTGTCAAAATTGGAGGAATTAATGGTGGTAAAATCACTCGCCAAAAAGTTTGGGAATCTGATGCACCTAAAGACCAAGCAGCTTGTTCAACTTCCGGTTCAATTTCTAGTAAAACTGGTTGCAGAGTACGAACTACAAAGGGTAAAGAAATAAATAACATAGCAACAAAAACCCCTAAACGAGTAAAGGCAATTTTGATGCCAAAAGGAGCAAATAATTGTCCAATCCAACCATTATGACTATAAATAGTTGCTAACACTAAACCTGCTACTGAGGTTGGTAAAGCAAAAGGAATATCGATCGCTGCGTCAACAATTTTTTTACCAGGAAATTGATAACCAACTAAAATCCAAGCTATTAAAGTTCCCATAATGGCATTAATTAAACCAGCAGCTAAAGCAGTTACAAAAGTGACTTCATAGGCAGAAAGAGCCACAGGTTCGGTAGCAGTTTGCCAAAATTTTGTAATTCCTAAAGTTGAAGATTTGGTAATTAAAGCTGTGATGGGTAAAAGTAAAATTAAACTGAGATAACTGATGGTTAATAA
>CAZLUP010000013.1:47819-72882 GCA_964562685.1 uncultured bacterium
AATAAAGTAGACTGGCAATCAGGTTTTCCATTGTTCCTGTAGCTTTTAAAGAAAGCCAATTAAATCTATCTGTTTCAGTTCCAGCAATCATTCCTACTAAATTCAATTTAAGTTTCATTAAAGCAACTAAATTAATAATAACTTTTCCTGGAAGATAGTCTTTAGGAATTTTGATAATTAAACCAATCGTAGCTATTTGATTTTTATTTAACTCAAACAATGAATATTGTGTTCGCTCGTTCATGACTACTATCCTTAATAATTTATATAAAATCAATCAATTTACTTTTAATTGACTTTGTTCATCAACTTATCAAATACTGCTCTATCATCGAAAAACTTGGTTTGAATTTTGTTCCAACCACCTAAATCTTGAACGGTAAATAAATTTTTAATTTCAGGATATTGATTAGTAAATTCTTTGGCTAAGGTTTGATCGACAGGACGAAATCCAACTTTACCAAATTCTCTTTGTGCTTCTGAAGTAAACAGAAATTCTGCAAAAGCTTGCGCTACTTCTCTAGTACCATGTTTATCAACGTTGGCATCAACAACTGCTACAGGACTATCAATTGAAATATTGTAATCAGTAGGAATTACAGAAGGTAAAGATTCGCCTTTTTGCTGCGCTAAAACCACTTCATTTTCGTAGTTAATTAAAATATTTCCTTGTCCTTGCTGATAAAAAACTTCGCTTGATTCCCGAGCATCTTTAGGTAATATAGGTACGTTTTTCAAAACTTTTTCTGTAAATAATTCTGCTTCTTTTTCACTACCGCCAGCTTGAGAAACTGCACCCCAAAGAGCAAGAAAATTCCATCTTGCACCTCCAGAAGTTTTAGGGTTAGCAGTAATAGGTTGAATATCATCTTTGGCTAAATCTGACCATTGAGAAACTTTAACATTGTCATCTCGTTTAACTAAAGCCACCACAGACTTATGAACAATCGAATCATTAGGTAATTCTTGTTCCCAACCAGGTTCAATTAATCCTGCTTCTTCAATTTTTTTGGTATCTAAAGCCAAAGCTAAGGCGACTACATCTGCTTCCAAACCATCAATCACTGCACGAGTCTGAGAACCAGAACCACCATAACTTTGTTCAATCACCACGTCTTGTCCAGTTTTAGCTTTCCACTGTTCAACAAATTTAGGAATAATTTGCTCGTAAGCACTTTGAGTCACAGCGTAAGAAACTAAAGTTAGTTTGACTTCTGATTGATTTGTTCCAGATTCACTCTGCGCGGAAGAACAACCAGCGATCGCACTACTAGTCAATAATCCTACGAACATCCAACCTAAAAAACTTCGGCGTTTTGTATTCCTCATTTATGTTGTATTTTATTTCCGTTTGTTTGTTGATGCTATCATAATCTAAGTCAATTTGAATTGCAACACATTTAAAATACAATTTTGCTTGCACAGCAAAAATATAGGCTTATGGGATGATAGAAATAAGCAAGACCGTATAGATATTAGCTATGGCAAAAGCAGCAAAACAGTCCAAAATTAATCCAATAGAGCAGTTAGTAAATAGTAACTATTTGTTTAGAGGCTTAGATCGAGACTGGCTCAAACAAATACTTCCTCCTCAATGTCTTAAAGTTGAAAAACTATTTTCTAATCGCCCGATTTATACCGCTTTTTTGCCAGAAGAATCTATTGACGTACTCTATGTAATTCTTGATGAAGGAATAGTAATTGCTCGAAGCGCACCTTTAGACAGAATTGTGGGGATTACTTATCCAGGAAATTGTTTTGGCGAAAGAAATTTATCTTTTAGTTATGGATTAGCGACAAGAGCTTTTCCTACTTTGATCGAAGCTTATAAAACTACCCACGTCTTAAAAATTCCTCTGGCGACGGTAGAACAACTCTATCAAGAAAATGAGACTTTTCGCGATCGCTATCGTTTATTATTCGAGCTAAGAGAAAAATTTCAATACCATCTACTCAATTGCAGTACTTATCCTCCTCAAGCAGTAGCCTCTTTACTAAGAGCTTTAATTTATCAAGAGAGAGAATTAGGTAATCAACCAGATCAAGATGGAGTTTATGTATTCGATCTACCAGTAGATATTATTGCTCGTGCTTGTCAACTTAATCAGCGTACTGTTGAACAAGTACTCAAAGGAATGCAAAAAGTAGATTTGATTCAATCAGCCAAAAGTACTGATTTGTCTGGGGATATTATTCGTGTAATTTCTCCAGAAGGATTAAAAGAAGTATATTCAGCCACTAGAGATAAGGTTGCTTGGTGGCCGTTACGTTAAATCAGTTACCAGTTACCCCAGTTACCAGTTACCAGTTATTAGTTACCAGTTACCAGTAATGAGTGATACTAAAGACAGAAGTTTTTACCGACTGTTTATGAGAGTTATTAGCGCAATTATTCAATAAAATTGCGCTCAACAGTTAAAAATTAACTTTTAATTAGTCGCGAGAGGTTCGCTCACTCTGTTCGCGATCACTGGTAACTGATCACTGAAATTAGGCAGCTAAATGTTGTTCAACCACACTAACTAATTGATTAGTCCAATAGGTAGTAAGCTCTTGGTTGACTGCTTCAACCATTACGCGAATGACAGGTTCAGTCCCAGAAGCACGAACTAAAATCCGTCCTTGATCGCCCATTGCTGTTTCTGCTAGAGTAATAGCCTGTTGTAAAGGCTGACATTCTTGCCAGTGACAACGGTGATCGCGGTCTTCGACTCGAACATTGCGTAATAATTGGGGATAGGTTTGAAAACTACTATCTACTAATTGAGATAAAGATAAACCAGACTGACTGATTAAACTAGTTAAATGTAAAGCAGTCTGGACTCCATCTCCAGAAATACTGTGATGATGACAGAGAATATGACCAGATTGTTCGCCTCCCAGCATTGCCCCTGTACGCCACATCTCAGCTTGTACATAGCGATCGCCAACGGCGGTTCTAGTCAATTTCCCACCGATTTTTTGCCAAGCTCGCTCAAAACCGAGATTAGCCATCACAGTAGCGATAATTAAATTATCTGGTAATTGTTGTTTATCTTTGAGTTGATTGCCCCAAAAATAAAGAATATAATCTCCGTCTACCACTCTACCCTGAGCATCCACTGCCATCACGCGGTCGGCATCACCATCGAAGGCAAAACCTAAATCTGCTTGATAATTGCGGACAGCATCTTGCAAAACATTGAGATGAGTTGAACCACAATTCACATTAATGCGATCGCCGTTAGGTTGTTCATGGAGGCTAATTACTTCTGCACCTAATTGTTTAAAAATAGCTGGTGCAACTTGAACCGACGCACCCCAAGCCAAATCTAAAACAATCCGCAGCTTTTGAAAATCGGAATTTTTCGGCAACGAATTAGCCAAATATTGATGATAATTATTCACCAAATCGGGACGATAATAGAATTTGCCCCAACCTAGTCCTACAGAATTTAAGGAAAGTTGATTATAGGCAGCCCTCAATTTCGCCTCAATTTCAGCAGTAAGAACCTCATCCAACTTGGTTCCTTGAATACCAAAAAATTTGATTCCATTGTCTTCTGGTGGGTTATGACTAGCAGAAATCATAATGCCCCCGATAGCTTCGCTCATACGAGTAACAGAAGCAACACAAGGAGTAGGACATAAACCCAAATGCCAGACTTCCAAACCAGCAGAAGTCAAACCTGCTGCGATCGCCATTGCTAGCATATCGCTAGAATTTCTCGAATCTTGTCCAATAATAATGGGTCCAAAATTAGAAGCATTTTCCTGTAAAACTTGACCAGCCCAATAACCCAACTGCAAAGCAAAAGAAGCATTTAAAAGTTCTCCTGCTTTACTTCTAATTCCATCAGTCCCAAACAAAGGGGTGGTAGGTAATATATTAGTTTTTTGAATTGGTTTTAATAAATCAACTTGAGGATAACTCACACCACTAAACTCCTCTTTAAATATTTAAATATGACATCATAGCTCATAATTTTATCAAGACAAAAAAAATTACAGAGTTTAAATTCTGACAATTCAACTTCTGTAACTACATCATCAATCCCAAGTTAAGCGATAATTTTTAATTTTGGGTAAAGTTTGTTGCAAATCTAAGTAATAATCACTAAAGATTTAGTAAATCTATCTACCCAAACTAAGATTAATATTTTATCTGCCTAGCAACAATTTAAATATTTTCTTGGGCGAGTAACTGTTCCATCTCTTGCCAGGTTAAACCAGTTTGTAAATAATTAGGTTTAACGGGATCGTAAGGACTAGCCAAGCGATCAATCGATATAATTTGGTCATTTTCTGTTATGACTGGTATATCTGGATCGTAAGTAGTAGAGTGTATTAAGGAACTAGAATAGCCGTTATAAATTATCACTGTATCAGGTTCACCAGAAGCTTTTTGAAGATTGACAATTAAAACTTCTTCTGGATGTTTACGTCCATATTTTTCTAAACGAAAACCTATTGGTGCTGACATAAGATATAAATATTGCGTAGAATCATCAATTATATTAATTCAAAGAACAAAATTATTGCTCAAGGGCAGAACGTCCTTGTTTTCCTAGTCTAACCAAAACAAAGTAAAGTAAATACAGTAAATAAATAGTTAAGCCTACCATCCCCATAAAACCTAAAAACCCTTCGTTATCAGGTTTGTTATGAAACATAGTTCGATAAAATTGGGGTGCTTCCAACCAAACTTGACAAAAAGGTGTATTTAATTTGCTGGCAGACAAACCACAAGTAACAAAAGGAAGGCTGGCAACTAATCCTAAAAAACAGTAAATAGTGGTTGCCCAACGCCAAGAGGTAAAGGCAACTTTGAGAGTTCGTTTGGGCAAATCTCTAATTTCTTCATTTAAATCTACCCAAAACCAGAGAGCGATAATAATTAGAAGTCGAGCCAAAATTCCCGTGAAAAAGCCAATTCTCCAACCAGGAATTAATAAATAAATGGTGATCATTAATAGGCTAGCGACTCGCCAGTAAATGATCAGTAATTTTACTATGGCTTCTTTTTTCTGAAAAATAGCCCAAAACAATAACATTAATGGCAGAACTACCGTAAATAATACTGCTAATCGATAATCCATCCACACCAAAGCTCGAAACAACATTTCATTCATATATTTTTCTGCTTAATCTCAACTTTAAATTATTCTAAGAGCATCAAAGCCAGCTAACCAAAAAAAACAAAAGTGGGAATCTAATTGTCAGACTCCCACTCTAATCTAATTATTTTTGGAAAAACTTAAGGTTGATTTAAATTATCAATAGTGCTTGACTGTAAAAAAAACTTTCCATTAAGTTTTTTTTACGAATTAGTCGTCGTAAACTCGACATTCTAAAGCATCGGGGTTGTTATCACAGTATTGTTCTAAAGAGGTTTTTTCTGGATGTTTCTGACGTTGATGAGCTGCTTCGGCTTGTAATTCTTCTACAGCATCCCAAGCTGCTGCACATTCTCCAGAGGTTGCTCCTTCAAGATCGCAAACTGCTTTTGCTTGTGCTTTTTCTTGTTCAATTTGTTCTTGTATATTGCTCATTATTCCTCTTGTTACACTCTGTTTATTGATTTATTAAAATCTACTATTTTCTTCGGTCACTGTCGACATTAGATATCTAGAGTGACACCTTGAATAACAAATAATTGTAAGGTCGTTTTTGAAGACAAATAGTTTATTTATCTACAATTTCGTATTGTACTTGGTTCTATGATAGCGTTTATCTCCATTAAGACAGAATTTAGTTGGTAGTTTTGAATTACAATTCTCATTTAACCATCAAATCCTAAGTAACCTCTAGGAGTAATAACCCAATCATCATAACGACGAGTACTACTATTACCAATAATAATGATTGTTAGCATATCAATAGGAAGTTTTAACATTTTTTCTAGAGTAGTAATATTAATTGTTTCATCCAAACGATAAGCAGATTGAACTACAGCTACAGGAGTGTCTTTGCGTCGATATTTCAAAAATATTGCTTGGGCGGTAATAATCTGTTGGGTACGTTTTTGCGAGCGAGGATTGTAAATCGCTGTGACAAAATCTCCGCTTGCTGCTGCTTCTAGACGTTTTTGAATGACTTGCCAAGGTGTAAGTAAATCACTAAGACTAATTGCACAAAAATCGTGCATCAAAGGTGCGCCTACTCTAGCTGCTGCTGCTTGAAGGGCAGAAATTCCAGGAAAAACTTCTACAGCAGGGGTTTTACCATCCCAACCATTGGCTTGGAGTTCTTCTAAAACTAAACCAGCCATGCCATAAATACCACAGTCTCCTGAAGAAATAACCGCTACAGTCAAACCCCATTGTGCTAGTTCTATGCTTCTTTGCGCTCTTTGTTTTTCTTGAGTAATAGGAAAAGATTCAATAATTTGTTCTACTCGCAATAAGGGTTTGATTAGGTCAAGATAGAGAGAATAACCAATTACTACATCAGCTTGGATAATTGCAGTTTTTGCTGCTGGTGTAATTTGTTCTAAACTACCAGGACCAATTCCTACTAAATATAGTTGACCTGGTCGACCAGTGTATTCTTGTTCTGCTTGAGCAATTGCTACGGTAACTGCACCAGATTGAGATGGAACTTTAATAATTTGTTTGGGAACGATTAAGGAATTGGATGTATTGCTGGCTAGAACAGCTGCTGCTTCAGCCACACTGGGTGTACCAACTTCTTGTTGAACAATTTTGGAAGGGTTAGGAATGTCTACTTGGGATAATTGTTGGGCAGAAAAAGTTTTTAAAGGCAAGTTCCAACTCTGACATAATTCTAGAAGACCTACTTCATCAGCTTTGAGATCGATGGTTGCGATACCCGCGATCGCTTTTGGTGAAAGATGGTATTTTTTTAAAGTATCAGTAATGGCTGTTTCGATTAGTTGGGCTGATGTACCTCTTTCGCAACCAATTCCTACCCATAATATTCTTGGATGCCATTGTACTTTAGGGAAATCAGCTTCAGAAGCAAAACATCTTTGAATGGCACTAATCCAAATCCTAGCTCGCGGTTGAAACTGTTGATTAGCTTCAGGAAATCCAAAATAAAAGGGATGTGCTTCGGGTAGATTTTGTTGCCATAAAGTCGATCCTACTTCTTGGATTACCTGTACAGTTTGGTTTTTGGCAATTGCAGCCATTACTCCTGTCCAATTTCCATCTCCTTTCCCCCATCCGTAGGGTAAGCCTAATAGATCGATTCCAGGTAAATTTAAACTATCTGATGCCCCTGTAATAATTGGTTTTGCTCCTATTTGCTGGGCAATTAATTGAGTAAGGAGATCTGCTCCTCCCTGATGTCCACTACAAAGACTAATTACAAAACGCCCTTGGGCATCAATTACTACTATCGCAGGATCGGTTGCTTTACTTTCGATTAAGGGTGCAATCAGGCGCACTACCGCACCTGTAGCTAAACAAAACACAAAAGCACGGTATTCGTACCAAATGTTAGTCAGATGTTCGCTTAAATTGCTTTGATAAAATTGAGCATTTTCAGTTCCTGCCAAGGATTGGGGTAACCAAAGCTCTACTCCTATACTTGAACAGAGATTTTGTAGAATTGAAGAACTTTGAGGTGTAGTTGCGATCGCAGCTAGGGGTTGAAATTGAGCAAAACAAGAATTATTCACAGAGCAGTTAAATGGTTTTTCCAGACCCGATTAATTAAATTCAATTATTTATAATATCTAGGACTTACGCAGTGAAAACGAAATTGTGTCATTCTAAACGACAGTGAAGAATCTCTCACCCCTGTTTTTACGTCTTAGTGCGTAAGTTCTGATATCTTTAAGCTTAATTTTTTTTTAACTCTTCTACTCTAGATTGATAATTTAACATAATGGTTTCTACTTGTAATTCGTAACCACCAAAATTGATGAGTAAAGCAAGCTCTAATTCACTAGCTTTAAGATGATTAAGACACTTTTGTTTGTGGTTTTCTGTTAAAGAAGCAACCGCTTCAATTTCTACTAAAATACAATTTTGTACCACCAAATCTGCTACAAAATCTCCAACAATAATTCCTTCATAATAAACATTCATTGGATATTGAACTTCAATTTGAAATCGTTTTTTTTCTAACTCATATAATAAAGCTCTTTCATAAACTTTATCTATAAAACCTACCCCTAAAACCCCACTTACTTTTAAAGCACATTCAATAATTTTGTCAGCAATATTTTTTAATTCTAAGGGATTCATACTCATCTTGAATTGCATTGATTTTGTCTCAATAAATAGTTGATTTATTCCTCTTTTAATAACCACAAACCTGTATACGTCATTCCCGAATCGTCTGGTTGAATTAGCAAAAAATGTAAACCTTTACTTGATTGTTTTCTCTGTTCATAAATTTTCCCTGCCTGGGCTACTTTTTCATCTTCAAAAGTTGTCATAATCCAACGATCTACTAATCCAGATTCTAAAAGCAATCCTCCTGATTTTCCCACTTTCGTATCGATATAATTCAGAGAAACAGGTTTTTCTTTGGCTACCCAACGGGCTAAAATTAATGATTGTTTACCTCCATAAATTACTACCCCAGGAATATCAATCGTGGATGCAATTCCCGAATTAATTGGTAAAAGAAACTCTGGTACATCAAGAATTGGAATTGGGCGATCGTTAATTAAATTAGACAACAAATCAGCAGTAATAGTAGCAAAATTCCATTGTTCTCCCCAAAGATTTTCTGGTAAAGGTTGGGGTGGTGGTCGGTCAAGTGCTAAAGGATGATTTGCATCGGTAATATATTTACTTAATTGTTGTTTTAAAATTTCAGTGCGTCTGGTTGCTTCTATTCTAATTCCTAGTTGTTCTGCTGCTATGGTAAACAATCCTAAAGCTTGAGGACGAAAAATTTGAATTACATCAGGTAATTTGTCACCAGCAGCTTGATTAATCTGATGAATTAGCCAATTGGCACTAGCATCTTTTTGTAGACAATTTTGTTCAAATACAGTGTTTTTTTTGAGGTCACAGATCAATAATTTCCATAACCAAGAGTTTTTTTGAGTAAGCTTAAATTTATAAAAATCGGCTTGCCAAATCTTCATATAATCTTTAAATTAATTTTAATTTAGTGATTGGATTTACTAAAAAGTAATATTTATATTAATTTTTAATGAAGTCAATAGTTTTACTCTTGCTAATAACACTTAAACTTCATAAAATTTGTTTCAATATTGCATAAAGTAAATATAAATAAACTGATTCACAGAATACTTATCATGAATACCAGAAAATACTTGTTATCGCTGTCAATAGCGATTTCTAGTTTATGTGTTAATCATACTATTGCCAGTGCTGCTTATTTAAATTCTGGTTATACCAAGGCTGATTTAAACAAAGATATTGCGAATAAAACTTTTATTGAAGAGTTTCGTGCCTCCAGCTTTATTGGCGACGATGGTGATATTAGTTACGAATTAGAGATCAAGGATATTCTTCAACCAGGAAATAAACCAGGTTCTAGTAAAACAGAACAATTTAAGTGGAAAAATGGTGAATCGGTCGATTTCGCCTTATCATTTGATGGAAAAAACTTAACCTATACAGTTGGCGGAGTCACCTTACAACAATTTAATGTGATCGAAAGCGATCTTGATATTAATGGTATGGTTTTGAGTGCCACATCTACTTCTACTAGTGCAGTTGATTTAGCACTAACAAATATTCAAATTGAAGGTGATGTTGAATATAGTGATTTGTTTGGTAAGGGTGGCGACACAGATTTATTGAAAATTACTGGTATTGATAAAACTTTTACCCTAACTGGTACACAAATTTTTTCTTGGCAAGGACAACGCCCAACTAATTTCGATCTAGCTTACGATATTAGAGTAGGTACTTTTAACGATCCTATTGCCCAAACTGTAACTGATGAGATTGAAATTCCTGAACCCACCACAATTTCTTTCTTTTCTTTTGGTGTGTTAGGACTAGCTGTTAGTCGTCGTCGGCTGAAAAATAGCTAAATAACTATTCAAGTGCTAACTAAAATCAATTTTTTTGTCAACTCTGAAATTAACTAACCAACTGACATGAGCTTGACTAAAAGTAAATTTTTAAGATAAAAAGTGGGCATAATTTTGTCCACTATATTTGTTTTTCTGTAAACTTTATCAAACTGAATTTGAGAGTAACTTAATCAATTCTTCCCAAATTAATTACGATCAGAATTGTTGAAGCTAGTTAATTTTTAACCATACCCAACTATTGAAAATTAAAAACAAATTTTTTTGATAAATATCTTTTAAAAATAAATTGCGACAGGATCTAGTTAACCTATTCCTAGTCGATTATTGTATAATGGTAAACTTGGGTCTATTGTGTAGAGATTAAGATAGGAGAAAATAAGTTATGTCTCGATATCGGGGTCCCCGTTTACGGGTGGTACGCCGTCTAGGGGGCTTACCAGGATTAAGTCGTAAAAGTCCTCGTAAATCTTATCCACCTGGTCAACACGGTCAAGCTCGTAAAAAACGTTCAGAATACGCTGTTCGTCTAGAAGAAAAACAAAAACTTCGCTACAACTACGGAGTTACTGAAAAACAATTAATCCGTTATGTACGCAAAGCACGTCGAGCTACAGGTTCAACTGGAACAGCATTGTTAGAAATGCTAGAAATGCGCCTGGATAATACCATCTTTCGTTTGGGGATGGCAGGAACTATTCCAGGGGCGCGTCAGTTGGTTAATCACGGTCATATTACTGTTAACGGTAGAGTAGTTAACATTGCTAGTTATCAATGCCGTCCTGGAGATGTGATTGCTGTTCGCGATCGCGATCGCTCTCGTCGTCTAGTAGAAACTAATATGGAATATCCTGGCTTGGCTAATTTACCTAGTCATCTTGAATTTGATAAAAATACTTTTACAGGAAAAGTCAACGGGATCATTGAACGGGAATGGGTTGCTTTACAAATTAACGAACTGTTAGTAATTGAGTATTATTCTCGTATGGCATAGGATTACAATTACCAGTTATCAGTTACCAGTTACCAGTTATAAAGTAGCAAGTTACCATCAACAAATTTCATTGCTGAATTCTGAATTGTGACTGTTAACTGTCAACTGATTTAACCACCAATTTGGGACATGGTGCGAGTATAAACTCCTGTTTTAGTACCAGAGTCCCTTTGCTCAAAATTAATTTCTGGTTTAATTGCCAGTGTTTCTTTAACTTTAAGCCTTAATTTACTGAAATCCATTCCCTGTCGTAAAGAAGTTTTAAGGTTGATTTGACCAGTTTCATTCAGCAAGCAAGGACGAAGCCAGCCATCAGCAGACAAGCGCATTCGATTGCAACGCGAACAAAAACATTCAGACATTTGAGAAATAAATCCAATCGTTCCTTTAGCACCAGGAATCCGAAACACATCAGCAGGACCATTTCCTCGTACTTGAGACTCTACTAAACCCCAATGAGAACGTATCTGTCTTCTTAACTCTTCTGAAGGAATCCAAGCTTGTTGATGAAATAACTCATTATTACCAATGGGCATAAACTCAATAAAGCGAATATGCCAATTACGTTCAATCGTTAAAGCAGCTAAATCTAATACTTCCTTGTCATTAACTCCAGGAATGATCACCACATTTAACTTCAAAGGATCGAATCCTACTTGATAAGCTGTTTGAATCCCTTGCCAAGTTTTATCCCAACGATCAAAACCTCGATTACCAATAATTTGATTGAAAGTTTGGGGATTGAGAGAATCTAAACTGATATTAATTCGACGTAACCCCGCTTCATACAAATCTTGAGCCATTGTTGCTAATAAAAAACCATTAGTAGTCATAGCTAAGTCTTGGGTTTCAGATAAAGCAGCAATTTCTCTAACTAAATTAACTACTCCAGGACGTAATAAAGGCTCACCTCCTGTTAAACGAAATTTACTAAATCCTAAAGGGATAAAAACTTCTCGAATTAAAATCAAGATTTCTTCATCAGTTAACAAGTCTTGAGTTAAAAGATAATTTAGTTCTTTGCCTTCAGGCATACAATATTGACAACTAAAGTTACATTTATCAATTAAACTTATTCGCAAATAATCAATTTTATTCATTTATCTTAAATTTTATTCTTATTTTCCCTAATTACCTGAAGATCAGGATATAAACT
This sequence comes from uncultured bacterium, assembly GCA_964562685.1. Taxonomy (GTDB): domain Bacteria; phylum Cyanobacteriota; class Cyanobacteriia; order Cyanobacteriales; family Xenococcaceae; genus Stanieria. The sequence goes on from CAZLUP010000013.1 coordinate 59,940, forward strand.
ATTGACAAATAAAATGTGATTATGCTCAAAAATTAGCATTTTTAGGAGGACGTTAAGACAATTGTATTAAACCAGGAGGTTAATAATATCTTCAAAGCAAACAAATGACTATGAATAGTAGTTTATCTAAAATAATAGAAATTCTCTTGGTAGAAGATTCTCACAGTGATGCTCAACTGATTGCCAAAGTTTTTGAACGGGCGAATTTGACTACTCATTTAGAAATTGTTGAAGATGGAGTAGAAGCACTAGCTTTTCTGAACCGAGAAGGTCGATACAGTCAAATGCCTCGTCCCAATTTAATTCTACTAGATCTTCATCTACCAAAAAAAGATGGTATCGGTGTTTTAACAGCCATTAAAGCAGATGTAAATCTTCGCGATATTCCTGTAATCATTTTAACTACTTCAGATGCTCAAGAAGATATTATTAATTGTTATAAAATGGACGCTAATTGTTATTTAACCAAGCCTCGCGATTTAAAAGAATTTCAAGCAACCATTAAAACCATTGAAAGCTTTTGGCTAAAATGTGTACAATTACCAACAAATTAACAGTATTTTTTTTCACAAAACAATACTTAAAAAAATAGAATTATTTTTATGTGGCAGTAAATTTATTAGTAAAATTAATCTAAATATCGAGAAGTAAAAATGTTATTTAGTTGTGAACTTTTTAAAGCGTGTTACTAAAATATTATTAATTGAAGCTAGTGGATTTAATTTTAATTTATTAAACCAAATATTTACTGAATTAACTTTTAAAAAAATTGAATTAGTTCAGAGCAAGCTTTGGCAAGATGGGATTAATTATCTTGAGCAAAATCAAGTCGATCTTGTTTTATTAGATTTTGCCTTGCCAGATCTTTGTTTGTCAGATTGTTTTCAAAAAATTCGACAAATAACTCAAAAATTACCTTTAATTATTTTAATAGAACAAGCGACTCAAAAACAACCTTTGTCAGCTTTGCAATTAGGTGTTCAAGATTATTTACTTAAAACAGATTTATCTAATGAAACTTTATTAATTAAGACTATTTGCTATGCAATTGAACGTAAGCAATTGATTCAAAAAATCCATCAAAATGAAATTCGTTATCTAGCTCTAGCTGAGAGGATGTCTGAAAATTCGAAATCGCTACCTTATGAGCATTTAAGCTCGACGAAAGAATCAGGGTTACAGTCTCTCGATCGAGGTATCATAGACCATCTAGATGCATTTAAAGATACTTCTCAGACATCCTCTAAAAAACTCGCCGAAACTATTGTTGAAATAGAAGAAGCAAACTTAATTAATTCTCTACCTAATAGTCAAGAACTTGTCCAAATTTTAACTCATACTGCTCCTGTTTTAATTTGGATAACTAATATTAAAGGAGAATTGATTTTTTGTAATCAATTTTGTTTAGATTTTCTCGGTGCTAGTGTGCCAGAAAAATTGATTCATGATTGGTTTTTTTATGTCGCTCCAGAAGATCGAGTAATCTGCCGTCAAGCTTATCAAGCTGCTCGATATAATCATCAAAGTTTTCAAATTGAATGTCGTATATTGCGTTTTGATGGTGAATATCGTTGGATTATTAATCATACAGTTCCTCGATTTAATCAAAATGGTAAATTTAGTGGTTTTATTTGTTCGGGAATTGATATTACTCAACGGAAACTTGAGGAAAAGTTACTGATAGAAGAAGCTCAACGCGATCGCGCTTTAACAAAAATTACTCAACAAATTCACGCTTCTTTAAATTTAGAAACGATTTTACAAACAGCAATCCAAGTTATTAATCAACTGTTTCCCGCTAAAAAGATTTTGATTGCTAAAGTTATTTCTCCTACACAAGTCAAAATTTTGTTTGAAGCAGTTAACTTGGAAAAAGGAAGTAATTGTGATTTATTAACGAGCAAAAAAGAATCAATTATTGATCTAGAAATCAACTGGCAAAAATTACAGCGTGGCGAAATTGTTATTTTAGATAATTTTTCCGAAGAAAATTTAAATTCAGAGCTTCAACTCGAATGTCAAAGTTGTACCCTGCTCAATATTCCCTTAATTACTGAAAAAAAATTATGGGGGTTACTTTCAATACAAAAATGTTTAACAGTTGAGCAATGGCAATCTAGTAACATAGAAATTTTACAACAGATTGCTCTTCATCTAGCGATCGCGATCCAACAATCAGAACTTTATCAACAGTTAGCACAAGCTAATCGGGAATTAGAACAACTGGCTGTAGTAGATGGTTTGACTGGAATCGCTAATCGGCGTAAATTTGACGAATATTTCGCCAATGAATGGTTAAGATTAACTAGGGAACAATCTCCTCTAGCTTTGATTTTGTGTGATCTCGATTATTTTAAACTCTACAATGATACCTATGGTCATCAAGCCGGCGATCGCTGTTTACATCAAGTAGCTCAAGCTGTGAGTAAAACTATCAAGCGTCCAGCAGATTTAGCTGCTCGTTATGGTGGAGAAGAATTAGCCGTAATTTTACCCCACACTACTCTAGAAGGTGCAGCGATCGTAGCCAATCAAATCTGTCTCCAGATCAAAGCTCTTGCTATTCCCCATATCAATTCTCCCATCGATTTGTATGTTACTCTTTCCGTGGGTGTAGCAGGCTGTATTCCTTCTCAGGATTCTTCTCCCGAATTTTTAATTAAAACTGCCGATCAGGCTTTATACCAAGCTAAACAGTTAGGACGCAATCGAATTGTTCGAGCCACTACAAATGTAGACATATAGCAATCCTAAATCATTCACGAAAAAAAGATTAACTTAACTTCTGCCCTCTGCCTTCTGCCTTTTGATGATAACTTATGCCTCTGCCTTCTGCCTTTTGATGATAACTTATGTTCACAAATCAAATAGTATTCCTATATCAGCTAAATTTTGATTGGTTCTTCCTTGATAAATCACGTTAATATCATTAGTTAATCAACCATTTATAACTTATGATTGATGACTATTTATCAAAAATGTAATTTGGCTACTATTTAGTTATCAGATTTATGCTACAATACCTAGAATCTTTATTGGCTTTATTTATAGTTACAATAAGCCCAAATAATTGTAACTTATAAAAACCCAAAATGTAGCAAAAGCCAATTTATTGTAATTATTTTTTACCGAGCTTGCCAGCCTTGCCTTTTGAAGAAAACTTGTCATCCAAACCCAGCTTGGATACTTGATCAACCCGTGGCAAGGTCAATGGCTCACCTATCCATCTACACCAAATCAGCTAGGGAAGAGTGACTATCCAGACAGAAGCAATAACCCCTAAAACTGAGACAATATCTTCTCAGTCTCTTGAAAACAGCCTGAATCGCCAAATGATTGCGATTGTTGATTTTGGCTCTCAGTACTCTGAATTAATTGCCCGAAGAATTCGTGAAACACAAGTATACTCAGAAGTAATTTCTTATCGAACTACTGCCGAACAATTACGCCAACTAAATCCCAAAGGAATTATTCTTTCTGGAGGACCTAGTTCTGTCTATGATGATTATGCACCAGCTTGCGATCCAGAAATTTGGAATTTAGGCATTCCAATTTTAGGCGTTTGCTATGGGATGCAGTTAATGGTTAAGCAACTGGGAGGAGAAGTAACCAGAGCCAAGCGAGGAGAATATGGTAAAGCTGCGCTTCATATTGACGATCCCACCGACTTACTTACTAATGTTGAAGATGGTTCAACCATGTGGATGAGTCATGGTGATTCTTGTACTCAGTTACCTTCCGGTTTCTCTGCTTTAGCCCATACCAACAATACTCCCTGTGCTGCAATTTCCAATCCTGAAAAAAAATTATTTGGGGTTCAGTTTCATCCTGAAGTAGTCCATTCCGTTGGTGGCATCGCTCTAATTCGGAATTTTGTCTATCATATTTGTCAATGTGAACCTAGTTGGACAACCGAAGCCTTTGTTGAAGATGCGATCCGAGAAATTAGAGCTAAAGTAGGCGATAAAAGAGTTTTACTTGCTCTTTCAGGCGGAGTAGATTCTTCAACCTTAGCCTTTTTACTCCATCGTGCGATTGGGCAACAGCTTACTTGTATGTTTATCGATCAGGGTTTCATGCGTAAAGGTGAACCCGAAAGATTGATGGAAATTTTTGATCGACAATTTCATATTCCCGTAGAATATGTTAATGCTCGCGATCGCTTTTTAGCGAAAATGGTAGGTGTAACAGATCCTGAAGAAAAACGTCGTCTGATTGGACATGAATTCATCAACGTATTTGAAGAAGAATCTGAACGTTTAGGACCTTTTGACTACCTAGCACAAGGAACTCTTTACCCTGATGTAATCGAATCTGCTGATACTAATGTCGATCCCAAAACAGGAGAAAGAGTCGCAGTCAAAATTAAAAGTCATCACAATGTTGGTGGACTGCCAGAGAAACTACGTTTTAAATTAATCGAACCTTTACGAAAGCTTTTTAAAGACGAAGTTCGCAATGTTGCCCGTTCAATCGGTTTACCAGAAGAAATTGTTCGTCGTCATCCTTTCCCTGGACCTGGTTTAGCCATTCGGATTATTGGGGAAGTTACTTCTGAAAGACTCAATATTCTTCGTGATGCTGATTATATCGTCCGCGATGAAATTGCCAATCAAGGAATGTACCATGATTTTTGGCAGGCTTTTGCGGTGTTGTTACCAATTCGGAGTGTTGGAGTCATGGGAGATAAGCGTACTTATGCTCATCCCATTGTTCTTCGTTTAATCACTAGTGAAGATGGTATGACGGCTGATTGGGCAAAAGTTCCTTATGACCTTTTAGAGACAATTTCCAATCGTATTGTTAACGAAGTTAAAGGTGTTAATCGAGTAGTTTACGATATTACTTCTAAACCTCCTGGCACAATTGAATGGGAATAATTACAGTGACCAGTGACCAGTACAGACGCGAAATTTCGCGCCTGTACATCAGTGACCAGTGACTTTTGCCTTTTTGCCTTTTGGCTTACTGTTTACTATTAATTGATAACTGTTTTTTCCATTCCCGTTCAACTTTGTCAACGCCATAAAAACGCTTCCAAAAAGCATCTCTAGCCCAAGTGGGGAATATTTTAGTCATCATAAAAACTAAAATACTTCCCCCTGTCGCAGCTAAATAACGAGGACGAGGGTTGCGAGCAGTCATTGCTTTAATAATTACCTTGGCTGTTTTAGCAGCACTCCAGTTGAGAAAGTTTAATTGTTGGTCTATTGCTTCACTATGTTTAAAAGCAGGAGCATAGGGAGTTTGGTCGTAATTAACTATACTTGCTTGGATTTTTTCTCCAGCTACACGGAAAAAATCTGTGACCACAGGACCAGGCTCAACCACAGTAACTTTTATATTAAAAGCTTTTAATTCCATTCTTAACACATCGCTAAGAGCTTCTAAAGCAAACTTGGAACAGCTATACATTCCGATGGTGGGAAAAGGTATTCTACCTCCAAGAGAACTAATATTAATAATTCTTCCTTGACCTTGTTCCCGCATCATTGGAATAAAGGCTTGAGCTAGAATTAAAGGAGCATGGAAATTCACAGCAAATTGTTCTTGGGCTGCCTTTGGTGGTATTAATTCCATTGGACCCATTTGTCCATAACCTGCATTATTGACTAAAATGTCGACTCGACCAAAATATTGAAGTGCTAGTTGAGCTAAATTTTTTAATTGTTCTAGTTGAGCGAGATCTGTTGGTACTACTAATACTTCTGCACCAGCTTGACGACATTGATGAGCCACTAATTCTAGTTTAGTTTGATTGCGAGCAGCTAATATTAAACTAATTTCATCAAATTCTTGGGCTAACATTTCGGCTAAAGCAGCACCAATACCAGTCGAAGCACCAGTAATCAAAATAATTTTTTTTAATAAAGCGGTATTTTTTGACATTAAGATAAGATGGTGGTGTATGATTGATTTTCTTTAGTACTTTATTGGTTTTACAAGCTTTTTGGATTTAAAAATTAAAAAATCTTTAAATTATATTTTTGTCTTGTTGGTTATTGTTTGAGTACAGAAAACCTCACCTCATTTGCCACAAGTCATTAATCGCAATTACTGGAATTATTAGCGTTAAATTTGTATAAAAACCAATAATTTAGGCAGTTATTAGAATTTTAAAGTTCGGTTTTCCCTCTGACAAACTTAATATCTTAAATTGAAAAAAAAATTACAATTTAATTAGATGACAGCGGTAAATTAAATTATTTTTTAATCAGCCGTTAAAAATATTAGTTTGGTGCAATAAGTAACTATGCCTGAATCTACTAAAGAAAGAATTATTCATAACTTACGACAAGCTAAACAAACAGGAGAATTAAAAACAGAAAAAATCAAAGAAATTATTAGAACAGCTATTACAGAAACAACTACTGAAATTAAAACAGGAAGAAGCGAAATCCTGACTTTATTTCAAGATGTGATCGCTGCTGTAAAAGAAATTTTTCAAGAAAAAGGTGGCGAATTAAAAGAAGAAATAACTGCATCCTTAGAAGGAGCGATCGAGGCAATTAGCAGTGCTAAACGAGAAAATATTGCCAAAACTCAATCTCAAATCCAAACTTTGCAAACGCAAGTAGAAGTAGAACAAGAACAACTTCAAGAAGAAATTGATGGTGTTTTAGTTGAGGTAAAAAATCAAGGGCAAACCGAACCAGATCAATTAAAACTTGCGATTGAATCAGCAGTAGAAGCTGTCAGAAATAGTGAAGAAGTTGCTATTCTACAAAAAAGATATGCTCAATTAAAAGCACAATTAGCTATTGTTCAAGCTAATTTAGCTAGTCGTTACGGCGAGCAATACGAAGATGTTAAACACTATTTAGATGAAGCTAAAAGCTGGTACGAAAAAGCGAAAGAAGACCCGGAAATGTTTACTGGTAAAGTAGACCAGAAAAAAATCGAATTTGAACAAAAACTGGGGCAGGCTGGTAGTGCTGCTGCTCAAAAAGAACAACAAATTAAAATATTACTAAAAGAGTTGTGGCATTCAATTTCTGATATTTTTCATGCTCGACAAAAATAAATTAGTTAATGACGGATAAAGTTAGATGAAACTTCTAATTTTTAACAGCATTTTGCACAAAATTAACTAATTTGCTTGAAAATCAAATAGATAAAATCTCCCAGGTAATAATTAATTTAATCTGGGAGCAATACCATCTAAAGTTATTGACGAAATAGAAAGAGAATTACAATCGTCTAACTAAATATTATATTGTTCTGACTGTTTAGAAATAATCCAGAGCGCATGAATGATTCCTGGTATCCAACCAAGTACAGTTAACAAAATATTGATGATTAAAGCTGGGCTGATGCCTATAGTTAAATATACTCCTAGAGGCGGAAGTAAAATAGCAGTAAGAATTTGAACAATTTTCATGGTAATTATGTTTTAATTTTTTAGCTATACCTACGTACTAATCATATTTTAACTAATGCCCAAATTTCTCATCTATCTTGCGTTAGATAATTAATTATTATTTTAGATTTATCTGCCAAAAATATTTTGAAAAAATATATCTTTTAAGAGAGGAGATTTTTAGTTGATTAATACACACTAAACATAATCAGGAAAAAAATATATTACTATTTGTAAACTATCAAGGAGCAAATTAATTATGTTATCAACACTTTTAACTTTACTAGCTACAGCTTTAAGCTTGCTCGTAGTAGATATCATCTTTCCTGGAGTAAATTTGGCGAATTTCCCTGCTGCTATTATTGCTGCTGTAGCAATTGGTATAGTTAACTCTGGAGTTAGACCTGTTCTTTCTGTATTATCTCTACCCCTCAATATTGTCAGTTTAGGAGGATTTTCCCTGGTAGTTAATGGTTTGTGTTTTTGGTTGGCTTCGATTCTTGTACCTGGATTTCAAGTTCGAGGTTTAATTGCTTTTATCCTTGCTCCAGTCTTTCTTTCAGCAGTTAATACCTTTTTAAATAATTATTTTGGAGATAGATATCCTAGTCTGGCAGGAAATGAAGTCAAAAAACTAAATAAACCTGTTAATGAATAAAACAGTTGATTAGTTATAGAACTTACGCAGTGAAAACGAAATTGTGTCATTCTGAACGACAGTGAAGAATCTAAAACCCCTGTTTTTACGTCTTAGTGCGTAAGTTCTGAGTTATTAGATAATTTTGAACACAATCTAAGCGATTGAAAACATAGTGGAATCCTAACTTAACAACAAGTTTTTCACTATGTTCTAATTTTTTGAAGAAACTTTTACTCTTTTTAAATAAGATAAAATACTTAAATGTTTGCTACAGTTGGGAGCTTTTTAGCTCTTAGCTAAAATCTTAATTCCAATCAAACTATTTGTAGCATTCTTTTTTTTATTTCATATAAATTGATTTTAGTTGCTAGACTTGTTTATTTTGTTTGTTATAAACCATAAATATAACTAACAGTAAACAAATTACTCTAAGACTTTCAGAAGCTAAAGTAGCCCAAGTAGCTCCTAACCAAGAATATTTAGGAATTAACCAAAAATTTAGTAAAGCATTACTAGCTGCTGTAGTAACTTGAATAATACTGCGACTTTTTTGAAAACCTGCACCCGTAAGAGTATCGGCAAATAGAAGTTGTAAAGCACCCATTAAAGGAACAAAAGCTAGCCATTGTAAAGCGGAAATTGCCTCAACATATTCGTTGCCTAAAACATAGGGTATATAGGGAGCAAAAAAAATAAAACCCCAATAAGCCACAATTCCATAAATACCCACAATTGGTAAAAGACGTTTAACTAAAATCAGACTTTTTTGAATTCCTGAAGCTCCATACTGAAAAAACTTTGGATAAGAAGCAGATAAAATTGCATAAATAGGTACACTACCTACTTCAATAAAACGATAAGCTGCTCCATAAATACCAGTAGCTTCTAAACTAGCCATACTGGCTAACATGGTTTTATCGATATTAGCGTTAATATTACTAGCAGATTCTCCAACAGAAAAATAAAATCCTTCTCTGAGATTTGCAGGAATTTTAGCAATAAAAGGCTGAGGTTTTCCTAATAGTTGACTAACAATAATTACCCCGACAATAGCAGTTAAAATTGCACTAGCTAAATATAAAGCTGCCCAAAGAATTAAAGTTGGTTGAGGAAATGCGATCGCTAAAATAAAAGCTGCAATTAATTTGCTTGCAGAACCAAACATTTGTAGTAAAGATGATTTTTTTAACAAATTAAATGACATAAAAGCTTTAGCACTAACGACAAAAATTGCCAATCCAATTAAATCAGCTTGCAAAATCATTAAAATTGCTAAAGCATTAATTTGTTGACCGAAAATAAGTGGCGATAATAAAAATAAAATTATTGTCAAAGCAAAACTACCTGCTATTACCACTACTAATCCATTACCCCAATAGAGCGAAAATAATTTTCTATCCCGAGCAACTGCTTGAATCAGTAAATCACCACTTCCAAAACTTGTAAAAGGAAAAACAATTCCAGCTAAAGAAGCAATGCCAATAAAAGAACCGTAATTTGCTGCACCTAAAAGACGAGTAATTAGGATAAAATAAATGGCTTGAACTGTTAAAGTAAAAAATTTAGCAATTAGTTCCCAAAGAGTATTCCGAACAAATTCTTTTTTTAAAAGACGTTTAAATATTATTGTCATGATAATATAGATAATTATTTAAAAAACAGTTAATTATGATTAACTTTTATTGATATAAGTTTAATATTATTTTTTACTAGTCATTAATATTGATCGTTAAAAAAATAAAACAATACACAGAAAACTAGGATAATTGCAATTGTCTTGCATCAATAAAATTGTCAAAATAATAACTTCAAAATAAGCTAAAATTTAAAGTTGTAGTAAAAAATTGTTTTATCACTTGAAGATAGCTTTTGTTAATCAACCTTGGACTATAGCAGCCCCTCCTCAAGGAAGTGATTCTACAGGAATATGGACTTATCAGGTTGCCCGTTATTTAACCCATAATTGTGAAATAATTTATTATGGAAATCAAGCTAAAAGCGGAAAATCAAATTATTTTGATGGGCAAATTTATTATCGAGGAATTTCACTAAAATTTGATTTTTTCCTAAAGCCTTTAAGAATACTAGAAAAAAAAACTCAATTTAAATCCTAAAGTTCCTTATTTTGCTTCTCAATTATACTATCTAGGCTATATTTTATTGGTTGCTTTAGACCTCAAAAAACAACAATGTAACATTATTCATATTCATAATTTTTCTCAATTTGTTCCGATTATTCGTTATTTTCATCCTAGAGCAAAAATTGTTCTTCACATGCATTGTGAGTGGTTAACCCAACTCCATGCACCTACAATTGCTAAACGGATAGCACAAGCCGATTTAATCCTTGGTTGTAGCAATCATATTACTAATAAAATTCGCGATCGCTTTCCTCAATTGGCTGCTCGTTGTCAAACGGTTTACAACGGTGTCAATACAGATATTTTTGTACCTCATCCTAATCAACAGTTTAATTCTATTGCTCCTAAACTATTATTTGTCGGTAGAATTTCACCAGAAAAAGGAATTCATTTACTGATCGAGGCTTTTGAGCGAGTAGTTCAACAATATCCTCAAGCACAATTAATTATTGTTGGGCCAGAAGTCATCGTTGCTAAAGAGTTTTTGACTGATTTGAGTGATAATCCTCAGATAACTGCCTTAGCACCATTGTACGCTAGCAGCTATTTACAATATTTAAAACATCAAATTCCTTCCCATCTTGTTTCTCAGATTGTTTTTGCTGGTTCGCTTCGACAGGAAGAATTAGTTCAATATTATCAAAATGCCGATCTGGTAGTTAATCCATCTCTCAGTGAAGCTTTTGGGATGAGTTTAGTTGAGGCAATGGCTTGTGAAACTCCAGTGATTGGTGCAAGAGTAGGAGGTATGCCAGAAGCGATCTCAGAAAACGTGACAGGATTATTATTTGAATCAGGAAATGCTACTGCTTTAGCCAAGACAATTTTACAAATACTTGCCGAGCCATCTCTACAAGTATCGTTAGGGAAAGCTGGTAGAGCCAGAGTGTTAGAGTTATTTTCTTGGCAACGAATTGCGGAGAGTTTATGGCGGGGTTATTACACCAATTTAAAATAATTTTTTGTAGGGGGGAATGGTCATTCGCCCTTAATTGCGAGTTAAAAAGTAGAATTTAGTTGAAAATAAACCCCGTTTTCCTGCCAAGTTCTCTGGCTAGATTCTAGTTCTACCAAAGGAATACCCCAATCTAAACGAGCGGAAAAATTATCCGATTGCCAAAGCAACCCTAAACCAACACTAGCTAAGGTAGTTGTCTCAGGATTTTCTCGCTCAGTATTCCACCCCTTACCAAAATCGACAAAAGGCACTACCTGGACAGCACTTTGGAATTGAGGAATTTGAATGACAGGTACTCTAATTTCTGCGGAGGCGATAATGCCATTATCGCTTAACAATGCATCTTGACGATAACCTCTGATACTAGCTTGTCCTCCTAAACCAAATTGTTCAATCGGAACTAAAGAAGTAGCAGACAGTTGTAAGTCAGAACGAAGGAAAATACTAGGATTGATAATGTTAGGATTATTAGATACATTAAATAAGTGAGAATAAATTGCTTGTCCTCGCCAAGAGAAAAAACGGCTATCAGGTTGATCCGAGTTTACTGTCGCATCAAAGGCATCGATTCCCCAATTAAATTGGGAACGAACGCTAAGTACATCTTGACGACTGCGTTGTAACCATTCCTGACTAAAACGCAACGCCGAAATATCAGTTTCGCCTTGTTCGTTAGCTCCTTCAGAAATGGGAAAATTGATTCCGAGTAAACGAGAATCACTATTACGTCGATTAGCAGATACACTAAGAGCTAATTCTTGAGTCCGATCCGCCGAGGCAGTTTGCAAAATCGGTTGACGGAAAGTTAGATCGAACTCTTGAGTCTTGATTTTAATATCCAATTGTTCAAAAGGTGGTTCAATAATTCGGTTATCCGAAAAACTGTAAGATAGGACAACAGAGCCATTACGAGCATTGAGCGGTAACTGATAACCAACTTCCAAGCGATCGCTTCCATCGGTATTGCGGTAAGCTAGATTAACTCGATCTCCCCAACCGAATAAATTAGCTTCAGAAATTTCTAGTCCTCTTTCAAAAGTACCAATACTAGGGTTGCGATTATTATTCAAAATCGGACTAAATTTAAAAGTATCTGCACCAGTCACTTCTACAGTCAGGATATTCGTACCTGGTTTAGTTCCAGCAATTAATTGCGCTTGCAAGCGATCGATGAGAGGATCGAATTGTAGTAATTGCAAAGATGTTTGTAAGTCGTTGAGATTTAAAGGTTCAGTTGTCCCAGCAGCAATTCGAGAACGGACATAGTTAGGATTTAAACGACCCTTAACTACAGTGACCTCAATATCAGATAAAGTACCCTCAACAACTTGAATTTTGACTACTCCCGAAGTTAACTCTTGACTGGGAATATAAGCTCCAGAAGTAATATAGCCTTTTTGAACATAAGCCTGAGTAATGCGATCGGCTATTTGTAATAGTTGCACAAAAGCGATCGGTTTATTTTGATATCCAGCAATAATTTGGTTTAATTCTTCTGTGCTAAAAACTGTATTACCAATAAACTCAAATTTTTTTACTGTAATCGTTTGAGGTACTGGTGCAACTTGGGGAAATCGAGGCTGGTTGCGATCGTAATCTAGAGGATTATCTGTAGAAGGAAGAGTTGATTGTGCTAAGATGGGATTTGTTTCTAGAGGAGAAGTCAGGAGGAATAAACTTCCAGCCATAAACAATTGCATTGATGACCATGACTTCCCAGTAATCATTAGTTTTTTTGCCTATACAGATAAATCGATCAATACAAATAATACAGCTTAGTGTTCTCTCAAATTTATCAGAAATTTGGGTCTAAAACCCCGTCCTTTTAGGACGGCTTTTCTTGT
>CAZLUP010000014.1:0-71394 GCA_964562685.1 uncultured bacterium
AATTTGAAGAATTTAAAAATATATCTCTTAAAGGGTCGCAAAATGCTAGTAAAAGAGAGGCACTTACTTCACATAAATTAGAATACTTAGTAGATGGGTTGAAAGCAACCTTTAGTATTGAAAATTATCTAGGAGGAGTTTATTATTTAACACCAGATGAAATTTTTCATGAGAACAATATATATATCATCCAAGAATCAAAAAATGCTTCAAAAGGTTATTTACCAAGTTTAGATGATATCAAAGATGGATTATTTAAATTAATTTTATTTTCTAATTTAGATTCTTTAACACTAGATGAGCAACCAGTTTCTTTTATTACAAAACTAAAATTAACAGGCAAAAATGTGCTAAACTCTATTGTCTTACCAGATCAAAGTGAGCAATTAGAAGTTTTTTTACAAAATAACAATTTTAAGAAAAGCCAAAAACATCTTATAAATAATCTAGCGTTGGAATCTAAAAATAATAAAAACATTAAAATAGAAATTTCTGGTAATTATTAAAAGCTATTGTAATTAGATGAATTTTAGCTAAGAACAGCAAATCAAAATAACTTAAATTCTTATGATCAAAAGTCCTCTTCGATATCCTGGCGGTAAATCAAAATCTCTCTCGCAAATTATTGAATATTTACCCAATAATTTTTCTGAATATAGAGAACCCTTTGTTGGTGGAGGTTCTTTGTTCATCTATTTAAAACAAATATATCCAGATTTGAAAATTTGGATCAATGATTTAAATTATGAGTTATTTCTTTTTTGGAAAATTGCTCAGTCTGATTTAGATAAACTTGTCAAAGAAATTTTTGACATTAAAAACAGTTATCAAGATGGCAAAATTCTTTTTGAAGAATTAACTAATGTTAATCTAGAAAAGTTATCAAATTTTCAAAGAGCAGTTCGCTTTTTCGTTTTGAACAGAATTACTTTTTCAGGAACAACAGAATCAGGCGGTTTTTCTCAACAAGCATTTAAGCAAAGATTTACGATATCTTCTATCGAGCGTCTAAAAAAATTAGAAGCCATTTTACCTGGAATTAAAATAACCAATTTAGATTACAGCCATTTACTTAAATCACAGGGTAAAAATACATTTTTATTTCTCGATCCTCCTTATTTTACAGCGACAAAATCAAAACTGTATGGGAAACAAGGTAATTTACATACTTCTTTCGATCATCAAAAATTTGCCAAGCTGATAAAAAATTGTTCTGGTCAGTGGCTCATAACTTATGATGATTCCCCTGAAATTAGAAAGAATTTTAACTTTTCTAATATATACGAATGGGAAGTGCAATATGGCATGAATAACTACAAACAAAATAATGCTGCTAAAGGAAAAGAATTATTTATTTTAAACTACAAAACTAAACAAGAATCAATCGAAAAAACTTATTCTAAAACTGCTGTGCAATTAAGCTTGTTTTAGATTTAAAAGTGTGATAATGATACTCTATTTAAGTTAAGAATTTTAATAAATAAAAAAATAAAATTACTTAAAAACAATGTCGTTAGAAACAGCAGCATAAAGACTAGCTGAAATTACGCAACAAGCGATCGCTAATTTCTTCACCTTTGATTTTGGCAGACAGCAAAACACCACTGCAAAATCGGTCAGAGTCGATTACAATCTTGCTAAAAATATTTTATTTAAAATTAAAGAAGCATATCTCTGGTGGGATTAAAGCAATTTTCGCGATCGCTCTACTTAGCGATGAGGAGAACGATAAAACGGCTTTTTCACGACCACAGCAGGATAGGTTTTTCCGCGAATTTCCACTTCTAATTTTTGTCCGATTTTACTCAAAGATGTTGGCACATAACCAAGAGCGATCGCTTTAGCTACAGTAGGTGCTAAAGTACCACTAGTTACTTCTCCTACTATTTTCCCCGCAGAGACAATCGGATAACCATGACGAGCAATATATCTGCCTTCCATCTGCAACCCAACCAAGCGACGTTGTACCCCTGCTTGTTTTTGTTGTTCTAAAACTTCCCTCCCAATAAAGTCTTCCGTTTTATCCAAATGAACTAACCAACCCAAACCAGCTTCTAAAGGAGTCGTTGTTTCATCAATATCCTGTCCATACAAACACATGGCTGCTTCTAGGCGCAAGGTATCCCTAGCACCCAAACCACAAGGAGTAACGCCTGCCTCACTAAATTTTTGCCACAAGTTTTTGCCTACTTCTGGTTCAACCATGATTTCAAAACCATCTTCTCCTGTATAGCCAGTTCTAGCAATAAAGGCAGGTTTTCCTTCAATCTGTACTTGTTGATGTCCAAAAGCTGCTAAGGAATTCAAATCACTATCAACCAAAGGTTGTAAATAATTAACCGCTTCTGGACCTTGAAGTGCAATTAAAACTCGTTCTCTAGAAAAATCTGTCAATTCGACCGAACTACCAGCTAAATGCTTCAATAACCACTGTTTATCTTTATCTGTAGTGGCAGCATTAACAATTAAAACTCCTTGTTCCAAATTTTGCTGTTTCCCCTGATAGTAGAAAATAATATCATCAATAATTCCCCCTTGAGGATTAAGTAAAACAGTGTATTGTGCTTGATTGGGTTCTAATCTGCTCAAATCAGAAGGAACCAAAGCCTGTAACTGTTGAACTAAATCTTTTCCTTGTAAGCCAAATTTTCCCATGTGGGAAATATCAAACATTCCTGCCTTGGTACGAACCGCATGGTGTTCCTGTTTTAATCCGCCATACTGTACTGGCATTTCCCAACCAGCGAAAGAAGTAAATCGTGCTTGTTGCTGCTGTGATAGTTCAAATAAAGGAGTACGTAACCAAGATAATGTTTCCATAATTGCAATTCTTCATCTAAAATTTTTGTTAAGCTTAAGGTTTGTTTAATAAAATTTTAAAAAAGTTTAAATTATCCGTATCTCAACCAGCATACACACCACTTCAATTTTGTGAGCATTTTATTTTTAACTCTGGCAAGTTTTAGTAGTTGGTTAATCAGCACTTTAGCAGGAGGTGGCACTCCTTTGATCCTAATTCCCTTAATTGGGTATTTTTTAGGCTCGACTGCCGTACCTCCAGTGTTAACTATCGTCATGTTATGCGGTCATCCTCAACGCCTCTTGCTCTATTGGGACAAAGTTAATTGGCGGTTAATGTGGTGGTATTTACCAGGGGCAATTATAGGCGCAATTATTGGTGCATTGATCTATACTAAAACTCAAATTGAATGGTTACCAATTTTACTAGCATTATTTTTAATTACCTCAACAATTAGCTATGATATCAAAAGCGATCGCCCTACCTTTCAGGTTCGTCCTTGGTATTTTCTGCCTTCAGGCTTGATTTTTGCCTTTTTCTCGGGATTAATTGGTAGCACAGGACCAATGTTAAACCCGTTGTATCTCAATTATGGGTTAGTCAAAGAAGAGATGATTGCCACCAAATCCGCCCATTTGCTAGTTGTTCACTTGGTCAAAATTATTACTTATGGCTGGTTGGGAGCGTTAAATTTCCATTATTTAGAATATGGTTTACTAATGGGAATTGCTGCTTTTCCTGGTAATTGGATTGGACAAAAAGCATTAAAAAAAGTTAGTGAACAAAGATTTCGTCAATTAGTTGTTGGATTTGTTCTCTTGAGTAGTATTTTAATTCTTTGGGAACAACGACAGTTGTTATGGTTTTGGTAGGATTATTTATAGCATTTCTCTTATCAGTGACCAGTTACTAGTTACCAGTGACCAATCAACAATCAACAATTAACAAAAAACACTACCAACCCATAACTCCATCTGCGTGTATCTGCGTTTATCTGTGGACAAACCATCAACCATGAACCATGAACCATTAACTATCAACAAAGATCAGTATCGAACGGATGTACCTCAGAAAAGTGAGAATTGCGATAAAATAGATTTGTCATCAGAATTTCACTAGGCTGTCATCGAAACGTCATATCTTTTTTTTAAATTTAAAGATGTCAGCTCTAGGTACTTCACTCAAAGCTCCTTCAGACTTCCTGGGCTGATTTTCTCCACCACAATTTGAAAAACTTTAGCGATTAATTGGCATTAGAGGTGATTTTTAATCAATGAAAAAATACTTTTCGTCTAAAACAGAACAACAATTCCAATCTCAACGATGGCGTAAAGTTAAAACCTCTTTTTCTCTAATGCTATTAGGAGGGGGTTTGGCTTTGGGTGGAAATTATTTATTTAGCACCCCTCGATTAGATGCAAGTATTCCAGCCACTCAAGTTCAACAAAACTCCAATTCTTCCCAACAGATAGCTTCAATTCCTGCCCCAACTAACTTTGTGATTGATGTTGTTAATAAAGTAGGACCTGCGGTAGTAAGAATTGATTCTGCTCGAACAGTAGAAACTCGATTACCAGAAGCTTTTAACGATCCTTTTTTCCGTAGATTTTTTGGTTCACAATTGGATCAAATACCTGAAACACAAGTAGAAAGAGGTACTGGTTCGGGTTTTATTGTTAGTTCTGACGGGATAATTTTGACTAATTCCCATGTAGTTGATGGGGCAGACTCAGTTAGTGTTGTGCTTAAAGATGGGCGTACCTTTCAAGGAAAAGTAATGGGAATTGACTCTATTACAGACATGGCTGTAGTCAAAATCCAAGCAGAAAATTTACCTACAGTTACCTTTGGCGATTCTGACAATCTGCAAATTGGGGAATGGGCGATCGCAATTGGCAATCCTCTCGGTTTAGATAACACAGTTACAACAGGAATTGTCAGTGCCACTGGACGCAGTAGTTCTCAAATTGGGGTTGGTGATAAACGGATAGATTTTATTCAAACTGATGCAGCAATTAATCCTGGTAATTCTGGTGGCCCTTTACTAAATGCTAATGGCGAGGTAATTGGGATTAATACCGCAATTATTCAACGCGCCCAAGGTTTGGGTTTTGCTATTCCAATTAATACAGCCAGAAACATTGCCGAACAGTTAATTGCTAAAGGCAGGGTAGATCATCCGTTCTTAGGAATTCGCATGGCTTCTCTGACTCCAGAAGTTAAACAACAACTTAAAACAACCCAAAACCTAGATTTAGGCGATAGGGAAGGAGTGTTAATCATCGAGGTGTTGCCCAATTCTCCTGCTGCTAAAGCAGGTTTACGCGGTGGTGATTTGATTACCATGATTAATAATCAACCAATTAAATCTGCTGATCAAGTACAACAAACAGTAGAAAAAACTCAAGTGGGAGCAAGCTTACCTTTAACTTTATATCGTCAAGATCAAATTATGAATTTAAATGTTCAAGTTGGTTTATTACCTAATCAATCACTTGCTAATAAATAAATAGTATTTATTGGTTTCGATAAATAGGTTTAGGAGATGCTTGTAGTTGAATCGGAATTTTCAAGGCAGAAGTTTCTTTTGCCTTGAATAAATTAATTCCTAGTTGTTCTAGACTATCCAACAGAGCTTGTTTGATGGTCATGTCTTGAGATTGAGATAGCATCAGACAAAAATATTCTTTTAATTGAACTTCTTCTGTTGAAGATAAACGATGATGCACTGCCAAACGAGTTAAACGATGAATCGCAATGAGACGTTTCAGTGACTCTGGATGAGTTAAATCGGCTAATAATTGTTCAAATTTTGCTACACTTGCGCTCGCACGATGAGAACTAATCTGCCAAATTAATAATCCTACAGTAATAAAAGTTCCTAAGCCCTGTAAAATCAAACCTGTGGCTAACCAACGATTTTCGGTATCCACCCAGATCGAAGTTGCCAGATAAGTGCTGAAAGCACCAATTCCCCCTGTCCCAACTGCGATCGCTAGCTTACCTGGAGAACCTGTTAAAAAGCGTTGCCATTTTAACCAATACTGCTGCCAATGGTTAGTTTGTAGTGAATATGCCAGCAACATTAATCCCATGCCACCGACTGTAGCTAGTAGTAACTTCCAATTCCACCACCACAATAAACCAATTCCCAAAGCGTAAAATAATCGACCACTATGGTTTTTTAACTGTTGCTGAAGCATTCTCAAAATTTTATTTGAGGCAAGGGCGGATCCGAAATTAATTATTCGCTGATAGCGTAATGAACTTCTAGACACAAAAGTTTCCTATGGCGGAATTACAATAATGTTAATTATTAAAGGCAATCACGCGCAAGTCAGCTATTGTTTCGAGATGTTAACTTCATTTTTTGCGGTTGAAATACCTAATAAGCAAGCTCGATCTAAATTTACCCCATCAAAATTTGCTCCTTCAGTTTCCGCGCAAAGTAAGTTTGCTCCTGATAAATTTGCTCCCGCTAAATTAGCACCTCTTAAATCAACTTCTTCTAAATTGGTTTCGCTGAGATTAGCACCTTGTAAATCTGTTTGAGCTAAATTGGCTCCTTTGAGATTAGCACCACTTAAATTGGCACCTCTTAAGTCTGCCCCACGAAAATCAACTCCTTTAAAGTTAACTCCTGTAAGATTAGCACCGCTTAAAAATGCTCCAGTTAAAGACGCTTGACTAACTTTAGCTCCCATCAGATTAGCACCACGCAGATTACTACCCCTGAGATCTGCATTACTTAAGTCGGTTTGCATTAAGTTAGCACCGAGTAAATTAGCTCTCAAATCTGCTAAATTTAGTTGCGCTCCTAACAGATTCGCGCCGTCTAATCTTGCACCCTTCAAGTTAGCTTGACGCAAATCTGCGCCTACTAAGTTAGCACCAGCCAAGTTAACTCTTTCTAATTGACAGCCAGATAAATTTTCGTCTTCCAAATCAATTCCTGGAAAATTTTTTTCTTGTCCTGCACGAATTACTTCTATTTTGCTCATCAGCTAGCAATTAATCTGTTTAGTTTATAAGTATTACTTAAATTTAAGAAGAAGTGGTGGGATTCTTACCAATTTGCTCTGAATCTAATAACCACATTCCAGCAGCAATTTTTGGTTGATAAGTTTGAATACTCATTCCTTGTTGCATTCCCATTACTAATAAGCCTAATGCCTCTACTAATTTGGGGTCATAAGTTTCTCCTGCTTGATTTTGGCAGTAAGATAAGGCTTGAGCCATAGGATTGTCAACTGTTTCTGCTTGACGGTTACCTGTAACTTGTTGTTGAAAATCAGCGACTAAACGAAGAATTCTGGATTCAAGAGGAATACTATCATAAGCTAGACCAGCAGGAACACCAGAACCATCCCAAGCTTCGGTTTGATGAGTTAAAATTGTAGCGATCGCTTGAAGTTGAGGCATAATTCTCAACACTGATGCCTGGGGTAAGGATTCTGGAGCTTGTAAAACTTGTTGCTGAACGAGCGATTTTTTTTCAGTATCAATCTTAACTGTAGAAAATAAACCTAAACGGTGTAATAATCCTCCCAAACGCAATCGCTTAACTTGCCAGGCTGGTAAATCTAATAATTGTCCCATCGCTTCAGCCATTGCCGATACTTCTGTGGCAGCCATTGGGTTGCGTACATCCGTCAAGTCGATGATTTGTGCCATGCGTAACAAAGCTTGCATTTCGTTGGAAACAATATTGTCATCTAAGGCTTGAAAATAAGTATAGGCTGCGGTTGATTGAGAATTATGTAAATCTTGTTGACAAGTTTGTAGGTATTCTACTACTCGTGATACGACAACACTTAAATCTTCTCTGGGTTGGGAAATAGACTGAGTAAGGATTTGTTCTACTTGATTAGTTAAAGTATTAGCTAAATCTGGATTGTAGCTTTGAATATGTGCGATCGCTAATTTCACAGTTTCTGTGACTAAATCTGGCTCAAAAGTCCAAAAACCATAGAATTTTCGCTCTAAATCAGCATGAGGTCTTCCTTCTATGCCATAATCTGCTTCAGACAATTCCTGACATAATACCATTGCTGTATAAGTAGGAGATAAAATCATCAAGTGCCACTCTTGAGCGACAGGATCTTCTGGTTTTAAGCTGACTAAAGCTACATTATCTTTTTGACTAGTAGGATGCTCGGCAAATCCTGCTTCTGGTGCAGCCATAATCGCTACTTGGAAAGATTTCTGAGCCAAATTACTATAACGCTCGGCTTCTTCTAAATACCATTTTCCTCGTTGGAAGGCTGCAATCATAAGTGGTTTGTCTTGTGACTCTAAAATAAAATCTTCTAAAGCATGACAAAGAGCAACTAAAGTATTTTTGTAATAAACTCCCAAATTAATCGGTCTTGTACTGTTTTGATGAGCTTTTACTAATTGTTGTAAAATTGAACCTTCCAGCATTTTTAGTTATCAGTTATCAGTTATCAGTTATGACTAAAGACGCGACATAAGTATCTAGGCAGAATTATTTGTGAATTTTTAGAGACTGGGGAATAGGGAATAGGCAGAGGAAAATAAGGTTTTACCATTCCCTGTTTCATATTGCCTTTTTCTTATTTTCTCTTTCAACTATCCAATTAATTTTGCTCATCTAGTTATTGCGTCTGTACAATTATCAAAACTTTGTCTTGTTCTATCTGCTTAAAGATATAGTGGCTAATTCTGGTTTAGCAGATTCTACAGGCGCGCTTAAAGCTTCTTCTAACTCAGCAATTCCTAATCTTTGTTCTAAAATTTTCATAACTTCTCGTCCAAAATCATTAGAATTTTTTTGCCAAGCTTGTAGACAAACTTCTCCAAAAAAAGAACCAAGTGGTTCGGGATTCCACAAAAGTTTTTTTGCCGTCCAAGGCATTAAACTCATCGGATTGTATCCAGGTTTAAGAATCTCGTTTTTAAAAGCATATTCTTCTAAATGAGTATGAGGTTGCAAGCCAATAAAGAAAATTGCTGGCTCTACCTTATCTGCACCAAAAATTTTCTCTAATTCCCGATGATAAGCTATGGTTTGTCTGATAGTATCGTAAGTTTCATCAATTACGTTAAACGAATAGTTAACTGAAACCAGATCATTAAAACCAGCAGCTTTCAAATCTCGGCAATTTTGAAGTACAGTACGGAGATTGTAACCCATCCGCATCTTCCGAACTAATTCTTGCGAACCACTAGTAATCCCTATTTCAAAATAGTTCATGCCAGTTTGAACCATTAAGTCACATAACTCGGGAGAAAGATTATCAGCACGGATATAAGCAGCCCAGTGAATATCTTTCATCCCCGAATCAACAATTTTTCGTAATAATTCGACTGCATCAGGAATAAATCTACGGGCAGGAATAAACTGAGCATCAGTAAACCAAAAATTGCGGATTCCCCTCTCATAAAGCTGGCGCATTTCTTTAACTACTTCATCAGCAGGATTAATCCTAACTTGTTTACCCTCGACTACGGTGTAGACACAGTAACAGCAATTATGAGGACAGCCTCGTTTGGTTTGGACTCCTAGATAAAAATCGTTTTCCTGAAGATAATAATCAAATTCTGACCAAATTTTAGCAATATAGTCATAATTACAAGCCGTTTTTTCGATTGCCTCTGGTTGCTCGTGGATTAAGCGTTTTCGAGGTTCTATTTCTCCGACTACATAACAACGCTCATTACTAAAATCTTCACCACGCAGAAGTTTGGCTAATAATTGTTCTCCCTCTCCCACCGAAACAATTGTTCCTTGAGGTAATTTTTGCTTTAACTGTTCATAAAAAACACTAACTGCACCACCACCGACTACACAACGAGCTTCGGGATGATATTTTCTCGCTCTTTTTAAACCGCGATTAATTAAGCCTAGATTTCGCCAGAGTTCTCCATAATAAGCTGTAGTAACTTTTAATCCTCCTAAAGCTCCTTTCAGTCTAGTGAGGGGATTTTTAGCATAGTAAAATTCAAAAGCGTTTTGGAGCGGATTTCCACCTCTACCTCCCACAGGTGCATAAATTTGAATATCTCGCCACGAAAATACCAACAAGGTTGGTTGAAATTGATCGATACATTGCTCTAAGGCTGGTACAAAATCTAAAGGTGGTACTGTTCCTAAGTCAAAGATTTTTTGTTCTAAGTTAGGAAATAACTTATGAACAAAATCAGCCAGATAAACCACTCCTATCGGAAAAATTGGGTTACAAGGCAGGCGAACATAGAGAATTTTCTGACTCATAGGATAAAAATTTTATTAAAGTTGTTGAGGTTTCTGAACCAAGCAGTGAACAGTATCCTGGCTTTTCAAACCAGGGCTTGCGTTCACTTTGTCAGTCTCCCCAGAAAAATCCATCATTTTTTTTATATAACTTAACTTTAACTATATTATTAGTTACAATCAACTAACCATGTTTGCTATATTGATTTGCTCCTCAGCTACATTGCATTTCAATTAGCCAGGAATAAGTAAGCAAATTTAATTTATTAAAACTTATAGAGAGTACTGCTGCTCTCGAACCCAATCTTTAACCTAATTTAGGTTCAAATCTTAAAAAAATCTATAATACCATGAAAGCTGATTTAAGGCACTAAGATAAGCTCTGATTGGTATTCCCTTTTACAGCTAGTGGGGATCGGGAAGTGTTAGCTTATCAAGTGTAATAGCAAACCAATTTTAAATAATCGCTTCAATAACTATGTCTCAAATACTTGATCCGGTACCCAATAATGAAAAAAACACTATTTTGTGCTGCTATGTAAATGCAACTAGTCAAATCCAAGTAGCTCGAATTACGAATATTCCCAACTGGTATTTTGAAAGAGTTGTTTTTCCTGGACAAAGGCTAGTTTTTGAAGCTGTCCGAAATGCTTTATTGGAAATTCATACAGGTATGATGGCTAGTGCTATCTTGTCAGACACGATCCCTTGTGAACGTCTTTGTATTAATGAAACTCAAGATTATGAGCCAGAAAAACCAACTCAAACTGAGTCTAAAACAACAGAGAATTCAACTAATAGCGATCGCATTAATAACAATAATCAACCTACAGGAAATAAATTTAAAACTGCTGTTAGTGTAGGTTAATTTAACCACAGATTTTTGCCGACCATCTATAAATATTTACAAAAAAATTGGCTTTGAGTTGAACGAATAAATTTAAATTTGATTAACAAATCTTCAATTAACGTCAATAAGGCATTATACAGTTCTGTTCAACTATTTATTTCTTTGGTGTGATACTACCTAGTTTAGCTTAAGCTATTTTTTAGTAGAGAGCTTAACTAGGTGTTGGATTTGAATTTACCTTCTTTTCTTTGGCTGTGGAAAATAGCTGCTTGGTCAATGGGTTTAGCACTCGCAACTTATGGAGTGCTATTTTTTTCTGGTTTAGGGATTTTATCAACTCGAATCAATCGTCAAGCTCGTCCTCCTTTCTTGAGAAAGTTTCATATTATTAGTGGGATAGTATTGTGTCTGCTTGTTTTACTGTTACTCGCGATCGGGCTAATCGGAACGATAGGTTACTATGGTAGTCTGGGTCACTCGCCTCATTTGATTGCAGGTTTAACTGTGGTTGTTTTAGTTTTGTTATCGGGTTGGAGTGCTACTCAAATTAGTCCACAAAAATCATGGGCGCGTTTACTTCATGTCGGGATAAATCTTACTTTATTGGTTGGTTTTATATTTGTTTCTTTAACGGGTTGGCAAGTTGTCCAAAAATATTTGCCATAGAGTAAAAAAGACCAAAACAAACTAAATAATTTCAGCAAAACCTAACTTAAACAAAGTGGCAGAAACAAATGATTTGGAGACCGGGTGAAGCAATTCAAGATGGTAAATATGTCATTGAAGAGATATTGGGTGTGGGAGGATTTGGCATCACTTATCGCGCTCAAGATTGTAGTTTAAATAAATTAGTTGCGATTAAAACCGCTAACGATTTAGTCTTGTCTAAACCTGATTTTGCTAAACATCAAGAAAAATTTATTCAAGAAGCTTTTCGCCTTGCTAAATGTGGTCATAATCATATTGTTCAAGTCAACGAGGTGTGCCAAGAACAAGGAATTTGGTGCATGGTGATGGAATATATTACAGGAGGAGATTTAGAAGGCAAAGTTATTGAACAAGGTGTTTTGCCAGAAAAAAAAGCTTTACTGTATATTCGGCAAATAGGAGAAGCACTTAGCTATATTCACCAACAAGGACTTTTACATCGTGATGTCAAACCATCAAATATTATGTTGCGAGATAATACAGGAGAAGCGGTATTAATCGATTTTGGTTTGGCAAGAGAGTTTATTGATGGCAGAACTTTGACTCATACCAATGCTCGTACTGAATCTTTTGCTCCCATAGAACAGTACCATCAAAAGGCAAAACGAGGTCCTTATACAGATGTTCATGCTTTAGCAGCTACTTGTTATTTTTTATTAACTGGAGTACAGCCTCTACCTGCACAATTTCGTTCTCAAGGTGCTAGTTTAATTGTGCCTAAAAAACATAATCCTCGGCTTAGCGATGAATTAAATGCTGCTATTGTTAAAGGGATGGCATTACAAGCAGAACATCGTCCTCAATCAGTGCAGGAATGGTTGGAGATGATTCCTGATGCTCAAGAACTAGAATTTGAAAAAACTTCCTCTAACCCTGAAAATATTTATCAAAGATTAGAAATTTATTTATCTGGGGGAGAATGGCAAAAAGCCGATGAAGAAACTTACGAAATTTTACTAAAAATAGCTAATCGAGTTAAAGAAGGGTGGTTGGATTACAAATCGACTCAAAATCTTACCTGTGAAACACTGCAAGTTATTGATCGCCTGTGGCTAAAATACAGTGAAGGACGTTTTGGATTCTCTGTTCAAAGAAGAATTTGGCAAGAACTTGGTGGTAAGATCGATTATAAGACTGAGTGTGCTTTGGGAGAACGACTTGGTTGGCGAGTAAAAAATCGTTGGCAAGATTCTAGTGGCATTGAATACACTTTAGCTGCTCCTGTGGGGCATTTACCCTGGGATGGACATTTACCTGATGGGGAATTGAAAGAAATAGGATTAGTAGGAAGTTATGCTCGTTGGTGGTGTTGTTTAATTTTGTCCCGTTGTGCTGAATGTGAAGTTTAGACAAACATCTCAGAGCCAGACCCATCTTAAGTACACAAAAGTTTATAATTATTACCTTGATTTAAATTTTTCGTTGAAGAAAGTTATCCCTTCATAAATAAAAAATTGAAAACGGACTTGAACAGATGAAGGCAACAAAAGATATTCTGGTGATTGGTGGTGGGATCGTCGGACTAGCGGTCGCAGTTGATTTAAAGTTGCGTGGGGCAAGTGTAACTGTGGTGAGTCGAGACTTTGCTCAAGCAGCTTCTCATGCAGCAGCAGGAATGCTTGCGCCCATGGCAGAAAAAATTACTAATCGTCCGATGTTAGATTTATGCCTGAAGTCCAGTTGGCTTTATCCTGAATGGGTTCGTAAATTAGAAGATTTAACTGGTATTGCTACGGGTTATCTACCTTCTGGTATTGTAGCTCCTACGTTTGATTTACCTCAAACTCAATCGGATTTATGGTTAGACCGAGCTACGCTGGAATTGTATCAGCCTGGTTTAGGAGCAGCAGTAGTTGGGGGTTGGTGGTATCCTGAAGATGGACAAGTAGATAATCGTTGTTTAATGCGATCGCTTCTACAAGCTGCTGAGACTTTAGGAGTAGAGATTAAAGAAGGAGTAGCAGTTGAAGCAATTGGACAACAACAGGGTAAAGTAACCAGTATTTTTACTTCCGAAGGGAAACTCGAAGCAGAACAATACATTTTAGCTACTGGTTCTTGGGCTACTCAATTATTACCGCTTCCTGTCCGCCCAGTCAAAGGACAAATGCTCTCTTTAAGAATGCCTGCCGAAGCTAATCTGCATCGGGTATTATTTGGGGACGGTATTTATTTAGTACCACGCCGAGATGGACGTTTAATTATCGGGGCGACAGTAGAAGAAGTTGGTTGGAATCCTCATAATACACCCCAAGGAATACAAAATTTATTAACTAACGCGATTAAACTGTTTCCTGCGGTTGCTAATTGGCAAATTGAAGAGTTTTGGTCAGGTTTTCGTCCAGGTACACCTGATGATCTCCCAATTTTAGGTCAAAGTCCTTGTGAGAATTTATTTTTAGCGACTGGGCATTATCGTAATGGGATTTTACTTGCCCCTGTTACTGCTTCTCTAATCGCCAACTTGGTTTTAGAAGGAACATCCGATCCTTTATTATCTCATTTTGGTTTTGATCGTTTTTTGACTCAAAATAATTTTAATTCTTCAAATGGTTCATTTCATCAAAATGGTCACAAAATGCCTCTAGAAATTCAAACAACCGTTTCTCAACAACTCACCACACCAACAACTATTAATCAAACCAATCAACTAACTATTGCTGGAAGAACTTTTAATTCTCGCCTGATGACAGGTACGGGTAAATATCCAACGATTGAAAGTATGCAAGAAAGTGTAATTGCTAGTGGTTGTGAGATTGTCACCGTCGCAGTCAGAAGAGTACAAACCAAAGCACCTGGACACGAAGGATTAGCAGAAGCGTTAGACTGGAATAAAATTTGGATGTTACCCAATACCGCAGGCTGTCAAACTGCCGAAGAAGCAATTCGAGTAGCACGCTTAGGTAGAGAAATGGCGAAGTTATTAGGGCAAGAAGATAATAATTTCGTTAAATTAGAAGTTATTCCCGACGCTAAATATCTATTGCCCGATCCGATTGGTACATTGGCAGCAGCTGAACAATTAGTTAAAGAAGGTTTTGCCGTTTTACCCTATATCAATGCCGATCCGCTACTAGCTAAACGATTAGAAGAAGTAGGTTGTGCTACAGTCATGCCTTTGGGTTCACCCATCGGTTCGGGACAGGGAATTAAAAACGCTGCTAATATTGCCATTATTATTGAAGAAGCTAAAATTCCTGTGGTGGTAGATGCAGGTATTGGTACGCCTAGCGAAGCTGCCTATGCAATGGAGTTAGGGGCAGATGCTTTATTAATTAATAGTGCGATCGCAATGGCTCAAGATCCTGTTGCTATGGCGCGGGCGATGGGTTTAGCAACTGAGGCTGGAAGACTTGCTTATTTATCAGGAAGAATTCCTGTGAAACAATATGCTGCTGCTAGTTCTCCTTTGACAGGAACAATTACATAAGTAATAGGTAATAGGTAATAGGTAATAGGGTAGTAGGTAATTAGTAATTACTAATCAAAAATTAGGATGTTTAGTCTAGATTGTCAAATTAATATATAGCGTTACGTTCAATCTCATGTCCTAATCTTGATTTGTACAGCTATATCTGTTTATTTCCTATGCGCAAAATCTCAAAAAGTGATAATTAGAAAAAATTTCTCATCTATTTAAGATGAATCAATCAATTAATTGTCAGAAAAAAGTAATAGTTTGCTTAGGACGTGCTTGTCGTAAATATCATTCACAATTAGTTTGGGATGCTTTTAAAGCTAATTTGAATTCAGAAGTAGAATTAATCCCAATTAGTTGTTTAGGACAATGTGGTAATGGCCCAATGATCTTAGTTGAACCAGAACAGATTTGGTATTGGCAAGTCAGTCCTGATGAAGTTTCGCTGATTATTCAGCAGCATTTACAACAACAACATCCAATCAAACAAATGCTTTATCCAAAATTTCATAAAGAGCATTAAGATGGAGAATTGAGTAGGAGCAATAAGTTAACTTTTGAGGGGTTTGGGACAGGGCTTTTAAAGTGCTGAAGCAGTTATAATTATTAGCAATCTCATTGTAAAACTGTGATTTAGTTCAACCATAATTCACAACAAAACCAATACAATTTCTAGAAAAAGCTTGCCAATGAAACCCAAGTCAATCAAAATGAAGCAACGGCTTTTTCTCGGTCTTTTTGGGATTACTATCATCTTAATTTTATCAAGCCTAATTCCTGTCCGAATGGCGATCGCTCTTTATCAATCTCCTCAACCTCAAGCCATTCTGACTCTGGGAGGAGGAATAGATCGAGAAAAATTTACTGCCAAGTTTGCTCAAACTCATCCCGATTTACCGATTTGGGTTTCGACAGGTAGCCCTAATCCTATTACTCGTAAAATTTTTCGTAAAGCTGGTATTCCCGAAACTAGGCTTTATCTAGACAGACGCGCAGTTGATACTGTAACTAATTTTACGACTTTAGTAGAAGACTTTCAAAAAAAACAGATCAAGCATCTATATTTGATTACTTCTGATTTTCACATGAGAAGAGCTAGAGCGATCGCTTTTTTTGTTTTAGGCAGTCATGGTATTACTTTTACTTCAGTCTCTGTACCTCCCAAACAATCACCCGAATCTGGGTTAATTGTTTTTCGTGATGTTTGTCGTACTTGGTTTTGGCTCATTACTGGTTACACTGGTGCTAGTTTAAAAGTCCAATAGGCAGCTTGCTATAGCCATCCCTAAGTTAGGACATAAGTACATAAGCAGAATCATTTACACACTAGGTCAGTCTCCGTGTCTCCGTGTCCCAAAGCATTAATGTGTTTTGCAATAATTAATCAATCAATTGTTTGACGTTCAATGATCATTCTCTTCAAGCTGTAGCAGTCTTGCCCAAAAAGTGTCTTTCCAGATAAAAAAGAACAAACAACTAGCGATCGCTGCACCTAAATTCCACTTGATTGAATTTTTGATTAATACCATACGCTGTTGAGAGCGAGTTTGTTCTGATTGATTTCTAAGATTTTTTTCTGTACTTTCAAGTTCTTGAAGAAGATTATTTTTTAACTTTTCCGTATCTACATTTGTAGCAAGATTACCCGACGAAGAAGTTTGTTTTTGGACAATATCTACAATTTGTTCTGGCGAATTAGCTTGTTTGATTTGCTCTCGAAATTCCTTAATTTTATCGATACTAGATACAATTTGACTATTAATTTTTGCATTGTTAGCGTAGTCTATCCGAATAGAATTGCTAATATTGAGAGGAATCATCAGAAAAAAAGCAATTGCCAAAAATAAAGATAGCCACGACAAAAATTTAAGTAGAAAAAATTCGATTGGCGCACGGTAAGATTTTTCCCCATAGTAAATAAAAGCTATCCCTAAAAGAGGAACAGGAATTCGCTCGATAAAAGAGCCAATGGTTTGTAATTCCCAAGTAGGATTCATCAAATGTAGCGGAAAAACGATGAAGGCAACTTCAACTAAAGTCAATATTAAAAGACCATAGCCAACTAATCGAATTAAAGATAGTGAAAATAATTGTTGATTGGGCGATCGCGTCATAAGCTTTATTTATGATTTGTTTCAGGGTAGTTCCCGATCTGATCGACCGAACATTATACTCATAAAAAAATAACTCAGAGATCGGGAAAACGAGGTTGCCACCAGCTATACCAATCTATCCAGGCTGTTTTTAAGATTTGTTCAGCTTGGTTTAAGTTCAAGTTATTAATAGGAATAGACATTTGTGTCCAAAGACAGCGTCGATCTCTAAGAGTTTCTGTTCCCAACAACCAAGGGACAAACAGATTAGCTTTCAGATCGTAAGCGTAACGATTTTTGGAAAATTGTTGCATAGTTACTGTGCTTCCACCACGAGAGTTAATACAGCTACTAAGATAAGCTTTATGTTGATCGCTAAACAAAGCATAAAAACCTTTGTTGTTAATTTGCTGAATTTTTTTCTGAGCTAAAACTTTAGCTGGAATTAATTGTTGTTGCTCACTATATTGACGAATATCTCCTCTTGTTCCTACTAAATAGTGCATCTCGATTTCTAAAGGAATGTTATTATTAAGATAGCTGTAACGTTTTCCAGAGTTTAAACGTTCATCTTCATCGGTAAGATCCTTTCGTTGCTCGCTCAACATTTCAGTAGCGATCGCTTGCCAGGATGGAAGAGGTACGCGATCGGGAAAAATAAAAGTAGTTTCTTGACGTTTGCCTGCTGTCGGATCGAACAAGGAATAGACAGTAACCAGACATATACTTGTACAAGTAGCAGCCAAAAGATTAATTCGCCATTGACGATGATTAATTATCACTTAAATCGCTCCATGTAGTTTCGGTGCTTTCAGTTGTCGAACTTGTGGTTAAAATTGGCGCACTATTGACTCGATGTTGTTGGGACAATTTTTTGGATTTTGGTTGGTTGAGAGTAGGATAACAAAAGAGAGAGAAAATAATAATTGATAAGGTAGAAAAAATTTGTGCGCCTTCATTACCGTGCCAGAAAGCAAATTGTTCTGGATTTGGTACTGTTAAAGTAAGGATACTGACGCGAATAACACCAAGGAAAAATCCCACCGCCAAGGCTAAGGTTGGAAACCAAAAGCGTTGCCATTGCTTCATCGGGACAAAACTGACTAACAACAAGGCAAGTTTTAACATCAACCCCATCATTAAAATACCAGTGCAGAAATAGTCTACCTCTGCAATAAAATCTCCTTGGTTAGGTAAATGCAATAAGATTTGAATCCCTTTACTAACAGTATTAAAACCCAAGTAGTAGAGTAAATAAGCAGAAATTTTAGCAGTTGCAAGAGAAATTTGATCGTTGAACCAAAATCCAAAAAATGTTGTCGGAATAAATAAAAACCCTGAAAAAAAAAGTTCTAACCAATATTGTTTGATGTTTTTAATTCCAGAGGCAATTAAAGCAATACCCAAGAAACTTATAAAGGAAGCTAGATAAACAAATAAATTAGATTCAAACCAATATAAAGTTAGGCTTTTGATCAATACTAAGGTAATTAATAGTAAACCCAAAAATGCAGAGATGAGATCGCTGTTAAAAACAAGCCGTTTTCGCCTTCGCCATAATAATACAAAAATTGCTCCCCAAAACAAAGAGTTAGTTACTATCAAATCAAGATTCTTTGTACTTTTCCAGGTTAAAGTTAAATAAAAAACTGCAAAGCTAATCAAGCTAGCATAAAACCAAAATTGCTCACTTTTAAGCGATCGCTTCATAAAAAAAGAAGAGCCTAATTAAAAAATAAACTCGCTACGAAACGAACAAAATTTTAACTCTCGAAACAATAAAATGTCCAAAGTGTCAAGATTGTATGTACGGATAGATCAGAAAAAGTAAAAGAGCGATCGCGCCTGGATGAATGTTTGATATCGCTCTTTTGCTTTAAATATTTAGAAAACAGCCCAGGTTCTCATCGTATGATTCCCGAAAAAGATTTAGAAGAAGTACGAGCAATTTATCAAACAACAGGTGCAGTTTCTTTGATGGATGCAGTAGAAAAAGGCATGGAGAAGAAACTGGGTAGTAAAGCAGAAGTAGAAAAATATTGGCAAACCTGTCTAGAAACTGGAGATAGCAGAAATGTAGCAGCTCTTCAGGTGGGTTGCGATCGCTTTTATACCACTGCTCATCAACAATATTCTAATAACAATTCCGCCAGACCAGGTATTTTCCTGGCAGGCACGGCAACGGGTTCTAAAGCAATTATGGAATCGATTACCGATGGGCGTTCGGCTGCCTCAGAAGTAGTAGCTTTTTTAACTTCTATGGCAGTAGCTGCTAAAAACGGTCAGTTATTACCTTTTTCTAGCCCTAAATCTATATCAATTTATTTACAATCGATCAAAGTCGAGTTAACTGATTTCTTGCTCTAAATCTTCAGCTAGTTTCTTAACCAACTCTCCCTGTTTGTATGATGCTTCTATCCAAGGTCTAGCTGGATATCTGCGTCCAGTATTTAACGAACTTTCCTCATGTACTAAAGCTGCGTATTCGGCTTCATAAGTAAAGCTAGCGGAGCGATCTCTGTAATTCTTTAGTATTAATGATATTACGTGGACTCGATCCTGCTTCCCCATTCTTCCTATTGGTAACTACGCCAGGTGTCCATTGCCATTTATCCGCCTCTAGCTGGCGGTTAAGTTCCTCTTCAAAGTGGTCTAATAACTTGTCAAAGGAGCGATCGCACTTTGGTAGATCTGATTAAATGCGAGCATTCATTAAATTTTGCCTTTATCCAAGATAATCAATCTTTGTTTGACTCCTTTAAAACCGAGCTTGGATAATAAAATTAAAATATCCCCACCAACAACTAATCAATCAATAAGGGATGTTTATTCAATTCAAACTTAATTAAATTATATTAATGAGCGGGCAAGAACAAGAGCAGAACAAGAGAATTAATCAACACCAACGTTTAATTAATAACCTTAGAGAACGGCTTAAAACTCTAGAAGCAGATGTCGAGCCTGATGGTAGAATAAGTGAAGCGTTTGAACTCATAGAAGAACATTTAGAACGTCACGATAAAAGATTCGATCGCTTAGAACATAAAGTTAATCAACTAGGCAGCAAGCTAGATATCATCATCGAACATTTAACTGTATCGTTATGTCTGCAAGTCCGATGTATGCCGTTGTTAGATAGCTCGTTAGACAGAGTAGATAATCGCTGCTGAAGCTTTCTAACTTACGAGAACCTCACGCATCACCGCAGCCAAATCCCGCAAGGCACGTTCTCCATCTCCACGGAAAGTTGAGCCATGCATTGTGGCAATAGTCTTGGGTTGAAGGTCAGCTAACTTGTGTAGCGTTCGATCAGTATACTGTGTGTAAGGCATGTAATTAGCGAAAGGACTCGCCTGATAATCAACCAATGTCTTACGCACACGTTCCATTATGTTAGATTCCGTCAGTGGTTCGACATCTCCGTTTTGATGAAACAAGTCAGAACAGAGAAGGGTTTTGTTCTCTTCTTCAAAAAGTAACCCTGCTTCCCAACAGTGCGGTACGTGAGGCGTATGGAACAGACGAAAGCGGTACTTACCCGTGTGTAGAACTTCACCGTCAGACATGCCTTTTGCTGGGCGAGTAGCAAAATCGTTGATACTGACAATTGCCCCAACCAAGCTACATAGGGGTTCAGCAGTGGGAGCCTCCTGAAGCCATTCATTGAGTGCCCCGCACTCGTCAGCCTCAAAATGGCTAAAACCCAACCACCGTATTTTCGATGGATCGATCACGCTTGCCACAGCATCGCGGACGAGAGGAAACATTACTCGGTGTCCGGTATGAAATAATAGTGGCTCGTCGTCCTTGACAAGAAATTGATTGAACTGTAGATCGATCTCTGGGACATAGGTAGAGATGCGGTATAAATCAGGAGCAATTTCTGTGATAGTCATAATTTTTCTCCCCAAAGCTGCAAACCATACTTAGCACAAATTTCCTGAAAGAGGCTCAGATCTGGTGGCAAACTAGCGATCGCTGTGCCAACTTCTTGATAAAACGCTGCTGCGGAAGCTGGTGAGACGATGTGTAAAGCACGAGCAATCGGAGAACGTACCTGAAATCGATGCGTTACATTGGCAGGAATGTGGCTCATTGCACCAGTACTGACGATTTGTTGGCGATCGCCAACTTGGATTTCAATTTCTCCCTCTAGAATGTAGAAAGTTTCCTCCCAAGGATGGCTATGCAAAGGTGCTTCCCCTCCAGTAGTATCGATCATTTCAAACATCGCGTACTGACCATTTGTATCGTCTCCAGTCAACTTCCACACCAGCGTGTGGCTCAACATGGGATGAGCGTCACCTTCATCAGGCGCAAGGGTTTTGGGTTTTGAGTGCTGTAATGTATTATTCATCTAATTTCTCCATTGAATTCAGTCTGATAAATAAGTACCATTCGCATAATTAATTACATTGACTGAAAAAAGTGTCAGGTTTGAGATTATAAAAAGTTATAAGCTTTTTGATAACTGGCTCGCCCTCGAATAGGGTAACTGTTAACTGATGAGTGCCTGTATACTTTTTTTCGAGAGCAAATTACTCTGCTAAACCACAGGAGCGACACATCGGCAAATCTTTCATCTCGTACTCGATCACATTTCCAATGCCATCCATCTCAATTTGGCAACAAGTTTGCAGCAAATCTTTGAGCTTTTGTCGCCCACGCTGCACCCGTGATTTCATGCCAGATAAGGAAATGCCTAATTCTTGGGCGATCGCGGATTGAGTCATGCCTTCTAACTCTGCTAACTGCACCGCCTCTCGATAGGGTGCAGGAAGATGCTCTAGTAACGGACGCAGACAACCTGCCATCTGCTGATTAAAGATTTCTGGAGCTTCATCCATTGCCACAGTTTCCAAGGCAGCTTCAGATGTAAATTCAGGCTGACGATTGACTTTACGGTAATAGTCTATGATGGCATTGCGAGTGATTTGAAAGATCCAACTTTGCAGGCGATCGCTATCTCGAACGGTCGTCAAGTGTTGATGGATGCGGATAAATACCTCTTGTAAAATATCGTCGGCATCGGCAGGGTTCTTTACCCTTTGTAGAAGGAATCCTCTTAATCTTTGGTGAAATTCCTGCCAAACCGTTTTTATATCACTCGTGTGGGTTGCCATCTTTGCTTCTCCGTTTATAGCGATCGCTTTTATCAACAACCACAGCCCGTAGAGGCTGTTTGTATCATTTCACAAGATGCGGTTTTTTTCGCTTTATTTTGAAAAAACTGTTGCAGATTTTGAGGTACTTCGATTGCAGTATTTACAATCGGGGATGGATTTTCGCTCTGATAAATCGTGCGGAGAATAGCATCCACAATCATACCAACAGGAGCTTCAGTATAACTTTCACCTTGATAAGACCAGGTACGACACGCTGTTCCTTCCTCCGAACCAGAAAGATCCGAACAATCACCACAGCGACTCTCAGTTGTTTCTAGAATAATATCTCGACCATTTACCCGAATGGTTGGAGAACTAATAAATCGAAGCTGTTTGGCTTGTGCTGCTGACTCCACCAAAATTTTGCGGAACTGGATAACAGTACTTGTACTGGCGAGAACTTGCTGGAGAGTTGCGATCGCCTGTTCCACGTTGGCAAGCGATCCTGTACACCGAGGGCAAGTAGATAGATCGATTGCCAGCAATTCTATGTTAAGTGTGCGAGGGGATTGATTCAATGTTGTTAGGTTCATCACAGTCCTCCTGTGTTGCTGTTCACCCAGATAGACGACGGATTTCCCAAAAGGACGCAAGAGTTAGCACACATTAGACGAGATGCAAAATTAAGTCCGATCTATTTAGTAGCGATCTTGATAAAATTTTTCTAGGAATCACATCCAAATGAAAAATGGTAGTTTTTGTTAAAACGATGCCTTCGGGATTTGCTTTGCAGATCGCGTTTGGAGTTGAGAATAGGCGATCGCTTTTAAATAACCATTGTTATGTCTATTTTAAAAATGAATTATACATTCATACATTACCAAACTACCTTGTCCAAAACAAGAAACTCACGCCTACTTGTAATGTAGAAAAGGAACTTTACAAGTAGATTATTAATTTTTCGGTAAAGCTTATTTTTTGGTTATTTGGCTGGATTCCTGGTAATTACTGAGTTTGAACTCACAAAAATATAAAAATATTGTTTAATATCGATAAAATTTGGTTGAAGTTAAAACTATTTATAATTGCAGAGCCTCAAAATATTTAGCAACTATAAAATTATTGATTTATTTAAAATTGAATAACTATTTTTACGAATATACAAAGAATGGAATTCCATATTTAATGAAATATGCAAAGAAAAAGTCGATTCGATTCAACCAAGTCAAATATTATCTAAGTTTTCAATTTTTCCTCTGAAATAACTTAATGCTCCTTCTCTAAATTTGATTTTTTTTCCTATACTGTCACAAGTATAGGTTTTTTCCTGTTTAAATAAGCTTTTAGCTTGGATAAAGAGTTGTCCATACGTTAAGGAAATTTACCAATTTATAATTGTTTCCGCTCATTTATTCTGCCCTTGTTTCTTGCTACTGAAAAAAAGAAAACATATTACAATGCCTACAGATTAAATAGCTGTTAAATAGCTCAAAATAGAGATAATGGAAACTAAAGTTAACTGTGCAGTAGATTGTATCAACGGTTGTATTTTAGGCGATCGCTGTCCTAATCAAGAATATCGCGAAGAAGCTTCTAAATTTATTCAAGAAACTTCCTTAGATCAAATGCTCGAAATTGCAGAGATTGCTAGGATGAAAAAACTTACTGCACCACCTCAATGGGTTATTCCCGATGAAATTTAGACCACCAAAAATCAGGGGAAAAATCACTAAGATCGAGTCTACTTCCCCTGAAATTATAGTAGTTTTCGATTTTGAGAAACCAGCAATTAAAGAAATCTGAAGAGTCGAAAAAGTAAAACTCATTTATGATTTAATAACTGGTCACTGATAATAGGTTCTAGGTTTTAGGTAGTAAGTAGGAGATAGGAGGTAGTAGATTTTAGGTTCTAGGTTTTAGGTTTCTCTCCTCTTCTCCTCTTCTCCTCTTCCCCTCTTCTCCTTTTCGCAAATGACTGTTAACTGGTAGCTGATCACTGCAATAGCAGTTGTGGTTGCTGTTTGTGCCATTCGGTAGATTGTTCGTAGGCATGAGCAACGTGAAATAAAATATCTTCACGTAAGACATTACCAATCAACTGCATCCCAATTGGTAAACCTTGCTCATCAAAACCACAAGGAACACTCATTCCAGGTAGTCCAGCTAGATTAACAGGAATAGTCATTAAATCAGATAGATACATACTCAGAGGATCGGCTGTTTTTTCTCCTGCTTTAAACGCAGTAGTTGGTGAAGTCGGACACACCAAGACATCTACTTCCTCAAATGCCTGTTCAAAATCTTGCTTAATCAGAGTACGAACTTTTTGCGCCTTGAGATAATAAGCATCATAGTATCCAGCAGAAAGAGCATAAGTTCCTAACATGATTCTGCGTTTGACTTCTGTACCAAAACCAGTCGCACGAGTAGTAGAATACATACCTACCAAATTATCTGCTTCTTGACGCAAACCATATTTAACGGCATCATAACGAGCTAGATTAGCCGATGCTTCCGAAGGAGCAATAATATAATAAGCAGGTAAACCATAACGGAATCGAGGACAAGAAATCTCTTTAATCTCTGCACCAAGTTCTTGCAGTTGAGCGATCGCACTTCTGACCGTTTCTGCTACAGTGGCATCTAAACCTTCACCAAAGGTTTCAGTGATGATTCCTACTTTTAAACCCTTTTTGAGAGTAGGTTGTAAAAATTGAGTATAGTCAGGAATTTCTACTTTAAGACTAGTAGAATCAGAAGGATCGTATCCAGCGATCGCACCTAGTAAAATTGCTGCATCTTCAACAGTACGAGCAAAAGGACCAATCTGATCCAAAGAAGAAGCGTAAGCAACCAAACCAAACCGAGAGACTAAGCCGTAAGTTGGTTTTAATCCTACCACACCACACAGAGAAGCTGGTTGACGAATCGACCCCCCTGTATCCGAACCCAAAGCAACTACACATTCTGCTGCTGCTACTGCTGCTGCCGAACCACCAGAAGAACCACCAGGAACTCTTTCTAAATCCCAAGGATTAGCAGTAACCTGAAACCCAGAGTTTTCTGTAGAACTACCCATCGCAAATTCATCGAGGTTAGTTTTCCCAACTACCACCACACCAGCTTGTTGCAATTTTTGGGTCACAGTAGACTCATAAGGAGGTACAAAATTAGCTAGAATCTGCGAACCACAGGTTGTTTTAATCCCTTTGGTACACATATTATCTTTGATTGCGGTTGGAATGCCTTCTAGCAAACCAATTTCTTCCCCTGCTGCAATTTTGGCATCTACTTGCTTAGCTTTTTCCAAGGCTAAATCGGCAGTAACAGACAAAAAAGCTCGCACTTTTGGTTCTAAGGTTTCAATGCGTTGCATATATTCTGTTGCAATTTCTACAGCAGAACGTTCTTTACTGACCAATTGTTGATGGTATTCCCGTATCGATGCCATAGGCTTACCTTAAAATGTAGTTAAATTTATACTTAATCTTTAATAGACTTGCCTATGACAATTTAACAAAATGCTGCTACCAGTGGAACAGTTTTCCACTAAACTAAACGATCTATATCAAGAATAAAAATAGTAAGACTTGGTTCAGATTCTTGAGGGACAATCGCAACATGACTAGCAATCTCTAAAGTATCAGCATGACGATAAGAGTTTGGTAAAACCCGAATTTGAGCAAGACTTACTTCTAACAAAATTGGAGTTTTCATTACAATTATCCCCAAAGGTTCACCCGCAACACCTTTACCACTAAATGCCCTGGTAATAATAAAATAGCCTTTAAATTCAGACTCGTTTAGCTGACTAGTTTTAAATAGTTTTTTATGTAAATCGACAATGGTAATTTCTTGTTCACCCACATGACTAATACTAACGTGACTTAAT
Source organism: uncultured bacterium (assembly GCA_964562685.1). Classification (GTDB taxonomy): domain Bacteria; phylum Cyanobacteriota; class Cyanobacteriia; order Cyanobacteriales; family Xenococcaceae; genus Stanieria. Next base: position 26,083 of record CAZLUP010000014.1, read on the forward strand.
CCACTACCGTAAGTCGGTTGATACCTAATTACTTTTTTAACTTGTTCGACAGGTAAAGCTAAGGTTAACTTTCCCATCTCAAACACCAATAATTTAAGAGTACCAGTAGAAGTAGTAGTTAAATTATCAGTTGCGATCGCTTTTGCTAACATATTAACCAAAATTTAATTACGAATAAGATTAAGAACGGCTGGGAAAAATTCTTCTTCGACATAGGGTTTAGTAAAATAAGCTATTGCTCCTAATTGTTCCGCTAAATTTCGATGTTTTTCGTTACTACGAGAAGTAAGCATCGCTACAGGAATTTTGGCTAACTTCACTTCTTGACGACGAGCGGTTAAAAACTCAAAACCGTTCATATTGGGCATTTCAATATCACAAATGACTAAGTTGACTTGAGGATTTTGTTTGAGTTGTTCTAAACCTTCTTGTCCATCTCTAGCTTGTAAAACTCGATAACCTTTCTTTTCTAAACTTAAAGCCATTGTTTTTCTTAAAGCTGAAGAATCATCAATGACTAGGATGGTTTGATTGGTTAAAGTTTTGGGAATAGTAGGAGATTTCTGTTGAGAAGGATTTAAGATTTTTTTGAGTTCGACGAGAAATTCTTGTTCGATACAAGGCTTCGTAAAATAAGCATTAGCTCCTAATTGCATTGCCAAATTTCGATGTTTGACTCCGCTACGAGAAGTCAGCATCACAATAGGAATATTGCTTAATTCAGAATCACGACGACGCACTCCTAAAAATTCAAAGCCATTCATATTAGGCATTTCAATATCACAAACAATCAAAGCGATCGCAGAATTTTTGCGATACTGTTCTAAGGCATCTCTGCCGTCTTTAGCTTGAACGACACGATAACCACTTTTTTCTAAACTTAAAGCCATAGTTCGCCTTAAAGCGGTAGAGTCGTCAACAATCATAATGGTTGGTGATTGAACCGTCTTACTTTTATTTGGGAGAAGATTAATTGATTCTGTTGAAGGTGTTGAACTATCTAATTCTTCTGTTGTCTGTGTTAATTCCTCTGACACAGCAGTAATATTGCTGAATAAAGGAGCATTATTTCTAGTTGTATCGTTGCCTTGGATGCGATCAATTAAAACATTGCCATTGATCACAGGAATCAATGTACCATCTCCCATAATCGTACAACCATAGATATAACTAGGAGGTTTCAACGCTTTACCAAAAGGTTTAATCACTAATTCTTGTTCGGTAATCAAAGATTCAATTTCTAAAGCAAATAGCTGTTGTCCTTGACGCAAAAGTAATAGAGGTAATCCCCAATCTTGTGGTGCAGCAACAGTTTCAAAAGCCTTGCTTCTTAAATTAACTGGCGGAAGCATACAATTGTAGTGAAGTACTTCCTTGAGGGTATAGATTGGGATTAATTGCTGCTTCAGGAAGAAAAATCTTTTGCTACTAGAAACTTTAATTTTTTCTGAAGTAGGGATAATAATTTCTTCAATATTATCGGAAGGCAATGCAAAAGCCGTTGAACCCAGAGAAACAACTAACAATTTGGCGATAGTTAAAGTTAGAGGCAATCTCAGTGTAAAAGTTGTTCCTTTACCTGGCACAGAATTAACCTCAATTGTTCCTTTGAGTGCCAGTATCTGAGAACGAACCACATTCATCCCTACCCCTCTCCCAGAAATTTCGCTCACTCGATCTGCTGTTGAAAAACCCGATTCAAAGATCAAATTGAATAATTCTGGTTTTCTAGCGATCGCAGCTTCTTCGGATGATAATAATCCTTGTTTGACTGCTTTCTTGGCAATTTTGGCTAAATTTAACCCTTGACCATCATCTTTGACTTCGATAACAGTTTGGTTACCTTGATAATAGGCATGAATTTCAATTTGTCCTTGTTCAGATTTACCTTGCTGTTGGCGAATTTCTGGAGATTCAATGCCGTGATCGAAAGCATTCCTTAGTAAATGTAAAAGAGGATCGTATAGTTTTTCTAAAACTGCTTTATCTACTAAAACACCTGTACCAGTCATGCTGAGATTAACTGGTTTTCCGTATTGATTGGATAAATCTCGTAAAGTTCGAGGAAAACGTTGCAAAATTTGCTCTAGAGGCAACATTCTCGCCCACATCAATTCATCCCGCATCTGCGCCAGCATTTGACGCTGTTGTTCGATGGTTTGATTCGATTGTCTGGCAAACAAAGTAATGTCTTCAACACTTTCTTCTAACTGCAACATTTCTTCTAAAATGCCTTGTAGCAGAGAGTGCAGATGACCATAACTATCCATTTCCAAAGAATCGAAGTTACTCTGCCCTGCGACGGCAGAGCGGGGTGCGCTCTGCGCCCCTTCGGGGGCACAAGCCCCTGAACTTGGTTCAGGAGACGACCCCTCGCCTGCTTCGACTTCGTCAAAATCTGTCGATTCTCCAAGTTGCTGAGAATTAATTTGAGGATGAGCGATTTTGTAGCGTTCTGACTCAACTAACAAGCGATCGGATAAATCTCTTAATTTAGTGGTAGTATCTTGAAAACGGAAAAATTTACGGACTAATACTTGTAAGTTATCTTGTAGCTGCTCGTTTTGCAAAGATAAACTATTGCGATTAATTACTAATTCACCAATCAAATTATTCATTCTTTCTAAGCGGTCTAAACCAACTCTAACAGTCAAATTGTTAGGAACAACGGGTTGATTGGTGCTGACTTTAACTGGTTGTGATTCAACTTTCGGGGGTGGATTTTGCTTAGTCGTGGGTAAAAGGGAAGTAGTATCTTGTTCCAGAGAAGGTAAATGTTCAAAAATTTGTTCGATTGATTCAATTGCTGCTTCTAGATTTTGTGGAGGAAGTTCATTTATTTGAAAAGATTGTGGTTGTTCTTGCTCGTTGTTAGTTAAATCAACTGCACCGAACACATCATCTAAAGAAGGATTAGTCTCTACATTTTGAGGCAATTCTAAATCTGTTTCTGTTTGAACTTCAACTGCACCGAACACATCATCTAAAGAAAGATTAGTTTCTACATTTTGAGGTAATTCTAAGTCTGTTTCTGTTTGAACTTCAACCGCACCGAACACATCATCTAGCAAACAATTATGACTATCAATGGAACTATATAAAATTGCATCTTGATTAACAGAAAAATTATCAGTCAAGTTTTCGTTAACCGTTTCTGCCAAAGTATTAGGTTGAGCTACAATTTCGTCAAATAAATTTCCAAAAGAAAAATCATCAGTGGTAGATAATTCGTTTTGTGAGGCAATTAAAGACTGAAACGAATCCTCACTAACAAAATTATTATGAACGTTACTTTCTGTAAGTGCCAATAAAGTAGAAGATGGTTCTCCACCTCTTTTGCGATCGCCAGCTAGAATTTGCTCTCTCGCTTTTTGACAATCAGCGATCGTTAATTGCATAATGTCTAGTTTTAGTTCTGGATAAAGATTAAGGGCAGTAGTAGCAGCTTGAAGAATTTCAGCAAAACCAGATAAATTAAATAGTTCAGCAAATCCGTTTAGTAGCTCGATTTGTGCATTAAACTCATCAAGCACATTATAGTTTTCAGGATTAGTTAATACTTCGTAGAGATGAGTAAGAGATTGAGCTACATCTACTTCAAAAATAGAAGCAACAATATCAACTCCTAAATCTGTAGCACTAGGAATATAATTATCAGATTCTTGTAAAGCATCCCCTAAAAGAGTTTCTAACTGAGCAAAGATTGGTTCGGCATTAACTAAGGCAATTTCTGCGTCAAAACCGCCCATTTCCATTTGTTCAACCAAAGGATTTTTCAAGCAATCGTATGCCTGTAGGAGTAAATTTTCTAATTCAGGCTCGAAGTTAACTTTTTCACTATAAAGAGCTTTAAAAAAATCTTCTAAACGATGAGCTAAGGTTTTAATCGCTTCTAATTCAACACTAGCTGCCCCTCCTTTAATTGAATGAGCAGCACGCATCAACTCGTGAACCCTAGGCGTACTATGATCTTCGCGAAGATTAAGTAAACCTGTTTCTAGTACCTGCAACAGTTCTTGAGCTTCTTCGATAAAAAACCGATAAGCTTGATCGCGGATATCAGGATTAAGAGACATGGTTTGCTGCTGAGGTAAAGTTTCTAAATAAGTAGTTAGGCAAAATTAATTAAACAGTTGAGGCAGGGAAAAGGGAAAGGGGAATAGGGAATATACAAATAATTTTTTTGGATAATTAACTAGCTTAAGATTTCCCATTGACAAGAAAAAAACTTAATTAGATTTTAAATTTACTAATATCTTGTTTCAATTGTTCGGTTACTTGAATCAATTGAGAGAGCGAAGCTGATAATAAAGTTACTGATTGAGTATTTTGGCTAGCAGTCATAGCTGCACCACTAATGTTGTGAATAACTGATTCAGAATTGGCTATCTGTTGATGAGAAGCAACAGCGATCGCGTCAACTAACTGTTGAATCTCACTAGTTATATTAGTTACCTGATTGAGACTTTGGCGAGTTTGTTGAACTAATTCTGCTCCTGTTTTAACTTGATTAGTACCTTTTGCCATAACTTCAACTACTGCTTGAGTTTCTTGCTGAATTTTGGCTACTAAATTTTCAATTTCTGCACTCGCTCCTGCTGACTGAGTAGCAAGGGTTCTCACTTCATCCGCGATGACAGCAAAACCTCTACCTTGTTCTCCTGCTCTAGCTGCTTCAATCGAAGCTTTCAAGGCAAGTAAATGAGTTTGAGCAGCAAAACGCGCAATCAGATTAACTGCTTGAGAAATTTCTTGCGAAGATTCTCCCAACAGTTTAATTTTTTCGGAAGCGATATCTACGGTTTCTTGAATGAAATTAATTTCTTCTATGGTGCGAGCGATCGCTGTATTTCCTGTTGATATTTGCAGATTAGCTTGTTTAACAATTACTTCGGCTTGAGAAGCATGAGTTGTAACCAGATAATTTGCTTCATGAAGCAGTTGGATTTCTTGTTTAGTTTGATTGATTTTTTCTGCGTTTTGTACGGTTTCTTTGGTCAAGTTTTGAATTATTTGTTCATGTTCTAAAACATTTTCTTCTACGTTGAGAACTGTAGTTTTAAAACTAGCAATCAGTTGTTGTAAATTTTCAATACTCATGTTGTAAGCTTCAGCAACTTTACCGATCTCATCACCAGTAAAATTAGCTCTTGAAGTCAAATCTCCTGAGCGCAAACTTTGAATTTTTTGAATTAAATTTAATACTTCCTGTTTTAATTTTTCTTGAGCTTGAGTTTGTTTTAATTCAGCAATTTGTTGTTGGGCTAAAAGATGCTCACGAGTTGAAGCAAAACTTAATTGATAAGCTATTTGTTCAACAAAATCGATTTCTTGTAGTTGCCAATGACGGGGAGTAGCACAACTTTGAATCATTAAAAATCCATCTAATTGTTGATTAACTAATACTGGTGCAACTAACATTGCTTGTACTTGCCAAGATTGTAACTGCTGCTGCTGAGATTTTGAGAATAAGGCTGTTTCAATGCTGGCTATACTTTGAACTATACCAAGCTGATTTGGTGGTATATAATCTTCAACTTTAAGAGTATTTCCTAAAATTGAAACATAGTTAGCAGTTATTGATTCAGCAACGATTTCTCCCTGTTGTAAATTATTAACTTGGCAATAAACTACTCTGTCTGTTTTAAGTGCTAGATTAATTTGTTGAACAAGAGTTTCTCTAAGATTTTGGCAATCTAATTGATGATTAATTTTAAAGATAATTTCTTTAAAAATTTTCGCTTGTTGAATTTCACTTTGTCTGTGTTGCAATAATTTTTTTAGCTGAATAATTAAATAATTAAAGTTTTGCGTTAAGTTTTGAGTTTCTAAAGTACCTTTTGTTTGAAATAATAAATTAAAATTATCTGCTTTTATTTGCTCACTAGTTTTAACTAAATTAATTAAAGGTATAAAAATTTTACGCGTAGTAATTAAAATAATAATAGTTACACCTGCTCCTAATAATAAATTATTTAAGAGCAGACTTGATATTAATTGGTAGTCCGTTTTTTTGATCTCTAGCAAATCAAGTGAAGCAACTGCTACTAAATCAGTGTTAGCAATAGATGTTAAAGTATAAAAACGATTTTGATAAACGAAAGAGACAATTAATTTTGCTCGATCAACAATAGTTTTTTGATAAATGCCTTTTTGTTTTAATTGATTTTCAATTGATTCAGCATTGGGTGATTGCTGTTTAATTAATTTCGCTGCTGCAATTACTTCTGCTCCACCAACAATTTCTTGATTTTGATTGTTTCCCTGACTAGTAATAGTTTGTAGAGCAACGTTAGTTTGTGGTGAAATAATTTGAAGACTACGAGATTTTAAATCGGTTTGAGTTTTAGATAAACTGGTACTAATTAATTCCAGGGTTTTGTCGATCTCAATTTTTTCTTGAAGAAGTTGAGTAGTTGTTTCTTCAGCAAAAACTAATTCATTTTCAAGTTGTAATTTAACTCTTGCTTCTGTTTTGGCTTGAATATAGCAATAATTAATTATGCTAGAAAAAGCTAAACTTCCTAATGTGGTAGGTAAAATAACTAATAATATTTTTTTTTGTAAACTAATTCGATTGTTTTTAACAGATTTTACTGAAGTAATTTGATTATCTTGAAAATCAGAAAAGTCATTAGCAGAAAGAAAGCTTTGATAAGAATTTTCAAGTTGTACAGGAGTCTGAGTCATTTCAGTTACCAGTTATCAGTTGTCATGGAAAAAACGTACCCGTTTCAAAAATTTTTTGACAATTAAGTTTGAAATATTAATAGCTAGCTAACTAACTTTGAATTTACTAACACTTTCTTGTAACTCCTGAGCTACAGTCAGTAATTCTTTGAATAAGTTTGATACTTGAATCGCTTCAATCTCGGTTTGCTCCGAAACAGTTGCCACTTGCGACATTGTTTGACTAACTACTTCAGAATCTTTTGATTGCTCGATAGTAGCTTGAGCGATCGCATTAACTAATTGATTAATTTGATTACTAACTGTACTAATTTGATTAAGAGACATCCGAGTCTCATCAATTAATTTAGTCCCTGTAACTACTTGTTCTGTACCTGCTTCCATTGCTGCAACTACTTCATTAGTTTCTGCTTGAATTGCTGCCACCAAAGTTTCAATTTCTGCGGTTGCTTCTGCCGATTGACGAGCAAGCGATCGCACTTCTTCTGCTACTACAGCAAAACCTCTTCCTTCTTCTCCCGCATGAGCAGCTTCAATTGAAGCATTGAGAGCGAGGAGATTGGTTTGATCGGCAAAATTACCAATCAAGTTAACTACTTTTGAGATTTTTTGGGAAGATTCGCCTAAACGTTTTACTTTTTTGGCAGTTTCAGCTACTGTTTCCCGAATTGCCACAAATCCATCAACAGTTCGGTTCATAATCTGATCTCCTGTCTCAACCGTAGCAGTCGCCTGTCTAACAGCAGCTTCGGCAGCTTCAGCGTTCGCTGCTACCGCTTGAATTGATGCAGTCATGGTTTTAATCCGTTCTAGGGCAGCATTAATTTCTTTAGTTTGGGCAGATGCACCGGCAGATAACTCTTGAATAAATATTTCCTTCGTACTGGTAGTAGTAGCAACTTGTTGAGCAGCAGTTTTAACTTTAGTTACTAATTTCCGTAGGCTTTCAATCGTAGCATTATAGGAGTCTGCGATCGTGCCAATTTCGTCTTCTTTGACTTGAGCGCGGATCGTTAAATCTCCTCTACTAACGGGATCTACTTCCATTAATAGTTCTAAAGCTCTTTGTTGTAGTTCTTCTTTTGCTTTTCTTTCTCGCTCTTGAGCAATTTGTTGCTGCTGAAGTAAATTGATCCGCTCAAAAGCATTACTAATTTGACTAGCAACTTGTAATAACAAATCAACATCTTGTTCCTGCCACACTCTAGGTTCGGCACATTGATGAGCAATCAACAAACCAATCAATCGCTCAGCACTTATAACAGGAACAGTCACCACAGCCTGAACCGCAAAAGATGCTAACATTTGTAGATAACAATCGCTCAAATCAGCTTGATAAATATTCGCGATAGTTTGAATCCGACCATTTTGATATTGTTCAGCAGATTGTTCAGCAAAACAAGGATCGCTAACTTCGGTTGCTTGAATTTCGGGATATCCTGGCACTACTGCTTCAGCGACAACTTTACCTTGCCAACCATCATCAAATTGACAATAAACAACTCGATCTGCTGCTAATGCTACTTGACTATCTGCAACTGCGATTTGAAAAATTTCTTCTAATTGAAAAACTTGACCGATGCGAAAAGCTATTTCTTTAAGGATGCGAGATCTTTTAGCATCTTCTCTTAGTTTCTCTTCGTTAGTTTCGATTGAATCAGCTAGGATATTGAAAGTACTAGCTAATAAACCAATTTCATCAGTAGTCCCAACGGTAGCTCTAGCTTTAATATTACCTTCAGAAAAATCTTGAGTAACTTGCTGTAATTGCTTGAGCGGAATCGCGATCGCTTGCTCCAAAATTCTGGTAAACAATAACAGTAAGACCATGATTCCTAAAGCTAAAATTAATTGAATTAAAATACTGCCCCAAAGAATAGTATTAATCGCATCTGCTGAACTACCATAAACGATTACTCCTACTATTTCATCTTGAGAATTAGTAATAGCTTTTGCTGCCAGAGCATATTTTTGATTGTTGACTTTTCCTATTTGATTAATAATCTGTTTTGGTTGATTAGCTGCCTCTTGAAATAAAGAAGAATTAACACTTAAATCTTGAGCAGTTTTGGAAAAATTAGCTAAAACATATTCTCCTGTTGGTTGACGTAAATAAATTGCACTATAGTTAGTTTGATCGTTAAAAGCACTGACTACATTTTCAACAATTTGAGATTTTTCATTAACAAGCTCTCCAGAAACTAATTTCCCAATTGCTTGTGTTCCTGATTGAGCTTGTTGAAATAATTGAGCTTGCAAACTCTGACGAAGGATAATTGTACCAATCCCCAAAACTAAAGCCAAAGCTGCAAAACTCAACCAAGGAATTAAACTAGTTTTTCGACTAATTGAAAGATTATAAAATTGCTTTAGCCAAGCAGAATTATAATTTTTTTTTACTTGACTATCTTTTAGGTAATTGTTTGAGTTAGTAAAAAGTGAGTCTACCTCATTAGTAAATCGAGGAGGAATTTTAGTCATAATCAAAACGGTAATAAAATAAGCGATTAGTCTAAATAATTTACGTTAGAAAAAACTATAGACAGTAAAAGTTAGTAATAATAAAAAAAATTAAATTTTAAGCATAGCAGCTAAAATAGCATTGCCATCGAGAGTTAAAACCATTTCGCCATCTTCTCTAAGCCAATAACCCCGCAAAAATGGTGCTATTTCAGGAGTAATAGCAGCACCTGGAGGAGATTGAATCAAGTCAGGATTACACCATTCAATATCTTCTACTCTAGTCACAATTAATCCCAAGCTAGTTTTCTCGCTTTGTTGTTCCTTAATTTGCTTAGTGGTTTTTGTAGATAAAACAATAGCGGTACAATTAAGAGTGGTATTTTCTTGTTCGTACCAAGCATTCAACCCAATTAAATTACCTAAATCAAGCATCCACAGAATTTCACCGCGCCAATTATGAACTCCCATCACCCAAGCGGGCATTTCAGGAATTGGAATAATTTGACTAAGCTCGATTTTGAGAACTTCAGTAATTTGCTCGATGGAGACCATAATTTTGGTGTCAGGTTCAAGATAAAATTTTAAAAATTGCTGCTGTTGGTTTTGACGAGGCATAGCCTCTAGATCAGAAAATAATAAATTTTGATTACTAGTAAAATCTGACACGACACTTTTTGCCTTAATTGTTGATTTTAACTGTTAATTAATTCTCTAACCGTGCGTACCAACTCTTCTTGATCCACTGGTTTAGGGATATAAGCATCTGCACCCTGTTTTTTGCCCCAAAATTTATCCATTTCAGTTCCTTTGGTAGAACACAAAATGATGGGAATTTTACTTGTATTTGCTTCTCCTTTAAGTTCTCGACAAATTTCAAAACCACTACGTCCAGGTAAAACAATATCTAAAACAATCAGATCTGGAAGAGCTTGTTGAATTTTTTCTAAAGCTTCTTCTCCACTAGTGGCAATTAAAACAGAAATACCCATTTGTTCAAGACAACTGGTTAAAATAGCTCTTTCAGTAGCAGAATCATCAACGATTAGGGCGTGTCCCATTGCAATCACCTCAATCAGCAATTAATTAAGCGAATAGATATTATCTATAGTTCCCTGAAAGTGATTCAAAGTAACGTTTGAGCTAGACTTTTTGCTTAAGATATTTATCGATAACTCCCAAAACTAAATCTTGATCTACTGGTTTATTGAGAAAGTCAGTAGAACCAACCATTTTAGCTCTGACTCGGTCAATGATTCCGTCATTACCAGTCAAAATGATAATTGGAGTGTTCTTAAAATAGGACAATTTGCGTAATTGAGCGCAGATTTCATAGCCATTGGTATTAGGCATGATCAAATCTAAAAAAATTACATCGGGTTTACGACTTAAAAGTACTGCGATCGCTCTTAAGCCATCCATTTCTGCCACAAACTGATAACCCGCTTCAGTAATCACTTTTTCCATAGTTTGGCAAATGCCGGGGCTATCGTCGATGCAAGCAATTAAGGTGCGATGGGGAATAATTAAATTAGATATTTTTTTAGCTAAAGGTATAGAAACTGGTGGTGGAATATCATCAATCGAAACTAATTGTACCAATCCCAATTGCACATAAGGCAACAAAGAGCGAGTAACAGTGACAATATCACGCTTCATGCGAACACTAAGATCGCGTAAAGTTTGCTGTCCGTCTAATAGTTGACTAAGATTTTGATAGACTTGAGCAGAAGTTTTTTGTTGTAAAGCTTCTGGTTGACGAATCATCGGTGCCATATCAGGAGAGCGATCGGCAACTTTGGCATTTTGCCAAGCCTCCCAAAGGCTATAAGCTTCATTAATTACCTGCTCTGCATCAATTAAGGTTAATCTAGTAGATAAAAGATTGTCTTGAATAATTTCACCAGATATTTTTAATGCTTGATTGACATCAAATAAAATTTCAATAATAGTCGCTTTAATTACGCTATTGGCTTGTTCGCGGGTAACTTTATCTTGCTCGATCCACAAAGATAGAAGTTTATATTCCCAAGAGATTCTACTCTCTTCTAAAGATAAACTATTTAGTTCTGCTTGAATTTCTTGCAAGTGTTTTAATCTATGAGGACAATAAGCAAATAAATGCCTTCTCCATCTTCTAACTGGATGTTTACCCCCAGTAGCATACATAATACGTCCCAGATAAAAGTAAAAAATCCAAGTTGTACTTTGAGAATCACTAATTAATAGTTGACCGCTAAATTTAACTCGTTTTAACGATTCAAATAACTCGGTTTGTTTAGCCAGAGTAAATTGTTGAACCTGAAGACGAGTATGACTAATTCCATTCTTGGCAGTCGTCATTACTAGTTTCCTTTCCGATGACCAATCACGGGAAATTCTGCTCCTTTAGTTTTAGAGTTCCCGAAAACTTCCTGAAAATTAACAATTTATTGAATTAATAAATATTAATAAACAATAATGATATTAACTCTGATTAATTACATTTGGTTTACTTAGTTGCGAAGTTTCAATGAGAAAAATAGGAGGATGTTCTGGTAAATCAATAATTTGAGAACTAATGCATTGAATATTACCTTGAACTACATAATTTTCTGGCAAAGCCTTAAAAGAAGATTGAGTTACATAACGCATGAGTGGTTGAGAATCGATAGGTAATCCAATTAAATCTTGTTCTTGACTATGCAGAATAATTAGATATCTTCTTTGATCTAAATCTGCTTCTGTTTTTTCCGAGACAATTTCCAACTCTGGAGCATTATTAAAAATTATTTGACCGACATCAATTACCAAAATTTCTCTACCTCCGTACTTCGTGATACTAATACCTTTGTTGTGAGGATCACCATACACTTCACCTAAAAGAACTACTTTATGAATAGTTAAAATTGGTAAAGCAAACCATTCCCGACGTAAACGAAAAGTAATCATTTGTTGAGTGATTTCTTGTCGTTTGTTGGCAAAACGCCGAGAGCGTAGAGTAGAAAAAATAGTCATAGCTGATTAAATTAAAACCTAATTTTTAAACTTTAAAAGTACCAACAGATGCCTGTAATTCTTGAGCAATTTTGACTGTTTCTTCTAAAGAATGAGAGACATTATTAGAAGCACTAGAAGTACGTTGAGAAATCTCAGCAATCTTTTCCATTAGTTGAGTAACTGTTTGAGAAGTTTCTACTTGAGAAACCGTAGCACTAGAAATTGATTGAAGTAATTCGTCAATTTGTCGGGAGACTTGAACAATTTGGTCAAGACTTTGTTTAGTATTTTCTACTAAACGTGTTCCTTCAACTACCTGGGCAGTACCAATTTCCATTGCTGCTACTACTTCTGCGGTTTCTTCTTGAATGCTTTCTACAATTTCTTCAATTTCTTTAGTAGCCTCAGCAGATTTAGTTGCTAGTTCCCCTACTTCTTCAGCAACTACGGCAAAACCCCTGCCTTCTTCACCTGCACGAGAAGCTTCAATTGAAGCGTTGATAGCCAGCAGGTTGGTTTGCATAGCAATTTGGTTAATTAAAGAAACTACTTTAGAAATCTCTTGGGAAGATTCTCCCAATCTTTTTACTTTCTTAGCTGTAGCTGCTACGGTTTCTCGTAGTTGTAGAATACTTTGCACTGTTTGTTCAATTGCTTCTCCCCCAGTAGTAGCAGAAGTAGAAGCCTCACGGGAAACTTCAGCAGCCTTTTGCGCGTTATTAGCTACTGCTTGAATCGAGCGAGTCATTTCTGCTACTGAATTGAGAGTGTCGTTAATTTGATGAGTTTGTTGAAGTGTTTCTTCTGCTACTTGACGGATGGCATCTTCATTAATACTTACAGAAGTATTAACGTTATTAGTAGCGTCTTGGACTCGAGTAACGATATCTCGTAAACTTTCAATAATTGAGTTAAAAAAGTCGGCAACAATACCAATAGAACCATCGGTAATATTAGCTCTTACTGTTAAATTGCCACTAGCAGCTTCTTCTACGCTAGTGAGAAACTTAAATAATTCTTCTTGAAGTTTTGCTCCAATCTGTTCATTAACAATTCTGAGTTTGGCGCGTTCCTGAATAGTTTTAAATTGATTATTTAAATTGACTAAATATTCAATTTCAGCTAATTCCCATTGATAGGAAGTTTGCTCTTTGCCAACAATTAATAGACCAGTTAATATTTCATTTTCTAGAAGAGGTAAAGTGAGGCTGGAGTCAATTTTTAAGGCTTTTAGTATTTGTAAATGCTGAGGATAAGAATAAGCTTGACTAGAGTCATTAATAGGAATTATTTCAACTTCTTGATAAATTTTTTTCAGTTCCGTTTCTAATTTTAGTTCTGGAAAGTTTAGACCTAATAAACTTAACTGATTTAGAGCTACTGATTCTGCGTAAACAGTTCCACTACTATCGTCATTAAAGTGATAAATTATTGCCCGATCCGCTGCTAATGATTCTCTAATCAGTTGTAATAACTGATTATACAAATTAATTGTTTGTTGAGGGTCTTGAGTGAGAACAATTTCTTCAAATAGTTTGATTTGTTTTATTTCATATTGTTGTCTACGTTGTAGTTTTGTTAGAGATGCGGACATGGTGTTGAATGCAGTGGCTACCGAGCCTAACTCATCTCGAGATTGGTCGGTAATATTGATGTCTAATAAAGGTTCTTCCGCCTTGCGTTTCATGGCTTTCGCAATTTTCTGTAAACGTAGGCTGACCAATTGACTAAATAAGAAATAAATCACTGTACTGCATACTAGTACAATAACGGCAAAAATTATCCAAAAATTATGTTGGGTTTTAGCTAGACCTGCTTTGAGGTCTTTAGTGGGAACATAAACCATCGTCGCAGCATTGATATCTCCGACTTTCCAGCCATAGCCACTTTGAGTTCCGTATTTTTCAACGATTTCTTTAGGAGCAGTTGCTGGGCTAGCATGGCATTGTAAACAGCTAGTTTCAACTTTTTCAGGTAAAGCTAAATAATAATTATCTTGCCCATCGATTTTAGTATATCCTGTTAACTTTTCCAGGTGAGGATTATTTTTAAAACGATCAATAATTTGGGTTTCAAATTGATTAGCTTTGTTAGCTTGATTGAGAGGATTAGTAGAAGCCTGTCTATAAATATATTCAGGCATTGTTTCGTTGAGATTTTCAAAAATACTACGAGTAGCAAAGGTTGAAGACATGGCTTCAAAAATCATTTTGTCTGTTATTTTTTCGACTGCTGGACGTAAACTATTTTTGACATATTTTCTACTTGCGTTTGCAAAACTAAGAACTGTTTCACTACGATTTTTTGCTTCTGCTGCTAACAACTTATTTTGTAAATTATGAAGATGTAATACACCAATTCCTAAAACAATAATTAAAATAATTAATATTGCTGCTGAAAATTTAACTTTAATCGACATATTCTACCTCAAATAAAGAGAGCGGAGCATAAAAATTATTCATAAAATAAATGAAGCAATTGTGTAAAATACTTTAATTAATGTAATTGCAATAAAGGAGAATTTACAATAGCTTCGGCATCAAGTACTAATAAAATTTCGTTTTGCTGCAAAGAACAACCTTGAAGATAAGGAATTAAACCAGGAGAAACATTGCCAATCGGAGATTGAATTTCTTCAAGTGTTAAACGCATTACTCCTTTAATATCTTTGACAATTAAACCTAGAGACACATTAGCTGCTTGGATAATTGCTAGATGATATTGTTGTAGGTTCCGATCAATTGCTGGCATTTCGAGCATTTGTGGTAAATCGACTACCCAAAAAACTCGGCTGCGTTGATTGAGCAAACCAACGACACAATCAGGCATATTAGGAATAGCTGTAATCCTCCGAGTCGATACCATCAGTACTTCTTGAGCATTTTTCATTGGTAAGACTGCGGTAATATCTCGTGTTAATTCGAGACGTAAATAAGGTTTTTGAATAGATTCTGATAATGACTCAGTTAAGTTAAAAGTTTGCATCGTTATTTATGGTTGATTAAACAGGTTAGACACGGGTAATTTCTTCCAGAGTTTTGAGTAATTCTTGTTCTTTAAATGGTTTACTAAAGTAGGATTTTGCGCCTAAACTCATTGCTAATTTTCGATGTTTATCACCGCTACGAGAAGTCAACATAATAATGGGAAGATGTTTGTGATTAGGCTCAGATTTAATTCGACTCAAGAAGCCAAAACCGTCTAGACGAGGCATTTCAATATCCGAAATTACTGCATCTACTCTTGCTCCTGCTTTAAGTTTTTCTAATGCATCTTGTCCGTCTTTAGCTTGTTCGACTCGATAATTAGCTTTTTCTAAAGTCATTGCTAAGAAACGACGAACATTAATCGAATCATCAACCACCATAATTGTCTTTTTCTGAGAGGTTGTAGTTGCAGGCAACTCTTCTGAAAAATTGCCAGACGAATGAACTGAAGAATGGGAAGATAGTAAAGACTTTCCTTGAAGATGCCGATCATTATCAATCCAACTAACTAGAGCGATCGCATCAACTAGAGGTACAACTCGACCATTTCCCAAAATAGTACAACCAGTAAAACCTCGCGGTAAAGGAATATTTCCTTCTACCTGACGAATGGTAACTTCTTGTTCTTGCCAATAACGGTCAACTAAAATACCTACTAAATCGTTACCTTGAGCAATCATTAAGATGGTTGGTTCATCAATAGCAGGAACGTCATCAACATCGTTGTTAGCTGAATATCCCGAAGAAGACAGATTAAGCCATTGATGTAAACGAATTAAACGCACAATAAATCCATCCCAATTAAGCACTTCCTGTCCAGCAGCTTGCAGTACCATTTCGGGTTGGAGTACAATCATTTCTTCAACCACGTTGGTAGGTAAAGCCAATAACATACCATTACTCTCAACCAATAACACCCGAACTACAGAGAGCGTAAAAGGTACGGTAATAGTAAAGGTAGTACCAACTCCAAAAGTAGTATTGACATTGATTGTGCCATTGATCTGTTCAAGATTAGTTCGGACTACATCCATTCCTACTCCTCGACCAGAAAGATCTGTTACTTGTTCGGCGGTACTAAATCCAGGCTCAAAAATAAGTTCTAGTAAATCTTCTTCTTTCGCTCTAGTCAGATCTTCTGGACTAACTCCAATAGAAATGGCTTTGGTTTTAATTTTTTCGAGATCGATTCCTTTGCCATCATCGCTAATAGTAATAACAGTTTGATTACCTCGATGGCTAGCACTAATACTAATTACTCCGCGTTCAGGTTTATTGCTAGCGCGACGTTTAACTGGTTCTTCAATACCGTGATCGAAAGCATTACGGAATAAATGTAATAAAGGATCGTTGAGAGCTTCGAGGATTGAGCGATCAATTAAAGTAGAAGCACCACGTATTTTGAGTTCTACTTTTTTGCCATACTGCATTTCCATATCTCGCAAAGCGCGAGGAAAGCGTCCTAACAAGTCGGAAATAGGTCGCATTCTCACTTGATTGATTGCGCCTTGCATTTGCTTAGTAGTACGGTTAAGATCGCGGGCATTCTTTTCCGTTTCTTCTAAACTAATTTCAAGATCTTTGGTCACCTCTTGAATTTGAACTACAGTTTCCATTACTTCTTGAGATAAAAGATGGATATCGCTGTAGCTATCCATTTCGAGGCTATCAAAGTCTTGTTGTTGAAGAGTATTGAAAGTTTTAGTTGAAGAATTGGTTAAATTATTGTTTAAAATATTGGTGGCAAACAAGTCAGTAGCAGAATTTTTGACGATCTGAGTCATGACTGCTTCGGTAGCGACTTTATCGTAAGCAATTCTTAATTTAAAGTTTGATTGTTCGAGATTTTTAATTCTTTGGGTCAGTAACAGGATTAGATTACGTAAACTTTTGAGTCTTAAATCTAAACCATTTCTTTCGATAATAACTTCCCCAAACAAATCGCTTAGTTGTTCTAGTTGTTTAACCGAAACCCTAATGGTCTGGTCACTAACATTTTCTTGTGGTTGAATTTCTGGCTGAGATGATGATGGAGCTAAATTAACTGAGTTATTTTCGACTCGGATTAATTCTTCCGCAGGTCGAGAAATAAATTGAGAACGAGGCTGAGGATTAGCGGGTGGGGGAGCTTCGAGGTTTTCTTCAGGAGTTAAATCATCTAAAGAAGAAAATAAATCTAATGCCTCTTGTTCTAACTGATTTGTATCTAATAAAGAATAAATAAAGGTAGAATTGGGCAATTCCTCGCCAAAAAATTCAGACTCGCTTAAATTAAAGCTATCTGTATCTACGGCAGGAAATTCAAAATCACCTAATTCATTTAGTTCTAGACGATTAGGCAAAACTTCTACTTGACCAATCAAAACTAACGCTTGCGATCGCCGCCATTCTTGGAGAGCAATTTGAGCAATTTCTAATAACTGTTCTGGATTAGCTTCAATCTGCTCGATGACTGATTCACACAGTTCTCCAAAAGCTGGCAAATCGAGCATTTCTCCTAAACCTTGCAGTTCTTGAGCAGCTAAGAGCAATTCTTCTAATAAGTTAGTTGTAGCTGGAGATTCAAGAATTTTTTCAAGTTTTTGTAAAAGTTCTTCTACTTCTGTCTCGAATATGAGAATACTCATATCTTCTCCCATTTCGGCAGAAAGCAGAGCAGCAGCATCTTCTGGTTGAGGATCGCCTAAGCGTTCGTGTAACTGTTCAAAAATTGGATTAACATTTTGTTCTAACCACTGTTCGTCAGGGTTTTGTTGCTTGCGATTAAGCGCAATTATTTGACGGAGAAAATCGACACTAGATAATAATAAGCTGTCTAAGTTGCTATCGACTGCTTCTGGTTTACCGACTTTGAGTATCTTAAAAAAGTCTTCGAGACGATGTGCCAAATGACTCAACTGTTGGAAGCCCATCATGGCTGCACCACCTTTAATGGAATGGGCTGCTCGTAAAACTCCATCCATTGTTTGGGAATTAACCTTTCCGGCAGCTAATCCCAATAATCCCGACTCCATGGTGTCTAAATATTCTTGTGCTTCTTCGAGAAATTGAAGTCGTACCTGAAGTTCTTTATCGTCTGACATATCTCCCCTGTCGTTAATTAAGCTAAGGTCTAGTTCACTCTCTAGCAACTAGAACTTCATCAGTCATTTCCAGTCTTGAATGTATTTACAGACGCTTGTAATTGTCTAGCGATCGCAACTGTGTTTTCTAGAGAAGAAGAAACTTGTCTGGAGGCAGTTGAAGTATGTTCTGATACCCGAGCAATCTGTTCCATTAATTGAGCAACAGTTTGGGAAGTTTCAGCTTGAGAAACTGTAGCACTAGAAATCGATTGCACTAATTCGTCAATTTGTTTTGATATTTGAACAATCTGTTCCAAACTTTGTTTAGTATCCTCTGCTAAGCGAGTACCTTCAACTACCTGCGTGGTACCAATTGCCATCGCTTCAACTACTTGCGTAGTTTCTTTTTGAATTTTGGCGAGAATTTTTTCTACCTCTTTAGTTGCTTGGGCAGACTGAGTAGCTAATTCTCCAACTTCTTCAGCAACTACGGCAAAACCTTTTCCTTCTACTCCTGCTCTAGCTGCCTCAATACTGGCATTAATCGCAAGCAGGTTTGTTTGCATTGCAATTTGATTGATTAAAGAAATAACTCGCGAAATCTGCTGTGAAGCATCCCCTAAACTTTTAACTTTTTCTGCTGTTTCGTCTATGGTTTGGCGCAGTTGTAAAATACTGGTAACCGTGCGTTCCATACTCGCCCCTCCTGTTTCTGCCTTAGTTGCAGCAAGCTGGGTAACTCGTGCTGCTGTCTGGGCATTGTCTGCTACTTGTTGAATTGAACGAGTCATTTGTTCGACTGAAATTAAGGTTTTACCAATCTTGTCTGTTTGTTGAAGAGCTTCTTCAGCGAGTCGCCCAATTGCAGTTTGATCGTTACCAATCGAACTATTTACCTGTGTCGCAGCTTGTTTAACTTGACTAACAACTTCTCGTAAACTTTCAATAATGGAATTAAAAAAGTCTGCAACGATGCCTATTTCTCCTTCATTAATGCGAGAACGAACAGTTAAATCACCGCTAGCTGCACCGTCTACATCTCCCAACAATTCCATAAGTTCTTGTTGTAAACTTTCATTTTTTTCCTGCTGTTGACGAGCAAATAATTCTGCTTGTTGGCGAGCTTGTTCTAGTTCTTGAAGAGATTCATTTTGTTGTAATAGTAACTGTTTTACTTGAGTAACCAAGTTGTTAAAGCTGAAAGCCAAAGTTTTCGTTTCAATTGTGCCTTGAGGCTCAGCAATAACATTCAAGTCTCCTGCTGCTACTTGCTCGGCTTTATCAACTAAATCTTTAAGTGGAGAGGCAATTTGACGGGCAAGCAGAATAATAACTACAGTTGTACCTAACAACAAAAGCACAGCAATTAAAAGAAAAACCCCAATTATTTCATTACCAGCACTTTCTATTTCTCCATGATCGATTGAAACAATTCCAACCAAATTACTATTGGGAATAGAAATCAGTCGATAAGCTTTACCTTGATTAACAAAAGAAATAGTGAAAAGTTGTGTTTCTTTTGCTTGACCAAATTCTTTAATTGATAATTTTTGTAGCTTACTCTGATTTGGTAATTGTTTAATAATTTCTGCACTACTTAAATTTTTTCTAGTACCATCTTTTAAAAAAGTTGCAATTGTGGCAATTTCTGCACCACCAACTAGGTTTAATTGCTGTTGCTCTTTTGTAGTATTTTGAGTAAAGGTTTTAATTACTTTTTGGGTACTAGTATCTATAATTTGAATTTGCTCAGTATTATTAAGCCCAATATATTTTAAATAAGTTTCAATTTGGCTAAAAGCTTGGAAAGGTAAAACTGCTTTAATTACTCCTAAAAATTGCCCTGATTTTGGTTCACGAATACTATGAACTATAGGAAAACTAAAACTTTTGGCAGATTCATCAAAGCTTGATTCACCTACAAACTGATTTTGGGAATTAGCTAACTGCCACCAACTTTCATCTCGCTGGACAAAATCAGAAGTCAGTTCACTATAAGCAACATTAAAACCATTTTTCTCAGTAATAAAAATCTCGACAAATTCACTATTTTTAGCTGTGCTTTTTAAGTACTCATTAAAAATTTGATTGGGTTGAAGTAGTTTAGTAGCAGAAAAACGTTGTTCTAGCTCTTTAATAGTAAGTTTGGATAAGTTATCTCTTTTGACTTGTTCTGCCGTAGCCCGAACTGAATTAATTACATAAGGATTTTCTGCGATCGCATTTAAACTAGCCAATGCTTCAGTTAAAATTTTATTGGTCATTTGACTAGTTAACAAAGAATGTTCTGTTAACTGTTGATTAATTCTATCTTCAGCAGATTGATGAATAATTTGATAAGCAATACTACTAACAATTATCAGAGGAAGTAAAGCTACGGTAACTACTGTTCTAAGTAGATAAAAACTTAGATTACTTTCAGATTGAGTAAAAGATTTAATTACAAGTTTAAATAAATCAATATTTTTAGTAATATTGGTTTGCTCGGGTTTGGATTGATGTGGCTGAGAATTATTCTGAGTCATGGATTAATTAAAATAACTCGATAATTGCTAATACTTTTAATGTTTTTACTTAGAATTGCAAATAAGAACTAGTGGAAATAATTTATTAAAAGCTCAATTTTCTGTCTTAATCAACAAAAATAAATAAAAACTCGCAATAAATACGTTAAAAAATTTAATGTAGCTCATCTCAAATATAACTTAATTGCTTAAATACTAATTGATTGAATAGCCTCCATAATTTCTGCTTCAGTAAAAGGTTTAGTTAAATAAATATCCGCTCCTTGTTTCATTCCCCATAAACGATCAATATCTTGATTTTTAGAAGTACAGACTACAATACGTAAATTTTGAGTAGTAGGATTTTTCTTAAGACTACGACAAAGTTCAAAGCCATTCATTTCTGGCATAACCACATCAGTAATCATTAAATCTGGGTTGTGTGCTAAAGCTTTTTCCAGAGCTTCTTTGCCATTATTAGCTTCAATAATTTGATAGCCAGCTTTACGTAAATATCCACAAATCAATTCTCTTGTAGAAGGGGTATCATCAACAACTAAAACAGTACTCATTTTTTTTATATAAACTCCACAGAAATTATCAAAATCAAATTGGATCTTTTTTTAAGTTAAATACCTAAAAACCATATTGAGCAAATCTGATTGGGTAAAAGGTTTAGTCATATAATCAGTTGCTCCTGCCATCCTTGCTTTAGCTCGATCTATTAATCCTTTATTGCCAGTAACCATTACAATTGGTGTGTCTTTAAAGGCTGAATATTTTCTAATCAAAGAGCATAACTTATAACCATCAATATTGGGCATTCCTACATCTAATAAAATCAAATCTGGTTGAATTCTAATAATTTTCATTAAGGCTTTTAAAGGCTCTGTAATTGGAAAAACTGAAAAGTCATCTCGCTCCAAAAATCTGGTAATTTCATTAAGAATAGTGGGACTATCATCAATACAAACTATTTTCCATTGTTTTTGTGAAAGAGCATTATTAGGTAAGTCAGGTATGTTGATGTCTTCTGAATCAGTAAGAGTTTGTTGGGATAAAGATCTACTGATAATTGCTAAATTATCTTTAGAAAATTTTGGTATTTGATCGAAAGGTGGTTGTGGCTCTCTTAGAATAATAGTTTTATTAGCAATTAAAGGATAGAATTTTTTAACCAATACTAATTCATCTTGGTTAAGCATGGCTGATAATTGACGGAAATTAAATCCTCGGAGAATTTTACCAATTTTTTGTTGTTCAACCGTAGCATCTGGTTTACTAAAAAAATAAGGGCGTTGATATAAAGAAGTAATGTGAGGAGTAAAACTTTGCCAAATTTTTAGTTTTTTTACTGTATCTTCAATCAAGGAAGATAATTCCAATGAACAAATTACAGAAGCAAATTGATTATTATTATTAAATTCGTTTTGACATTGATTTGGTAATAAAATATAAGAATCAAAAACTTCTTTAATTAATCTATCAATTAAAATACTTGCTTGCTCTTGAGTTAAATATTTTTGCTCAATTAACCAGCAGATTGCTTGATAATCTGGGGGTAGTTCAGCAGAATTTTCAATTTCTGTTTCAAAAGATAAACGTAAAGAAGAACGTACTTCATTTTTTAAAGCAGTTGCTTCATGGCTTAAACGACGTAAGTGACGTTCTAGTCTTTCAAAAGGCTCGATGGAATTAGTAGCATAAGATACTTTACCTTGATGAAGATAAATCCAATAAATTGAATTATCATTCATTATTTTTAAATAGCCATTAGCTTGTTGACTTGATAATTCTGCTAGCGAATCTATAGGATAAAGATTGATTGAATCTGTTTTATTATTGATAGCTTGGGAAGAAAATTGATTCATAAGTGAGTTATCCTCAACAGGTCTGGATGACCGTACCATATTTAATCTTTAATCTTTAATAAAAAAAGTTAATTAGATTGTAAAAACATAAATAGTTAAAAATATAAGTAATTAAACTAATTGACAAAATCGAAATTAATACGCTCCACGAGTAACGAAATAAAGTCCATTAAATAGTGACATCAATATAGTTCCCCAAAATTGTAGATAAATAACATCCCTTGGGTTATAAATGCCATTTTCCTCTTACTCAGATAATTACTTAAGTAAGATTTTATATTACAATTAAACTAAAAATTTTTTAATGAGCTTAACAATTACGGCAGTTTAGCAAAAAACAACTCTAGCTTATAGAATTGATAGCTGTTACTGGAGTAAGATGTTTTTTAATCAGATCGATAATTGATTTAGCTTTGATCGCTTGATTAAATAGTTCTGAGCAGCCTACCATTTTAGCTTTGACTCGATCGATTAAATTGACATTCTCACAAAAAACAATAATAGGTATATTTTGAAAACAAGATAATTGACGCAATTGAGCGCACAATTCGTAGCCATTAATTTCTGGTAAGTTCCAATCAATAAAAATGAAGTCGGGTTTACGTTCTAAAAAAATTGCGATCGCGCTCATCGGATTATGTTCGCAGATAAAACTATAGCCTGCTGTAGTGACAATTTTTTCCATAAGCTGACACACAACCGGATTGTGATCGACTAAGGCAATTAAAATATTTTGATTGTCTTGAAAAGTTATGTTTGATGATGAATTCTGCAACAATTGGTCTTTGGTCGCAATCTTTGATGTAGGGATAGCAACAGGAATAGTTAAATCTGATATTGGGATTAAATCTAGCAATCCTAACTGAAGATAAGGAGCAATTGAACGAGTCATCAACAAAACATCAGTTTGTTTTTGAACAGCAATATCCCTAAGAGAATGTTTTCCATCTATAAGTCGAGTTAGTGCTTGAAAAGTTTTTGGTGAAGTATTTTCTTCTAATTTTTCTAAATTTATAATGATGGGAGCAAGATTAGGAGAACGTTCTCCCAAATTAGCTGCTTGCCAAACTTGCCAGTTTTTCCAAGCTTCAATAATTTGTTGCTCAGAATCAATCATCCCAATTTGGTTAGATAAAGTTTGTTCCCGTGGGTTTAAATGATAAGTTATATCACCTGTTTGAGTAATATCAAAAAACACTTCGGTAGTGATTGAGCGAATCATTTTCAGAGCAGTTTCTCGATGCGCTTTACCTTTTTCTACCCAAAACAATAGTAAATCGTAATCCCAGCTAATTTCAATTTCTTTGGTTTTTGATTCGTCAAAGTATTTTAATTCTTCTGATAATTGATGAGCTAGATGAGGAAAATTTACTGCTAGATGTCTGCGCCATCTTCTAACAGTATGTATTCCTCCTGTTACGTAAACAATTCTTCCCCAATAAAGATAAAATATCCATTCTTGTTGTTGCTCATCTCTAAAAATAAGCTGACCACTATAGCCATTTTGTTTTAAGCCTTGGAACAATCGAATCTGTTTTGAGGCTACAAATTCTTCAATTGAAACTATAGATGGAGTTTGATCGCTATTCATTGTTGCCATTGCTCCATTGTTAAGTTTTGCCTCAACTCGATTGTAGAATAACCACGATCTTAACATAGGAAAAATTATTGACAATTTGATTAAACAGTGAATTGGCAAAAGAAGTAATTAAAGTTTTTCCCTGTTATTTACTGATAATTAATCTGACCAAGCTATTTTTGTTTGTTCTTTCACAGAAAAAATTGTTTTATTTTCTGTCTTAACTGTATAATCAAACTCATAATGAGTATGATTTTTGGAAAATTATCAAATTGGCAAAAATGGTTAAGATCGAAAATATCTCATTAAAGCAAATCTATCGTCCTCTACCACGGCAGACTGATTCCAAGAAAGTAGAACAATTAATGGAATCGATTGCCTTAGTCGGGTTAAAAGAACCGATTGATGTTTTAGAAATAGAAGGAAAATATTACGGTTTTTCTGGTTGTCATCGTTTTGAAGCTCATCAACGCCTAGGCAAAGAAACGATTAAATGTCGAGTTCGTCAAGCTCCTCGTTCTGTTTTACAAAGACATTTAGCTTAAAAAATCAATCAATTGAAGATGACAATGAATGAATCTTTATATCAAAAAAATTATGAGTTACTTCAACAATTAATGACTCAGGCAAATATTGCTGATGTAGAAGAACTAAGTCGTCTTTCTGGCGTTTCTCTTTGGCAGTTAACTAGACTTCGATATGGTTTAATCGCCAAAATGCAGCTAGAAACAGTTTTAAAAATTGCTGCAACCTTACAAATACCAGTAAATAAACTGATTGAAACTTTTGTTGAGCAATCTAATTTAATCAATTTGATAGCTCACCCAGAACAAGAGTCAGTCGACTTGCAACAAGAATACCAAAAATTACAACAACAATTAAAACAGCAGCAAGAGTTTCTCTATCAAGAATTTCAGCAGGAAAGTCTACAAGTTTTAGAATCTTGGCTATTACAATGGCCAACAGCAGCAGTAGCGGTACACAAAAATCCCCAACTGTCGGCAGAAAAACTACTACCATTAGTTAAACCAGTTGAGCATTTATTAGAACAATGGGGAGTTGAAGCAATTGCTTCTGTAGGCGAGGAATTGCCTTACGATCCAATTTGGCATGAATTAATGAAAGGTACAGCTCAACCAGGAGAAATGGTGAGAGTTCGTTACGTTGGTTATAAAAAAGGAGATAAATTACTATATCGCGCTAGAGTTAGTACTCTTGAATAAAAATCTGATTAATCAACCAAAAAAAATACCGCCAGTTTAAAATTTGACTTTGGGAGACAGTAAGGAAACCTCACCTTGTGAGGGGTTGTCTGCCGAGGTGTCCTCGGCAGTTTATGCCCCCGAAGGGGCGCGGAGCGCACCCCGTCCAATCAAAGTGCTAATCGGCGGTTTTTTACTAAAATAATCATTCAAAAGTAGTTTTGATCGCAAAACTTACATTGCAGAACCTACACCAGCATAAGCACCATAGAAAAAGACTCCCACTACGGCAATTACACCTAAACCTGCGATTGTTGCCACAATCCACAAAGGAATTCTTCCTTCTGCAAACATAATTTTTTCCTCCTAATTGCTGTTAAATAATTAAATCATTAAATCCAATTAATTAAAGAAATAACTGGAGAACAAAATACCAAGAACAGCAATCAGCAATAATCCTAAATAAAGAGATGTGCGATTAAGTTCAACTGGTTGTCGATTGGGATTAGTATTTCTTTCCATTGATTCTCCTATCTTTGAATAAATTGCATTGCTGCGATCGCACCTAAAAAGAAAACGGTGGGAACAGCTAAAGTATGAACTGCTAACCATCTAACGGTGAAAATCGGGTAAGAAACTGGTTGGTTAGGATTATTACTAGTCATAGTTTTTTACTAATTTTTTCTCAACAATCTATTGGTTAAATTCCTTAATTTGTTCGCTAGCACTATAGCGATCGTTAATAATGGGTAATTCTAAACGGTCTTGAGTAAAGTATTCATTAGGACGGGGAGTACCAAATACATCATAAGCAAGACCAGTACTAACAAACAACCATCCTGCAATGAATAACATTGGGATAGTAATACTATGAATTACCCAATAACGAATGCTAGTAATAATATCTGAAAATGGACGCTCTCCGGTTGTACCTGCCATTAATTTGACTTCTCCTCAATTAAAGTTTTACAAGATAGTTTACATGATTAGAAACCGATTAGTTTCTTAACTATTGAAGTTAGATTTTAAACTACTTTAGGTAGTTGGTTCGTATTTAAGCAAAAATCCTCTTTCTCCAAGGACAAATCCTTGTTCGGGAGACAAAAACACTACTTTATAGAAATTTGAAGGAACTTCTTCTACTTCTCGATCTTTTTGCCAAGTTTTACCACCATCAAAGCTGGCAAGTAAATTACCACTTCCTCCAGCTACCCAAATCTCTTCAGGATTACGATAGGCAATATCTAGTAATCCCCAACTGGTAGAAAATTCAGGATAAATTGGTTCTTGCCAAGCTTCAAAATTTTCAGGTTCACTAAATTGAATTTGTCCGCCACGAGCTAAGAGCCACAAACTATCATCGGAATTAAAACCCATATTTTGGAGACGGCGAGAAGAAGTACGTTGATGGGGAGTCCATTCGGTTTGACCTGGTTCCCAAGTAGAATAGAAGTTTCCTCTAGCAGAAACCGCTACATATTTACCATCAGCAGAGCGATTAATATGTCGTGCTACCCCTACTGCTCCTTCAACTAGAGCTTTCCAGGTTTTCCCGCCATCAGTAGTTTTGTAAATTGCTCCTAAATCGGTGACCATTTCTGCTGAAGCAGTCCCTAATGCCACAATTCCATCGGGTGCGCCAGGTAGTTTAGAACTGAGAGGAATTCGTGACCAGGTTGTACCACCATCCTCAGTATGTAATAAAATGGAAGGCTTTCCTACAATCCACCCTTCTTGCCCAGCAAAACTAATTGCTGAAAAGGAGACTTTTTCATCTTCCAGATTCAAAACTTTTTGTTGCCAAGTATTGCCACCATCGGTTGTTTCAAACAAAGAAGCTTGAGTTCCGACTAGCCAACCGTGGTTTGAATCGTCAGTAAAGGCAATATCGGCCAAAATAGCTTCTGTCGGTAAAGTTTTAATTTGCCAAGGATTGTAGCTTACAGAATTAAGGTCACTACAGCTAAGACAAAGTATAGAAATAGTTATTAATATTGCGATTTGTTTCAGTCTTCTC
Organism: uncultured bacterium; assembly: GCA_964562685.1. Classification (GTDB taxonomy): domain Bacteria; phylum Cyanobacteriota; class Cyanobacteriia; order Cyanobacteriales; family Xenococcaceae; genus Stanieria. The sequence goes on from CAZLUP010000014.1 coordinate 53,437, forward strand.
AGAAATAAACTCATAAACATTCCATAACTCGTGAAGAGAAGCGATTAAGATAAGCTCTCGTTTGACTATTTAATTAAGCTCAAAATCGTAAGCATAAGTGCCTTGATCTTCTAAATTTCGCCTAAAAAAGAGCAGAAAGCTATAAATTTATTTACTTTTTTAGGAGTAAAGAAAAAGAAACAAGCAAGCTTATATTTACATGGTTAATTAAGAGCGTATAAGCTCATAAAAAATAAAAATCCTAGAGCTAAAGCTCCAAAAATTAATAGATTCTTTTGGCCTGGGGTTAGGCGATTTACACCAAAACCGTAGTTGAGATTTTCTGCAAATCCAGATGGAGCTCCTTTAGCACCAATGTTGACAAATTGAGTTTTACGCGCTTTACATACTGGACAACGCCAAGTATCGGGTAAATCCGTAAACAAAGTACCTGGAGAAATATTAGTTTGATTATCTCCTTTAGCAGGCTCATAGACATAACCGCAAGAACGGCATTCATAACTAGCTGGAGCTTGCTCGGCTAAAGTTTTTTCTTGACCTGGATTGCTCATATAAAAGAGTGGGTTTGATAAAAACTCAAATATTCAGAGTTATCTATTTGAAACAAATATTAAAATATCTATTAAGAATTATCGCATAAATAGTGACTGGGAACTGAGAACAAGGAATTTTTGCCTTTTCCCTGCTCTTCAGTTCCCGAATTTCTCAGCCCACCTTCAGTTGAGATTTTTTTTCTCGGATAAAGCTAACCAGTCTAGTCTCAAGTAGGGTTAATTCGTTCGAGAGTAGCTCCTAGTTGTCGTAATTTTCCTTCTATGTTGTCATAGCCTCGGTCGAGATGATGTAACCCTGATAAAATAGTTGTTCCTTCGGCTGCCAACCCAGCTAAAACCAAAGCAGCAGAGGCACGTAAATCACTTGCCATAACTGGCGCACCAGAAAGAAAAGAGACACCACGGATTAAAGCATGGTTGCTTTTAACTCGAATATCTGCACCCATTCGCTTTAACTCAGCCACATGACGAAGACGATTTTCAAAAACTGTTTCGCTAACGACACTATTGCCTTCACTAATACTAAGTAAAGCCATAAATTGTGCTTGCATATCGGTAGGAAATCCTGGATAAGGCAAGGTTTCAATATCTGTTGCTTTTAATTCACCAGGAACGATTCGCAAACGTTCTGCTTCTTCAGCAATAACTTGACAACCGATATCTTGTAATTTGGCAATAACTGGGGCTAAATGTTCGGCAATGACTGGAAATAAGGATATTTCTGAACGAGTAATTGCTCCTGCCACTAAAAATGTTCCTGCTTCAATGCGGTCGGGAATGACACTGTATTTTATAGGATGTAAATTTTTAACTCCAGAAATAATAATTGTATTAGTTCCTGCACCACTAATTTTTGCGCCCATTTGACAACAAAAATTCGCTAAGTCTACTACTTCTGGTTCTTGTGCAGCATTTTCAATTTTGGTTTCTCCTTCTGCTAGAGTTGCTGCCATCATAATAGTTTCGGTAGCACCAACACTAGGATAATCGAGAAAAATATTAGCTCCTTGAAGTCTCCTATTTCTTCCAACCACATTGGCATGAACAATGCCTGATTCAATGCGAACATTTGCCCCCATTGCTTGTAACCCTCGGACATGAAGATCTACCGGTCTAGCTCCAATCGCACAACCTCCTGGTAGGGGAATGCGAACCACGCCAAATCGACTAAGTAATGGACCGATAATAAAAAAACTTGCTCTTAATTGAGATACGATGTCGTAAGGAGCTTTGGTGGGATCGATTTCAGTAGCGTTAATCTCAAAAATATTGTCTTTTTTAACAATTTTTGCACCTAAAGCCTTGAGAAGTTCGCTCATTCGCTTGATATCTACTAGATCAGGTACATTATGGAGTTGAGAATCTCCCTCACACAATAATGACCCTGCCATAAGTACCAGAGCAGAATTTTTTGCTCCACTAATTTTTACTTCTCCTTGCAGAGATGCTTTACCAACAATTTTTAATCGGGGTTGGTCTTCTGCTGAGACAAGTGGAGTTTGTGTTAATTTTAGAGATAGGTTAATGGCTTTATCCTCCAAACTGAATGAGAAAAAATTAAACAATTAAGTAGTTGAGAAATAAGAAAAATTTGGTTTAGATTTTACCTGAAATTAACTAAACTAATTGAATGATTGAGAATGTAATGTTAATTGCTTTCTTGACATAGTTTATTTGCTAAATGATAATGGTAATTTGTGTGTAGATATTTCGCGGAACTGGCGGAATTGGTAGACGCGCTAGATTCAGGTTCTAGTGTTCGTTTAGAACTTCCGGGTTCAAGTCCCGGGTTCCGCATTTGCACCTAAGTATCACCTTGTTTTCTAGGATTCGTCAAGGGTTGGTGGTAAGGCAATGCTTACCAGTATTAAAAATCCTCTCATCAAGCAACTTCGTAAACTTCATCGTAGTAGAGAAAGACAAAAACAAAATTTATTACTACTAGAAGGAACTAATTTACTCACGGCAGCTTGTCAGGTAAATTATGAGCTTATTACAGTTTGTTGTACTCCTAAATGGCAACAAAATCATCAGCAATTATGGCAGAAAATTTCCCAACAAGCACTAAAAACAGAATTAGTTTCTCCAGAAGTTTTAGCTGCGATCGCAACTACAATTAATCCTGATGGCATAGTAGCAACAGCAGTCAGAAAAGTGCCACAACGACTAACTCAAGAAAAAATCAGTTTGGGGTTAGTCTTAGAAAGGCTACAAGATCCTGGTAACTTGGGGACGATTATTCGTACGGCAGTGGCAACAAATGTAGATGGTATTTGGTTGAGTCAGGATAGTGTTGATTTTGATAATCCTAAAGTATTAAGAGCGTCGGTAGGAGAATGGTTTAAGTTACCGATGGTAGTCAGTCAAAATCTGACGGAGGAGATCCAACAATTTAAACAACAGGGTATTCAAATAATTGCGACTTTACCTCAAGCAACGACGACATATTGGGAAATAGATTTTCATTGTCCTACGATCATTTTACTGGGTAATGAAGGGGCTGGATTGTCAGAAGAATTGATTAAGTTAGCAGATTGTCAAGTTACAATTCCTTTGAGTAATCAAGTTGAATCTTTAAATGTTGGGATCACGAGTGCTTTATTATTATACGAAGCTCAACGACAGCATCAAGAATTTTGAGACTTTTAATCTAAGCATAGTTGTGTTTTTTTTAGTCTTTAACCCTCTCTTAGGATCGGGCTGATACTCTAGCATGGTGCTGATTATTAAAAAAACTAGCTACTATTTGTCTAGAAAATAAATTTTTACCTCATACTGCTAGAGGCTTGCCAAATTAGTCATGACTACTACTAAAGATACGACCAAAGCTATCGATCTTAATGACCCTAAATACTATTTCAATCGTGAACTGAGTTGGGTAGAATTCAATCGTCGAGTTTTGCATGAAGCCATCGATTCTAGGACACCTTTATTAGAAAGACTCAAGTTTATGGCAATTTTTAGCTCTAACCTCGATGAGTTTTTTATGGTCAGAGTAGCAGCTTTAAAACAGCAAGTAGAAGCAGGAGTAACGAAATTAACACCAGATGGTCGTACACCAAGTCAACAATTAAAAGACCTTAGCGATCGCTTGAAACCTTTAGTTCAACAACAGCATCAACATTTTGAAAAGGTTTTAAAATCTGAATTGGGAAAACAAGGTATTTATTTCCTTGATTATCTCGATCTTAACCAAGAACAAAGAACTTATCTCAATCGCTTATTTGAAGAAAATATCTTTCCAGTACTTACTCCGCTAGCAGTCGATCCTTCTCATCCCTTTCCCTATATTTCTAACCTTAGTCTTAATTTAGCAGTAGTAGTTAAAGATCCTGAAACAAAAGAAGAACTATTTGCCAGAATTAAAGTTCCTAAAGTTTTACCTCGATTTGTGGCTTTACCAGAGGAATTGCGACAGCGACAAAAAGGCAAGCCTTCTCATTGGACTGGTGTCCCTTTGGAACAAATTATTACTCACAATCTAGAATATCTTTTTCCTGGGATGAACATTCAGGAATGTTATGCCTTTCGAGTAACTCGTAATGCTGATATTGCCGTAGAAGAAGACGAAGCTGATGATTTGTTACTAGCAATTGAACAAGAATTGCATAAGCGTCGTATTGGTGGTTCAGCGGTAAGAGTAGAACTACAAGCTTCAACTCCAGAAAATGTTCGTTCAACTATTATCAAAGAATTGGATTTAAGTGAACAGGATGTTTATGATGTAGATGGTTTATTAGGACTTGGAGATTTGATGTCTTTGATGTCCTTACCCTTGCCAGAATTGAAAGATAAGCCGTGGAATTCGGTTTTACCGCCTCGATTGCACCGATTACAAGAATTAGATTATCTGAATAACAATGAAGCTGGTGAAGATTTTTTTAGTTTGATCCGAGAAAAAGATTTATTAGTACATCATCCTTATCATTCTTTTAGTGGTACAGTACAGCGTTTTATTACCCAAGCAGCCCACGATCCCAATGTCTTGGCAATTAAAATGACTTTGTATCGTACTTCGGGGGATTCTCCGATTGTTAAAGCTTTGATTGCTGCTGCGGAAAATGGGAAACAAGTAGCGGTATTAGTGGAATTAAAAGCTCGTTTTGATGAAGAGAATAATATTCTTTGGGCAAAGAAATTAGAAAAAGCTGGTGTTCATGTAGTTTATGGCTTAGTTGGCTTAAAAACTCATACGAAAGTAGTTTTAGTAGTTCGTCAAGAACAAAATAAAATACGTCGCTACGTCCATATTGGCACGGGTAATTACAATCCTAAAACAGCCAGAATTTACACAGATTTGGGTTTATTAAGTTGTAGAGATGATTTGGGGGCAGATTTAACTGATTTGTTTAATTTCCTCACTGGTTACTCTCGCCAAAAATCCTACCGCAAATTATTAGTTGCCCCAGTTAATTTACGCGATCGCATGATTGCCATGATCCACCGAGAAATTGAACACTGTCAAAAGGGTGGTACTGGTAGAATTGTCGCCAAAATGAACGCTTTAGTGGATCCACCAGTGATTAGATCTCTCTACGAAGCTTCTCAAGCAGGAGTAGAAATTGACTTAATTATTAGAGGTATTTGTTGTTTACGTCCTGGAGTTAAAGATATTAGCGAAAATATTCGCATTATCAGTATTATTGGTCGTTTTTTAGAACATTCTCGGATTTTCTATTTCCACAACGGTGGACAAGAAGAAGTGTATATTGGTAGTGCTGATTGGATGACTCGCAATCTTAGTCGTCGAGTTGAAGCGGTAACGCCAATTGAAGAGCCTGAAATTGTTCAGGATTTGCAAGAAATTTTGGGTATTATGTTGGCTGATTCTCGTCAAGCTTGGGAGTTGCAGCCTGATGGCAGTTATATTCAAAGACAGCCCCCCGAAGGTAGTCAAGCTCAAAGTACTCATGAGATTTTGATGGAGATGGCAGAGCAATCTATTAAGATAACTTAGTTCAGATCGCTTTAATTATTCTGGTATGGTTTGCAACCAATCATCTAAAATTTTGATTAATTTGTCTAGGTCGATTGGTTTACTCAGATAGTCATCCATCCCTGCATTTAAGCATTTTTGGCGATCGCCATTCATAACATGGGCAGTTAAACCGATAATAATAGTGTGGCGTTGAGAAGCTTCTCGTTGACGAATTATACGTGTAGCTTCGTAACCGTCCATTTCTGGCATTTGGCAATCCATTAAAATTACATCGTATTCTTTTTGTTCTAGAAGAGCGATCGCTTCTCGACCATTACTTACCCAATCTGGCTGATAACCAATAGCTTGCAGCATAATCATTAATAATTCACGATTATCAGGATAGTCTTCAACTATGAGCAAGCGCACAGATTGAGAAGATTTGGTCATAGTTTTTCCAATAATTGAAGTTAATTAAATGTGATTGAGTTAATTTGGTAACAGGTTTAGATTGTTCTAAAGCAATGCTAGAATAGTATCCTTGAATAAAATTAATATATTTTAAAACAAAATTAATTTAATAATTACTTATTTTTACTCTACAAAAATTTTAAAAGTTTAAGCGAACAACTACAAAAAAATATTTAAACAAAAATATATAAAACGGTAGATGCGTAATTCAATTAGTTAATTCAAATTATTCTTCTTGGTTATACTTAAAATAAAAATACTCTTCATCCATTAATTAACAAGTTACAGCTTAAAGTTTTTAGCCTTTAAAATAAAAAGCTACAATCTAACTAAAACAAAAGATAAAAATAATAGTATTAATTAATAAATATCTTTTGTTGGTTTAATAACTATTAAAACACTATATATAATTTAATTAAACGATTTTTAGAGTACGCGCAAAAAAAATAATCCAAGCCAAATTTGATAGTTGACTTAGATTAACTCCTGGCAAATATTAGATTTGCTTTACAAAAATGAGAAATTTATCAAACAATTAAAAACCAAGCCAGTGAATAAAGCTTTGTCCTGTGTTCAATTCAATAATTAACGCAATTAAAAAACCAATCATGGCTAATCTACCGTTCCAAATTTCGGCACTAGGATTAGAACCAAATTGAAACTTAGTTGCAAATTCACCGTATTTGCGTTGTGCTTGTTCAGCATAATAGTTGGTTGGATCTTGATTTTCCATAATTCCTGTTTTTTCCAAAACTAAAGTTAATAATGTGTTACTTACATATTTAACTTAATAAAAGTTTATAAGATTGTTTTCTATCGTTAGTTATAGATTTTAATTTTTTTGTTATTTTACGTATTATTCGATACTTTCTCGACGACAATTAACTAACTTAGTTAAGAATGTTTGATGAATTTTATTTTTTAATCTAATTCAGTCTCAAAAAATACTAAATATCAATTTTAAAATGTTATTTATTTAACAAAAAATAACACAGTCAATTTATGATATTTTCAATGAATGCCGATTCAAAACAAAAATAAATAACCTCTGTAGATAAAAAGAATTATAAGCGCGATCACGAAGTGCCTCAGCTTCGCTGAGACCGCGGATGCGCCAGGCGAAATTTGACCGCTTCACTGCGCCTTCGGTATCGCATTATTCGGCATTTAAGCTTTTGAGAATTTTCTTGGCTAAAGCTTCTTTAATCTCTGTATGTCTCGGTATAGCTTCAACAATGCCTGTTTGAGGATTAATCCAAAGGGAATGAGAAGCACCTTCTCGTTTAAGATAACAACCAGCCTTACGCAACTTTTTTTCTAATTCTTTACGTTTCATGGAATTGAGATGGTTTCCTCAATTGCTTCTTTCGGTAGCCCCCTTCTAATATCTGTCAAACGGTCTTCAATAATGATTTGAATAGCACTTTTCAAACTTTCTTTAGCTTCCTCGATAGTTTCACCTTGACCATTTGCACCAGGAATTTCTGGACAAATAGCCCAGTATCCACCTTCTGTTGCTGTCTCAATGATTGCTGTCAACTCTGCTTTCATATAAATTTTCTTAGATGCTCATCGTAGTATTATTAACTATGATACGGTTTCTGGATTTAAGTTTAATTCGCGAGAGGTTCGCTCTCTGCGAGACCCTTCGGGTAGAAAACCGCGGTTAGCTCCGCAGGCGCGTACGCGGTCTCAGCGAAGCTAAGGCACTTCGCGATCGCTTTTATCTCTATATTCTAATTTTATACGGGGATACACTAAACGAAGCCTCACTGCACAGTACCAGTCTAAATTCTTCAATTTAGTAGATTCACGGATGAGTAAATTTGCCGAGATGAATAGAATAGACGAGTTAACACTTAATTAATTTCATCTATCAAAGTGACTAACTAAAACTAAAGAAAAAAATTGCACTTCCTATCCTATTAATCACACAGGCAAACAAACCATGAAAAAGATAACCTATCAAGCTACATTAGGTGAATTAGCTCTTTTAGTTACAACTACCGACTATAGCAATCCTGAACTCGCTGAAAATATGCTTCAGTTTGGAGTTACTTCTCCAATAGTTTTGATTTCCAATGGCACGAAAAGCAAATTTGGAATGAAAAAAATTACTGTGAAAGATGGAGCAAAAAGACTTAATTTGGCTGCAAAGAATCCAGAAATAGCCAAATTAGTTGCCCAAGTTATTCTCATGGACGATTCCGTAGATTATGTTCCAGAAGTTAAAAATACCAGTCCATCTACTAATAATATTGATGATTATAAATGTCATGATATTTATAGTTGGAAAAACGAAAAAAGAAATATTTCTGAGCATTGTACAGCAGAAAATTTAGGGAAAAAATATGGAATTAGAGTTCAATATCTCTATCCTGTAATCAAAGGCAAACTGAAATCTGCTAGAGGGTGGAGTTTGGTCGAGATTTAATTTTTAAATTTTGACTTTTAATTTTTAATTTAACCAAGATAAAATCTATTGTTCAGGTTGTAGTTCTTGAATAACACGACCAGTAGTAACAAATGAAATTCCTTGTTGCGATCGCGTGGCAATCATTAATGCTTCGATGACAGGTTCGGTAACTTGTTGATCTGCGATCCACTCTACAATAAAATTTGCTCCTGAACCGCCAGTTTCATCTTGTTCGGGAATAAAAAATTCCGTGCTTGCCAGTGGGGCAAGTTTGAGATTTCCTTGCGTATATTCTTTGACAAGTTTTCCTCCCGAATTGTAATAGCGAACAGAGCGAATTACAATCGGATGACTCAAGCTAGTATTCTGGATATTCAAGGTTATGGCTAAAAGATATTTTTGTCCATTGCCATGGTAAGCATGAGAGTAAACAGGAATATAAATTATTTGTCCCTGACTAATTTCAATGATATTAGAGGTTACTGATACGCCTTCTTCATTTTCTGTAATGCGCGTTAGAGTATTGGTCTGAGAAGATGAATTATTGGGATTAGATGAAATATTTTTTTCTGCGTTACAGGCAGCCAAGAGTAGTACGCTTATTAAAACAATAATGACAACTTTCCACTTGCTCATGGCTTTAATTCTCCTGGTAAATAAACGCTTTTTAAGTAATTATTATATTCAGACAATAATTTGCCACATTGCGATCGCTAAAGTTATGGTAACTAGATGTTGTGGTAATAGTAGTTTTAACGGTTGACGGGCAATTTTTTGAGTTAAAAGAATTGAGAATAAGACACCCAAAATTAAACTGACTCCTTGCAAAAAAGCAATTACCGCAGGATGAGCAACTACAACAGGTAAAGTAGTACCATTTAATCCAAAGGTAGCAAAAGCAACGGGCAAAATTCTACCGCCTTCGCTCAATCCTAAACGTAAATAATAAGCTAAATTTCCTGCTAAAACTAGTGGTAAATAACCGTAGGCTAGTTGTACAAATTGTAGAGATTTGATTTTACCTTTGGCTTTAGTTACTAAACGAATCAAACCATGGGCAAGTAGTGGTAAAAGCACTGGTAAACTCAGTACAGCAACAGAAATTAGTGCATGATTAGCAAATTTTTCTAAATGGAAATTCCAGCCAAAATACTTTTCTATTTCTGGTAAACGATGTAAAAATACTACATTTAAAAGTAAAAATAATAAAGCAACTTCTTAGCTATGAGCTATATGAGTAGTCCATAATTCTATTCCTGGTGGACGCAAATTAAATTCTACCGAACGATGGGGACAAGCTTTGAGACAAGTCATACATAAAACACAATCTCGATTGTCTTCTAATTGGGCAGGATGAGAATATAAAGGACAACCATCTGTTTCCAGTCCTTCTCCTTTTTGAGGACCACCTTTATAACATTGATAAGTAGTACATTCTGCTGAACAAATTCCCTGTTGCGCTCTTAATTCGGTCATAGAAAGTTTAGCAAACATTCCATTCATTCCACCGATAGGACATAAGTAACGACACCAAAATCTGCGTTCAAAAATAGCAGAAAAGATCATTGCTCCCGCAGTAATTAATAATAATAAACAAGCAGAAAGATAAGCAGTATTTTCTAAATTCCATAACTCTTCCCACAACAAAATTAAAGCAAATAAACCAAATAAAAACCAACCACCCCATTGTTCTGCCGAATGTCTGGGCCATTTTTTTAATTGTCGAGGAAATAGCCATAAAGATAGTTTTTGAGTTATTTCTCCATAGATCATAAAGGGACAGACAGCACACCATAATCTGCCGACAAAAGGAAAACCAATTAAAACTAAAGGCCACCACCAAGCCCAAAACATATTAAGAGCAAAATTTTCTTGTCGATTTTGTGGACCAATAAATAAAACTAAAACGATGAAGGCAAAAAAGGCAAAAGTAAAGCCATAATTAAGGCGATCGGGATACCAATCGCTGCGAAGAAAATGACGTAAAGCAGGATATTTATTTAAGAGATTAAGACGATATTGTTTTTTCTTACTTTGAGATTGCCAAACAATTTCTTCAGTAATATCCGTACAGCCTGGTAATTGAATTAAAGCTCGTTCAACTATACTTTTCAATTCACGTAAATTATTAGGAAAGTCATAGGTTTGTAATTTTCTTAAAGCTTCAGGAGTAGTTTTAGGTTTAGTAAGACATTTATTGCGACTAATCAGATTAATGTAATATTTTACTTGTTCATCAATATCTTCTTTTCTAACTCTTAGAGGTGGAACTTTAATTAAATTTTTGACAACAGAATTTAAAGCTGGAATATTTTTTTCTGAAATAATAATAATCCGAGCTAAACAAAGTTTTTCTTCAGTAGTATTTTCTCCTGGACGATTGACTAAGGTATATTTATTAGTTTTAATTAGCTCAATAATACTCGGCAATAATTCTTGAGGAAGTTGTTGAATATTATTAAAAATTAAAGTTCCTTCTCCTAAAGCTTCAATTAATCCTGGTTTACCTCCAACTCGGCCAAATAGTTCTGCACCACTAGCTTGCAATTTTGAACAATCTACTTTAATAATTGGTTCACGACGAGCATTAGAACCAAAATGAATTAAAGCTGCCAAATTATCTTTTTCTAATCCAGGTTCACCAAAAATTATTACAGAATCTCTAGTTAAAGCTGCTTGTTTTAGTTGCGATCGCAATCGAACTGCATAACGACTTTTACCAATTACTCCTCGTTTGGCTTTATTAACTAAATATGGTCTTAAAATTAGTTGTCTTTCTTGTTCAAAGTTTAATTGGGATGATAATTTGTCAACTTCTTCTGCTAGTTGTTGGGAAAAAGCTTTAGTAATTTCGGGATAATTATTAATTAATTCCTGGGCTTCTTCTGTAGGAATAAACCAAAATTGACTTTCATTGAGGGTTTTAACGGTATATTGAGTACTACGATTTAATAGTAAAGCGTATAAATTGAGGACTGTGCCAGGTAATAAACTAATAGTTTTATTTTGAGTTTTACTAAAACTTTCTAAATGTCCCGATCGCAAGATATATAATCCTACTGGGGTTGTATCTTCTTCAATAAAAGTTTCTTGTTCGGGAATTGTTTGCTCTTGTAGTTTAGGAACAAGATTTTCCAAAATATCATCTGGTAAAATAGCTAATGCAGTTCTTTCTTTTAAAAAAGTTACTAGATCGGGAAAACTCATTTAATTTACTCTACTATTTATTTAATGATTGAACCAATTAATTTGTTAGTTCCTCTAGTTTTATTGTTTTTAATTATCTTGGCTGCTATTTTTTTTGCTAATAGTAAGTAAAACTTTTAACATTTATCGAGGGATAGTTTAGTATTCTGGTTTTTGTTGATGCTTGGTCGCTCCGCGCGCCTTCGGCGGGGTTAATTGTTTGTCCACAGATAAACACAGATAGATTTATCGGTTGATTGTTAACTGATAACTGATAATTGTTGATAGTTAATTGTTAATCCAGAAAATTTTTATCATAGACTTAGAAAAAACGCTATAAATTAGATTTAAATTATTTAAAATCACTGATTCAAATCTGAACGATTAAGATAAAATGACACAACAGTTACAATCGGACTACTTATTATCAGCAACTGGACTCAATAAGAACTTCGGTGGTATCAAAGCAGTAAGTAATGCCGAAATTAAAGTTAATCAAGGCAGTATCACTGGTTTAATCGGTCCTAATGGTGCAGGTAAAACTACTTTATTTAATTTATTATCCAACTTTATTCGTCCCGATCGCGGTCAAGTTATTTTCGATCATCAGCCTATCGATCATTTGCAACCCCACGAAATTGCCCAACGAGGTTTTATTCGTACTTTTCAAGTAGCAAGAGTACTCTCAAAACTTACTGTACTCGAAAATATGTTACTCGCTACTCCCAAACAAACAGGCGAAAATTTCTTTCAAGTCTGGTTAAAACAACCGCAAGTAAGGCAAGAAGAACGGGAAAATAAGCAAAAAGCCTTAGAAATTCTCGAATCGGTTGGTTTGCTTGAAAAAGCTTATGATTATGCTGGTGCATTGTCTGGGGGACAGAGAAAACTCCTAGAAATGGCAAGGACACTCATGACTAATCCCAAACTCATTTTACTTGATGAACCAGCAGCAGGAGTCAACCCTACTTTAATCAATCAAATCTGTGAACATATTCTTGATTGGAATCGTCAAGGAATCACCTTTTTGATTATCGAACATAACATGGATGTGATTATGTCATTGTGTAACCATGTTTGGGTATTGGCAGAAGGGACTAACTTAGCTGATGGTACACCAGAAGAAATTCAAACCAATTCTGATGTTTTGGAAGCTTATTTAGGAGAGTAAACTACTAATGTGTCACTTTTAATTAATGGGTTAAGTTTGACAGGGAGACTTGGAGACACGGGAACGCGGAGAAATAGTTTACCCATTATTAATTAATTGACGAAACACTACTTAACCATTTGAATCAAGTCCAGATGAGGTTTCTTCCAGAATTTTCAAACGTACCAAGCGATCGCCATCTTCATCAAGATGAACTTCAATAGTTTCGTTGGTGAGAGTTTCTAAACAAGTTAAAAGCGATCGCAAGTGAGGATTAGATGCCCCTGTTTCTACATACAAGCGATCGGCTACACTACCTAACTTTTTCCAAGTAGTATAAAGTCTAGCAACAGTTTGTTCTAAGGTTGTCGCTTGTTTAACCAAATCGGCTGCGGTATTCAAACAATCAATCCGCAAAGCTTCTTCTAATGCCATTTCCATGTCAATTGTGGAATCTCTCAGGGTTTGTACCTGGGCTGCTGCATCGAGATATTTAGCTAAATTCCGTGCCTCCGTAGTCATTAACTTAACCGTATCGATATCGGGACTAGCAGCAATTTCTTTTTGAATTTCTTCCAAATGGGAATCAGGTAACTTTTCCAACTCTTTAACTAAAGGTGCTAAATGACGAGGCGGTAATGCACCTTCGGCTGCTTTATCCTTAACTTCTTCTGGTAGTAAATCTGAACTCATCGCTGTCCATTCATCAGCGAGTTGTTTGACTTCTCTTCTGGTAATGCGATCGCCTCTTTGGGCAGCTTCACTGACTAACTGTTGTACTTCTGGTTCAGCTTTAGCCGTTTCAATAAAAGCTCGTTTACTAAAATTATTAATACTATTAGGATCGAGTTGTCCTTCTGCGAGTAAGGTATCCGCACTATTAGCCAGTTGAATCAAAGCATAAGCTTGAGATTTGGTAATTTCGCGATTTTTTAACCAATTGAGAAAACCTGAACCTCTACCATCACCACCTTTTTTCTCCCGATCCCTAACAGTGCGTAAAATGCGACCGCGCCAAATATCCGTTTGCAGATCAAAGCGATCGCATACTTCCCAAATACTGTCTACTTGCTGTTGAAATTCAAATTCTTGGATTTGTTCATCTTCGGGATCGGGTAATTGAAAATTGAAATCTACTGGCGTTTTCAGGGCAGCTACAATTTCTTCCTGAGATATAGAACTATTTCCATCTTTGAGGGAAGTAACTTCAGAGGTTGGTAGGGTTATTTCTTCCATGAATTAATTATTTCGATTTCAACAGCCGACATATTATTGTACAGGATAGGGAAAAATTGATAACTGGTCACTGGTCACTGGTCACTGGTCACTGGTAACTGATAATTAGTCTCCTAAACAAATACCCAATCCTCTCGCTGTTTTAACTAATGTATCTTGGGGATCGACTGCCCGATATTTAGCGATCGCATCTAGAATCGGAACACTGATCACCTGTCGATTTTGCCAAGTAACCATATAATCATATTTTTCCTGAGCAATTAATTCTACTGCTGCGACACCAAACGCAGAAGCTAAAATCCGATCCAAAGGTGAAGAAATACCGCCTCGTTGAGTATGTCCTAAAACTGTTACTCTAGTTTCTGCACCACTTTCCTTGCTAATGCGATCCGCAATATATTGTCCAATTCCACCAAGAAGACATTGTCCAAATTGTTGCATACGAGCGATCGTTTCACCAGCTTCAGTACAAACGGCTTCAGAAACTACCACAATGGAATAATCTTGTCCTTGTTCCTGTCTTTTTTTAATATAATTGCAGATATTTTCTAAGCGATAGGGAATTTCAGGAATCATGATGATATGCGCCCCTCCAGCAATACCTGCATTAAGGGCAATATGTCCCGCATCTCTACCCATCACTTCGACAATCATCACCCGACTATGACTAGCAGCAGTAAACTGCAAACGATCAATTGCTTCAGTTGCGATATTTACTGCCGTATCAAAACCAATTGAACGTTCAGTGAGATCGACGTCGTTATCAATGGTTTTAGGAATACCGACAAAATTCATGCCTCCTTGTTGGGCTAATTTGCGTAAGATCGATAAACTACCATCACCGCCAACCCCAATTAAAGCATCCAACCCAAGCAGATGATAGCCTTCAATAATTTCTTCAGAACGATCTATGATTTCACCATTCGGCATTTGATAAGCAAAGGGATTACCTTTATTGGTAGTACCTAAAATAGTTCCTCCCATGGTTAAAATTGAATCTACTTGATTCACCTGTAGCTGCATGACTTGGGGAGGACGACTCATCAAACCAACTGTTGCTTTACAAATCCCAAAAACTTCCCAATCATAAACATTAACAGCACAACGAGTTACTGCCCGAATTACGGCATTCAAACCTGCACAATCTCCACCACTGGTAAGAATGCCAATACGTTTTGTCTGTCCCATATTTTTGCTGCGGTTTTACTACTCATACTCACTTGTTTATTGTTAAGCGTAGTTACTTAGATGCCATAAAAATTAAGCAATTCTCTAGAAACGATTGAGATCAAATTATGATCGCTATTTAATTCTCGATCTCGATTGAATCAAAAATTGTTAATCTAGAATTTGGCTTCGATTACTCTAAATTTCGCAACAAGTTAATTGAATTATTAGCAAAATGCCTACTAAACGGATTCTTCTCATTGACGATGAACCAGATATTCAAGTTTTAACTCAATTGAGTCTAGAGTTAGAAGCAAATTGGGAAGTAATCACTGCTGCGTCCGGGCGAGAAGGAATTGCTTTAGCTGAATCTCAAATCCCTGATGCAATTTTACTTGATGTCATGATGCCAGAAATGGACGGTTTAAGTACTCTGGCAAAAATTCAAACTAATCCTAAATTAAAACATATTCCAGTAATTTTTCTCACGGCTAAGGCTCAAATCTCCGACAGAAAAGCATTTTATGAAGCAGGAGTACAAGGTGTGATCGTTAAACCTTTTGATACTTTAACTTTAGCCAGCCAAATCTCAGGTTTTTTGGGATGGTAATCTCTGAGAGTAAAGGCAAATTTTTTCTTGACCTTTCTTAAAATATTCTTCTTCTTTCTTCACAGCTTCCTCAAGTTTGAGGATTAGTCTAAAGATAGTGAAGTTGAGGATGTTTTATATGCCAAATAATAATTAAAAACAATTGACATCCAATTTAATAATTTAACTTTAAACTTCACTTTTTTTTGCTCTTCTTTAAAATATTTTGGTTTAAAAACAATGATTATTTGTACTCTTTGTCCTTGCTGTTCTCATCGGATGTTAAGACATATCCGTCATGATAGTCTTTATTGGTTTTGCCGTTCTTGCTGGCAAGAAATGCCTGATTTTACTTCCACTTTGTCTACTAGACGACAACTAGAATCATTATTAAATAAAAAATCTTCCCAATTGCACCGTCCACAATCAGCAACCTTAGTTTAGGTTGAAAATATTAATATTGATTATAAACAGTTTGAGCAGCGCGATGTAAAAGCGAATGACGGTAAACCAGGGCGGATAAATCTTCGGCGTAACCTCCACCGATTACACTGGCAATAGGATAACCAGCAGCTAAACAGGTACTCAGCACCATCATTTCTCGCCGATAGATACCCCAGTCACTCAGAGCTAATTTACCTAAGAGATCGCTTACATGAGTATCTACTCCTGCATCATAAAATACCAAATCAGGTCTGACTTGAGAAAGTAAATCGGGTAAGTTTTTCGCTAAAATTTGCAAGTAGCCGTCATCATCTAAACCTATAGGAAGGGGAATATCACGATCGCTGATTTGTTTTTTCCCAGGAAAATTAGCTTCACAATGCATCGAAAAGGTAAACACCCGCTCATCATTTTGAAAAATCGAGGCGGTACCATCTCCTTGATGGACATCTAAATCTACAATCAAAATTTTTTGAACCAAATTTTCTTGTAACAAAACTTTAGCTGCGATCGCTAAATCGTTAAAAATACAAAATCCCGAACCATAGCCAGGAAAAGCGTGATGAGTTCCTCCTGCCGTATTACAAGCACAACCAAATTGCAGAGCTAATTTTGCAGTGAGAATTGTTCCTGCTACAGCAATACAAGTACGATTAGCTAATGCTTGACTCCAAGGTAAACCAATCCGACGTTGAGCTTTTGATTCGAGCGTTCCCTGACAATATGCCTGGACGTAATCGGGAGTATGAACTAATTGAATTAATTCTAGTGGTGGTAATTGAGGTAAATAAACTTGTTTTGGGTTAATTATTTGATCTTTAATTAATAAATCATATAAAAGTTTAAATTTAGCCATCGGAAAACGATGTCCTACTGGCAAAGGAGCAACATAATCGGGATGATAAACTATCGGTAAATCCATCCAAAAGCAGTAATGATTAGTGATTGCTTTTAGTTTATAACGAAGGTTTATAGTTTTCAGGTAGGGGTTTGGCATTGCTAAACCCCTACACCAGTTACTTTCCCGCTCAATTTCTGTCAAAAATATAAAAATTGCACTTCAGATTATTTGTTGCGGAGTGAAATAACTTGTTCTTTGACAGTTTGTAAAGAATGATTCTCATTAGCTACGTTTTGGGTTCGAGCATTATCAATTGTACCCAAAGCGATAACACTAATAGTTAATCCAACAACAAGATCGAGAGTTACTTTTTTGCCTTCGTACCACAACATTTTACCTACCTCACACTTAAACTTGCCATCACTGTCCTAATAGTAGGGTTCAGAATTCGGCTCTATGCAGTTATCTAAAAACTAATCCTTAACTTTATTGAAGCTTAAGTGCAGATAAAAGTTCCTATATTTAAGCAAATATTCTCAAAGACCTTCATAATCTGTCATATTCTTAGTTTAGTAGCTCAGATTGAATTAGATCATTTGATCTTTTTAGTAAATTTGTTTTATTAAACTAAGAAGGGGATGAGTTGTTTTAGTCTCTAGTTTTAACCTAAAGCAAAGCTATCAAAAGATAGTTGAATTTTTAATTTTAATGGTGAAACAATAATTTAATCCAACTAAAGTATGCTCGATATTTTTAGCCTTTATGCCACAACCTTTATCTTCTGCGACTAAACTTCATAATCTTCGTCGTCTTAGTCAATTACTTGACAATGCCATCCATATTCCAGGAACTAAATATCGAATTGGACTCGATCCGATTTTGGGACTAGTGCCTGGTGGTGGCGATACTGTAACAGGTGCTTTAGGAGCTTATATTAGACCTCCTGCAAAAGTCGAAGTAAGCTAAGTAAAATAAAAAGAAATTTA